>CAJJBR010000087.1 GCA_905182475.1 Akkermansiaceae bacterium | reverse complement strand
CAAATCACAAATCACAAATCACAATGCGCGCCAGTACAAAGCCAACCTTTTCCCCGCCCTCCGATCCGGCCCAACGCCTATTTCAGGAGACTCCCGTAAAAAGCAAATTCCTAGCAGTAGCCGAAAGAAAGATATGGGTTCCTTTCGGGAGGAAATCCGTTAATTTCGATTTGAACTATCATCATGAAGCCAACGCCTGATCCCGTCGATACTGAAAAACTACCAGAACTTGCTCATGCCGTAATCAAATCGGCAAAGTTTCCTATGCTAGCAACGGTTGACCCCGCCGGCCAACCCCGAGTTCGGCCAGTGTCGCCAGTGCGAGTCGACCAGGATTTCACCATCTACGTCGCCAATTTGCGAGCCTATCACAAAACAGCGGAGATCGAGGCAAACCCTCTGGTTGAATTGGCCTACATGGCGGAGGATCACGATCAGGTGCGGATCACCGGAGAAGCTGAGGTGCTTTCCGATCCAGATTTGATGAATGAGATTTGGGAGAAAAGTCCTCTGTTGAGGCAATATTTGGGATCTATCGATAATCCTGAACTGATCATCTATAGAATTCGGCCGACCAAAGTACGTTTTATGAGAGAGTGGGCGCTGGAGTACTTTGATGTAGTTTAGTCAAATCATTACCGAAGTTGATCCAACTCTGCCGCGGCCCAAAGCAATGCGCGTGTACCTTTCGCAGCACGAAATTTAGCGACGGCTTCTTTTGCAATCGCACCTTTATGATTGCCCCAGGCATTGCGCACGTAGGTCAAGATATCGGCGAGTTGCTCATGTTCATGAAGTTGTGGGGCGGCATAATAGGCGGCACTCCGGCCACGTCTTTTCCGTCTACCTTGATCGGCCCCATCAATCCGTTGAGTGCAACTGCCGCTGATGCCGCCGAAGTCGTTGGGGGTGGGGACAAGGTCCTCGCGTTGTTCATTCAGCACGTTTTTTCGGCCTCCGTGGCATCGTCACATCCACCCGCGGCAGGGGTTCCATAAAAAACGCCTTCCGCTCCTCCCTGCTTGGCACCCCTTCCGGCACCTCTGGAAACCGCTGTCCCTTCTTCATCGTCAGCACGCTGCGATCTGTAAAGGCATCCATCAACGCCACCAGATCATCCACCTCTTGGTCGCTCAATTTCAAATCACCCAGATCTTCGTGATTCACCGTCTCCGGATAATCCGTTGCCCCCCATCGGTCCTTTTCCAAATCCTTCTTGTTATAGAACTCAATCACCTCCCGCAGAGTCTTGATCGACCCATTGTGAAGATAAGGTGCGGTCAAGGCCACGTTCCGTAATGTAGGCACGCGGAACTGCCCCAACTCATCCTTCAATCCGGTCTCACCTCCAAGTCCGGGATCCTTCGTGCTTCCGCCCGGCGCGCCAATATTGTCGTAACCAAAATCACTCAACAACGCATTCGGCCACACACTCACACCCACCAAGTGACACTTGGAGCACGCCCCAGACGTTTCAAAAACATCCAAGCCCCTCTGCTGAGAGACCGTCAACGCCTTGCGGTTGCCGGCCCAAAAATCATCAATCGGCGCATCAAAGGGTCGGAACATCGGCTCGCGCAAAAATTCCACCAAAGCCCGCTAAGCCTCTTCATTCAACATCGCATCATCCTGCCACCTCTCCTCACCCACCAAGGTCTTCATCTCGCCGGCATACTCCGACTTCCGGAGCTTCCCCGCCAAGGCGGCATCATCGGCCAGATTCATCTCATTCGGATCAAAGAACGGCATCCTCACCTGCTCAAATTGGTTCTGCGCCCGCCCATCCAAAAATAAACCACCCTCCAAAATATACTCCAACTCGCCGTCTTCATCGTAAGTGTCCTCAAACTGCAAGGCCGGAATCAGCGCCGAATACATCAGGCTCGGTGCATTCCTGCGACCCTCTCTCCCCTTCACCGCACCGGGCGAAACCGCCCTCGCATCCGCGAACGCCGCCTCTGGACGATGACAAGAAATACACGCCTGCCCCTTGGGCTCAGACAGGCTTGTATCCATGAAAATCTTCCGCCCCAATGAGGCCACCGGCGGTTCATCCGCCCGCGATCCTCCAGTCATCAGGATCAGACAAAGCCCCTTGAGCGTCGAAGAAAGAAACCAATTACTCACCCCCTTCCTACGTTCCCGGACCCCTCAATTTTGCAGAAACCGGCGACTTCCTTCTATCCAAGCCAACGAATCTCGCAATCTCGTCGCGCGCGTCAACACATCCTCACAATCCTGATTGCGATTTTTTAAAAAACATTAAAACTCCGCCTGCCGTGATTATACGTTCTCTCATTTCCCTCTTCCTCGCCAGCCTTGTCGCATCTGCCGACAACACCTCCTTTGTCCGTGCACCTTACCTGCAATTGGCCACTCACGAGTCCATTCGCGTCGTCTGGCGAACCTCTGGCGATTCCACCCCACGCGTGCGCTACGGCCTCAGCCATGACTCTCTCGATTCCGAAGTCCCCGCCGACAGCGTCCTCACCCGGCGTCACCCGTCCCTGGACACCGCAGCTCCGATCTTCAAAGACGCACCCGTCAGCACTCACCAATTTGAAGCCACGATTAGCGGACTCAAACCCGCCACTACCTACTACTACGCCGTTTACGATGGCGAGACCCGGCTCACGCCCGCTGACCCTTCCTACCATTTCAAAACCCACCCCGTTCCTGGAACCGACGCCCCCGTTTACTTCTGGGTCGTTGGCGACTCAGGAACCGGCGGACAAAAGCAAGCCGATGTCCACTCAGCCATGGTCAACCACAATGCCGCGCTCGACAAACAACTCGACCTCTACATTCACGTCGGGGACATGGCCTACTCATCCGGCACCAACAAGGAATTCAACGACCGCTATTTTGCCATGTACGAGCCCACCTTGCGCAATACGGTTTGCTGGCCCTCCATGGGGAACCACGAAGGCGGGACCTCCAAAGGTGCAACCGGTGTCGGCCCCTACTACGACGCCTACATCTGCCCCACCAATGCAGAAGCAGGCGGACTCCCCTCTGGAAAAGAAGCCTACTACTCGTTTGACTTCGGCCGCGTCCACTTCATCTGCCTCAACTCCCACGACCTCGACCGACGCCCCAGCGGAGAAATGGCCCAGTGGCTCAAAGCAGACCTCGAAAAAACCCAGGCCGACTTCCTCGTCACCTTCTTCCACCACCCTCCTTACACCAAAGGGTCGCACGACTCAGACAAAGAAGGTCAGCTCATCGAAATGCGTGAGCACATCATGCCCATTCTCGAAAGCGGCGGCGTCGACATCGTCTTCACCGGACACTCCCACATCTACGAACGCTCCATGCTCATCGACGGAGCCTACCACACCCCCACCATTGCCGAAGGAGTCATCCTTGACGACGGCGATGGCGACCCGGCCGGTGATGGAGCCTACCGCAAAAGCGCCGGACTCAACCCACACAACGGAGTGATTCAAGTCGTCACCGGACACGGCGGCACCGGCGTCAGTCGCCGCGGCACCATCCCCCTCATGAAACGCATCATCGTCGAGAACGGCTCCTGCCTCATCTCCATCGCCGGTGACACTCTCACCGCCGAAATGGTCAACCTCAAAGGAGACCTTCGTGACACCTTCGCCATCACCAAAAAAGGCGTAGTCAAGCACACCCCAATCGCAAATCCTTGGCAGCCTGAAGGATTGGCAAAACCAAAAGCTGACAAGCCACGGTGACCAATCCTGAAAAAGTAACATGATTTCCCTCCGTCTGATCGCACTCGTCCTGGCCCTCCTCCCGGGCGCACTCTCCGCGCATCACGACATCGGCACCACCATCCTGGCTCTCGATCAAAAAATCGCGGGGGGGGCCACCGCCGAGCTCCACTACCAGCGCGCCCTCGAATACCGAGCCCTGCGAAAGCGAAAAGAAGCACAGGCTGATCTTCGTAAAGCGCTCGCCCTTCAGCCCCGCCATCGCGGATCGATCACCGCCCTTATCCCGCTCCTCCAGGGTCCGGAGGCCATGACCCTCGCTCAGACCTATTTGGCCTCAGCCACCGATCCCAAACATCGCCTCGAAGCCCACTACCTCATCGCCCAAGTCGCTGATCGCTCAGACAACGAAGCCACCGCCCTCGTCGTCTGCGAAAAAATCCAAACCCTCCACCCCGAGCACCCCAGCGAGATCGACCTCCTCCACGCCCGCCTTCTCCTCTCAAGCGGCAAACCCGCCCGAGCCGCCGCCGTCCTCAAATCGGCCCATCAAAAACACAAAAGCATCGTCCTTCGCAACGCCTGGATCGACGCCGCCCTCTCCGCCAAACAAATCTCCCAAGTTCTTCCAATCATCGAAGAAGAACTCACCTCCACCCGCTTCCGCGCCTCCTGGCTCATCCGTCGCGCCCGAGCCAACCTCGCCACCAACACCCCTGGCAAAGTTCGCTCCGATCTCCATTCCGCCCTTCAAGAGCTCAACACCAGAATCCTCCCCGACCGCCCGGATCTGACCCTCATCGCCGACCGCGGACTTGCCCTCGCCCTCCTCGGAAGCAAAGACCTCGCCCAGCGCGATCTCACCACCCTCAAAAACTCCACGCTCTCCAAGTCCTCCTACACCATCCTCGAGGCCGAACTCCAGAACATGGATCATGAATAGACATCTCCTCCTCTTCAGTTCCAGGAGGATGGGTCATCTATGAGGAGGCACGATGAGAGCTAGTTGACTGGGAATTTGCTTTTGAGCTGAGGTGCGCGAGGTCGCCGTTGCGGGGATAGCAGAGGGCTGAAAGGGGGGGGGGCTAATTCCGTTTGCAATCGCTACAATTACTGCAATATTCAGCGCTCATCAAGCGTTCTATAAACCGACACACAGCCTTCCGGCCAACCCAAGATTTTCCAATACCTATGAATAAGTATGCTTTCCTCTCCGCCTTGGTGCTGGTCGCGATTCCCGCGCAGGCCCAACTCCCCATCATTCCGGCAAAAACGGTTGAGCAGACCCAGTTTCCGGTCTTTGAAAATGGCTACAAGAGCCGCGAGCTCGCCAATTTCCGCCTCCACCTGGACTACGATTCAAAAGCTGCTTCGGAGCTCTTGGTCACTGAGGGATTCTCCCTCCCCCTCCCGGCCGGCGACCACATCCTCGAACTAACCTACCAACAGACCGGATCCACGCCAAGCCAGGTCAGCGCCTGGATCGATGGCAAGGCCCTCCACACCAACAAGCTCATCCCTGGAGGCAGCAGTCAGTCCTTCACCTCAGACGACAAGGCCCTCCGCACCGATCAGGATTTCACCGTGGCGGCTTCCTTCCAATCCACTGGCGACGGCACGATCTTCTCCAAATGCGCCCCAGACGGCCCATGGTCCGAGGGAGCCAAAGCGCTCTTCATCAAAGGCGGACGCCTCTCCTATGACGTCGGCTGGGTCGGTACAATCGACGGCCCTGCGGTCAGCGATGGCAAACCTCATCGAGTCGTCCTGCGCTCCAGCAAGGGAACGGTCCACCTCTCGGTGGATGGCAAGTCGGTTGGACAACAGGAAGACCTGAGCTCCAAGGACGTTTCCTCCCACCTCTTCAAAATCGGACTCGGCGCAAGCGACTTCACTGGCCCGCTGAACAAGGGCACGGTCAGCAACCTTCGCTATTGGGCTCGCTCCATCGAAGGCGCCGAACTCGCCTCCCTGCTCAAAGGAGAACTCGACGCCGTCAACACTCCCGATCTCAATCAGTCGTCCCGCAAGCATGGCGAAACCTTCGATGGACTCGGACAAGCCGGCGCCCCGGTCCGACTCACCCTCAAGGTCGACAAAAGTTTCACCGGCAAGAAAGCATGGGTCCAACCACTGGAGCTCGCCGATCACGCCAAGCTGATCCAAGGCTGGAACAAGAAGACCCTCGCCAAGGGAAAAGTCATCTACAACACACTCTGCATCACCTGCCATGGCGATCAGAACAAGGAAGGCAGCCTGCCCACCGCCCTAAAATTCCACGAGGCGCCCTTCAAGAACGGCAGCGATCCCTACCGCATGTATCAAACCCTCGAGAAGGGATACGGGATGATGATCCCCCAGATGCAGTTCGATGCGGAACAAAAGTATGCCGCCATCCACTACATCCGCGAAACCTTCTTGAAGCCACTCAACAAGAGCCAGTATTTCGAACCCTCCGAGGCCTACCTCGCCAGCCTCCCCAAAGCCCTCGACCTGCCCAAGGTGCCAAACAGCCCGAACGTGGTTAAGAAAGGGAAGCCCTACGAGCTGATGGACTTCGGTCAGACGCTCATGTGGACCTTCCAAATAAGCCACAAGGACAAGAATATCGCCCAAAAGGGAATCGTCGTCCGCCTCGATCAAGGAGAAGGTGGCGTTTCCAAAGGCAACGCCTGGATGCTCTATGACGAGGACACGATGCGTGTCGCCACCGCTTACTCGGGCAATTTCCTCGATTGGAGAGGCATCGCCTTCGACGGCTCCCACAACAGCCACACCAGCATCGCCGGCGAGCCCTTGTTCATCAATCCCGACGCACCCGCATGGGAGCACCCCACCAAACGATCCTGGGAAGATGAACGTGTCGTCGGCCGTGACGGTCGCCGCTACGGCCCCCTCCCCCAAGACTGGGTTCGCTACCTCGGCCGCTACCGTCACGGACAACAAACGATCATTCACTACCGAGTCGGCACGACACAGATCCTGGAACTTCCCGGCCTGCTCCCCGGCGCCAATCAAGGCATCTTCACCCGCACCTTGAATGTCGCAAAATCCAAGCACGACCTCGTCAGCCGTGTTGCCCCTGCCGATGAAAGTCTGGCCGTCGCACTCAAAGGAACCCCGGGAGCCAGCATCGAACGCAAGGACGACGGAGTCTACCTCCGCATCCCGGCCGCCGCCACCCCCGCCCGCCTCATGATCGGCTTCGCCAAAATGGAGGCTGCCGAACTCACCAAGGCACTCACCGAACCAGCCGCGCTCCCCCCCTTGACCAAAGGTGGCCCAGCCCAATACCCCGAGCCAGTCATCACGGTCGGGAAACTCGGCAATGACGAAGATCCCTTCGCCTACGATACTCTCACGATCCCGAACAAAGGCGATAATCCCTGGAATTCCTGGATGCGTCTCGGCGGATTCGACTTCTTCCAAAACAATCCGGACCGCGCCGCCGTCTGCACCTGGCTGGGCGATGTTTGGCTGGTCGATGGAGTCGCCGGCGACCTCAAGGAACTCAAATGGCGCCGCATCTGCACCGGACTCTTCCAACCTCTCGGCCTCAAAATCGTCGACAACACCATCTACGTCACCTGCCGCGACCAAATCGCCCGCCTCCACGACCTGAATGGCGACGAGGAAATCGACTACGTGGAAGCCTTCAACAACGATCACCAGGTCACCGAGCACTTCCACGAATTTGCGATGGGCCTGCAAACCGACGAAAAAGGCAACTTCTACTACGCCAAGTCGGCCCGTCATGCCCTCAAAGCAGTGGTTCCCCACCACGGCACCCTCCTTAGGGTCAGCCCCGATGGTTCAACCACCGAAATCGTGGCGACCGGATTCCGCGCCGCCAACGGCGTTTGTATCAACCCGGACGGCACCTGGATCGTGACCGATCAGGAAGGACACTGGAACCCCAAGAACCGAATCAACTACGTCACGGAAGGTGGCTTCTACGGCAACATGTATGGCTACCATGATGTCACCGACAACTCTGATGAGGCGATGGAGCAACCGCTGGCTTGGATTACCAATTCCTTCGACCGCTCCCCCGCCGAACTCCTGTGGGTGCCAAAGGATGCCGCGTGGGGTTCCCTCAACGGCACGCTGCTCAACCTCAGCTACGGCTATGGAAAAGTCTACACCGTCCCGCACGAGGTATTGGATGGCCAAGCCCAAGGCGGCATGTGTGCCTTGCCCATCGAGGCATCGCCCTCCGGTCTCCACCGCGGTCGCTTCCATCCCGGCAACAAGCAACTCTACGCCGCCGGCATGTTCGCCTGGGCGGGCAGCCGAAATGCGGACGGCTCATTCTGCCGGATCCGGGCCACCGGAAAGCCGAGCTACATGCCGATCAAGACGGCCGCTTCGAAAGGGAAATACACCATCACCTTCAGTGACCCGCTCCCCGCAGAAGGCACCTTCAAGGTCAAGGTCTGGAACCTGAAACGCACCGCCAACTACGGGTCCCAACACTTCGACGAACACGAGCTCAAGATCACCAAGGCCGAGATCAAAGGCCAACAAGTGACCCTCAGCATCCCCGACCTCGAGCCGACCTGGGGCATGGAGATCTCCTGCGATTTCGGCAACAACATCAAACGCGTCATCCACGCCTCGATCCATCAGTTGCCGTAATACAGATCCGCACCGCTGACGGCGACTTGGTTGTTGCTAGGTATCCGCTTGCGGGGTGGGCCGCTTGCGGG
>CAJJBR010000086.1 GCA_905182475.1 Akkermansiaceae bacterium | reverse complement strand
CATCCCGACACTCATCCGAATTTTTGGGACGATTGGATCGATCCGCCTTTTCCGAAGTTACCCGGCCCCACATTAAGAGATCGAATTGAAGACAATCCGCTCATTGCTCTACTGGGTCTCGTCGCTGGTATCACTTTAGTCGTAGTGATATTCCTCAGGTTTATCCGTCGTTTCATACAGGGCTATCAGGCAAGCAGCGCTTCCAATCATTGAAGTGCTCCCACCAAATGGAGGCTTATTCAAAAAGTTCTTCGAGCTTTTCGGTGATCTCGTGGCCTGCGGAGATCGGTTCCCCACGGGTAGTCCCCCCGTTCCATGATTGCCGAAGACTTCTGGCAGAGAAAAAACAGAAGGATGAATCAGAGGATGTTGCGAAATTTTGGCGCTCCGTCAGATCTGCATGACAAGATTCGGGGTTCGTCATCGATCCGGGAGCATTGGTAATCGTTCGTTGATTTTTGAATTTTGAATTTTGAAATGGGAAGTGCCTGAGGGCGTTCCATTTGCGATTCTGCTGCTTGCGTGGGACCTTCAGAACGATACTTGTTGATTCGCAATGTGATTGCTCGCCTTTGAATTCGGCAGCACCTCAACGACATTGATCACATCGACAGCGAAATGAATCAAGCGTTCCTCAAGATCATATGGTTTGTTCAGCGTATCCTTCTTACTTCATGATTCAAAAATCATAAATCGGAAATCATCAATCAATTCGATCAGACCTTCGGAACTGGTCGAACAAGGGCGACTCCTTTGGTTTCCAAGGCTTCATGTTGTATCTGATGAAGGATTTCCGTCATGCCGATCTGACGGAGCGCCGAAATTTTAAGGTAGAGCCTGTCCCACAGCGCGAGCACATTGTTGCGTATGGCTTAGAGGCTGTTAGAAAAGAGGCATGAGAGACAAGCGTGTCGGAGGAAATGGAGCAACAGTTACCCGAAGCGGCCTGACCGCCCACCAGATCAATCCGATCAATCCGATCAATCCGATCTCACGAATTAAAAACATCACTCAGAGAGACCGGAGCCTTGCCATGCCTAGCAGTCAGAGAAAAGCCGCCGGGATGCACCGCAGAGCGGACAATTTCATCAAAAATGCAGTCAATTAAAGCCGATTCCAAGTCCGTCAGGCTCAAGAAAAAATCGGCAGACCCTCGCACTGAAATCTCCAGATTTTGGCAAAGGCTGGAAATAGCTTTGGTCGCATTCTCCTCAGGGTTGGCTGCTCCCGCCTTTCAGCACTTTGAAAACCTCGGGCGGGACGTAGCGTTTCACAGTTTCCTCCCAGCCTTCTGGCCCAGTGAGGGACTTGATCATACTTGAGGAAAGTTCCGCGATATCGCGTGGTGGCATGAGGAAAACGGTGGTGATCTCGGGTGCCATGTCGGCATTGATGTGGCGCATGACTCGCTCGTATTCGTAGTCGTTGGGCGAGCGGATGCCACGGAGGATGTAGATTGCGTCTTTCTTTTTCGCGTAATCTACGAGGTAGCGGTTGTCGAAATGAGAGACTTCCAGTCGGTCGCTTTCCGGGACGGATGCTCTGAGCATTTGGAGGCGTTCCTCTACGGAATAGGAATAGGATTTTGCGGGGTTACTTCCGATCGCGACGATAAGTCGGTCGAACATTTCAAGACCCCGCTCGATCATCCAAAGATGCCCGTTGGTCGGTGGATCGAAGGAGCCTGCATAAACCGCGATTCGCATAAATTTCAAATTTCAAATTTTAACTCTCAAGGAAGAGTCATGTGGCAGCGTAAATGGGGGAATGTGAGTGTGGGAGGAAAATCTCACGAAGCGAAGGATAGCCGTTAGCGTCATTTCTTCGCTTTGAGGATTGAAATTTGAAACTTGAATTTTCAGAGCGTGCCTTGATTGAGAGCGTGGAGGGTTTCTCCGTTGGGGCTGTTGAAGGAGTAGGAGTTGGCGAGGGAATGGTTGAGGTAATCCTTTGCGAGGGAGACTGCTTCGGGTAGGGACTTTGCCAATGCGAGGCCGGAGGCTATGGCGGCGGCTAGGGTGCAGCCGGTGCCGTGGGAGGCTTGCACATTGAGGCGGGGTGAGGAGAAGCGGTGGATGGTGCCTTTTTCCCAGAGCAGATCGGTGCATTCAGGGAGGTTGAGATGGCCGCCTTTGAGTAGGACTGCACAGCCGAAAGTGCCGGACAGGATCATGGCTGCAGCTTCCATTTCTGATGGGGTGGCTATGGTTTTACCAAGCAGGGTTGCTGCTTCGGGAAGGTTGGGCGTGATGACGTGGGCCAGCGGCAGGAGTTCGCTACGATATGTTTCAACGGCATCCGGCTCCAGCAGGCTGTCTCCTGTAGAGGCGACCATGACTGGATCGATTACGAGTTTGATGTCAGGACGTTTCCTGAAAATTTCCGCGACGCGGCGGACGTGTTCTGCAGAGCCGAGCATGCCGGTTTTTACGACGGTGAGGGGAAATGCTTTAAGCATGAGGAGGATCTGATCTTCCATCATTGCGGGATCTACTGGATCTACGCGGCGGACGATGTTTGCTGTCTCCGAGACGATACAGGTGACGGCGGTGAGGCCGTGGAGGCCGAAGTGTTGGAAGGTTTTTAAATCGGCTTGGAGACCCGCTCCGCCCGAGCAATCGGAGCCGGCGATGGTCATCACGGGGATTACCTTTGTATCAGTCGTTGTCGTTGTTTCTTGCATCTTTGGGAACGCCTTTCAATCTTTTCGGTATGCCCAAAGACATCACGGAATTCGAAGGCCTGCGAGTCAAAGTCGATGATGTAATTTACATGCCCAGCCTTGATGCCCCGCCAGATAGGCCGCATCCGTTCGTGTATTTTATCTCGATCTACAATGAATCGCCGGTGCCGGTGACGATACGCGGTAGGAAATGGGTGGTGGTTGAAGACCAAGGTGAGACCACGGTCGTGGAAGGTGACGGGGTTGTTGGGCAGCAGCCAGTGATCGCTGCGGGAGATCATTTTTCCTACAATAGCTACCACGTGGTTGGAAAAGGAGCGAGTGTCTCCGGAGCGTTCTTCGGGGAAACGGCAGCCGGTCAGTGGGTATTTACACGCATTCCGGAGTTTCGGTTGGATATTCCCGGTTGGGCTTGATGGGACTGCGGAGCGCAGAGCAACCACAATGGGAGCGCAGCGGACATAGGCGGACTGTAAAATTAAACTTCTCAGTCAAATGGCCGCGGATGAACACGGATCGCATTCCTTGTGGCTTGGGTTCTGGGTATCAAAAAAGAGGCTCCCCGATTTGGAGAGCCTCTTGGAATATGTTCGGGAACCTAAGAATTAGCTCTTTGGCTCTTCCTTGATTTCTTCCGAGGTGTCCGCTTCCGGGGAAAATTCCTCGGTAGGAACCTCGTGGTTTTCTTCCGTAGTAGCGATTTGGACCTTTGGCTCGGCAGCAACCGGTTTCTCTTCGGTGACTGGCTCGTCGATGAGCGAGGTGACCTCAGGTTTGACCGGAGCGAGGGGTGGCATGGCCTGATTCTCGGCGATGTTCTTCTCGTCCTCGTTTTCAGCTTCCTCGTGATCCTTGGATTTCGCGCCGGAGACGGTGAGCTTGCGGCCCATGAAGAACTGGTCGTGCAGGACTTCAACGGTGCGCTTGGCTTCGTCAATATCGATCATCTCGATAAAGCCGTAGCCTTTAGAGCGGTGAGTGTTGCGGTTGTAAACGATCTCCACACGACGGACTGCACCGACGCCTTTGAAGAGTTCCTCAAGGTCGCTTTCGGTCACATCGTAGGAGAGGTTGCCAACGTAAACGCGGCGGTTCTCAACGCTGGACGGATCTCCACCACGTGGGCGGTTGCCATCGCGTTCGCCACGGCGATTTCCGCCGCGCTTGTTGCCACGTGGTGATTCCTCACTGCGGGATTCATCGCGGGACGAATTGTTGCGTGACTCGTCGCGGGACGTATCGGAGCGGGCGTCGCGGGTTTTCGTGCGGCGTGGTTCGCGGTTTCCTTTAGGTTCCTGTTTGTCGGGGCGACGCTCGGGGCGTGGTGGACGGACGGGTTCCTTGTAGAGACCGATGGTTTTCAGCAGCTTCTGCCACCAGCTGAGCTGGACGGGAGCTGGCATCGGGCGGCGCTGTGGTTTGCCTGAGCTGGAGCCCTGTTTGCCGCGGCCGCCGCCGGAGCGGTTGCCATCCTGGCGCCTACCGCCGCCTTCCTGGCGGCCTTCGGTGCGACCATCGGAACGGTTCGAGTTGTTGTTATTACGGCGGTTTTGCCCTCCGCGTGAGCGGCGGCGACGACTATCTCCCGAATCGCGGGAGTTCTGTGTATCGTTTGACATGTTTTCGCATGGGTCTGGGGTCTGCGGACGGCCCGGCGCGGCGGGGAGGTTTCCCCGGCGGTGCAGAATCGGATCTGTGTGCAATTGGTAGGGCGTCCGGTCGTCGGCTTTTTGGTGCCGAGCCAAGCCCCCGCAACTATTGCGGAAAAGGTCTTGGAGAGACCGGATGCCGGCAATTTGCGCCGCCGTCCGTGGGTGAAGAAGTCCCGGATTTCCTGGCATGCCCTAAAGATCCGGATTTCTAATAGAAAAACGAATGTTTGGAGAAAAAGGGTGCCGGATGCTGACATCAGAGGTTAGGGGACTTCTACCCGGGCGGGAAAGTAGGAGGGCTGGGCGTTTTGGCAAGAGTTAAGCTTGCAAATTACGCGGGTTTCCTAAGCTGGTGTCTGCTACAGAACGGCATTCTCTAAAATACTGAAGAGGAACCACGGATGGACGCGGATGAACACGGATCAGATTTTTTGCAAAACAACCAAAAATGATATCTCCTCTTTCAGAAACCCCCGCCGCATGGAAAATCAGGGCAATGACGGGGAAGAGGCGGATACTGACTGCTACTGCTAGGAATTTGTTTTTTGTGGGGTGTTTTGAGGACGTCGTTGAGGAGATTGGAGAGGGGGAGGAAGTAGTGAAAAGTGCCGAGTGCCGAGTGATCAGTGAAGAAAATAGCAGCAATCTGCCGTGTGGGCGGGGTCGGTGGTGGTATTGGCGGTCAGTTTCACCAGGACAGGCCAGTAAACGCATTGAGGACGTTGGTGGGGAGATCGGAGAAAGGGGGGTGCTAACTTCAATTGCACTTTACCATTCAAACATGCGGCTGCGCAATAAAACTAGGAGTATGACGGCTTCTTTGGGGATCGCTCCCCGCCCCCAAGGCCGCAGCTCTGGTGTCTCAGTCCCTCCCCTCCCGCCAGCGGTGACCTTGTGTCACCGGTGCGATGGGCAACCAGCGACACCAGTTAGCTTGATGACGCCTGAGCGCAGAAAACCTTACTCTGCCAGAGTCACTTTCAGGCGGACGAAGATCGCATCCTTGTCGAGGGGGAGGCTGTAGGAGATTTCATTGGCATCATTCACGCTCGGAGCGACGGCCTCCCATGGATCGAGGACTCCTAGGTCGTCGGATTCCTCGATGGTGTAGATCACGTCGTCATTGGCGGTTGCTCCCTTGGTGAAGGTGATCCCTCCAGCGTCTATGTTGCTTGCCGGTTGGTCAGAGACGTGAGGGTCTTTGCCGAGGGCATACTCCGTGAGAGCATCAAAGGTATCGCCATCGTGATCGATCTCCCAATCCGTAGAGAGAAGGCTGGCTGCTCCGAAATTCGTGAACCACCAGTTCTGCGACGATTGGTCCGCAAGGGTCATTTCCCCAATCCCGGAAGCATCGATGAAGTAGGTGTCGCGGTCCCCGGAAGTTACGGTGATGCTCTCCACACGAGGGATCAAAGTGAGAGTGAGAGTCTCCGCACCTTCCGCCAAGTCATCAGCGGAGACCGCAAGGTTCAGTGATTTACTCGTCTCACCGATCGCAAAGGAGACCGTCCCGCTGAGAGCCGGCGTGTAGTCACTGGCACTGGCAGAGCCACCCAGAGTGTAATCTACCGTGAGCGGAAAGTCGGTGGCACCCTCGCGGGTCAGAGAGAAAGCCGTGGAGTCAGCTCCACCCTCGGCCATGGAATCGTTCGGTGTCGTGGCCGTGAGAGTGCTTCCCTTCACAATCGTAAAGTCATCACGCTCATTGCCGCCGTCATCAATATAGACCGCATGGAGCGTGTTTCCAACCACATCAATCACCATCGATCCGAGCACAAGCAAGTTGGAGACGTGCACGGGGTGAGGATTCGGGTTGACGACATCAATAGATCCGCCCCACCAGTGAGTAGCTTGCCCGGACGCTCCCACGGTCGCTGAAACCTGCCCTGCGTGGCCCGCAGCCAGCGGCTTCTGATAGGCCCCATCGCCACCGCTCAAACTAAAGTTCCCATTCTCATCGATGCTGCCCCTCTCCGAACCATTGCCCGTGTCCTTGGCATGACTTACGGCATCGTAAGTGCCGGAAAGCCCATAGTGTCCATCAATGAGATGGGAGCGCTCATAGCAATGGCTATGGCCCGAGAGGATGAGATCAACTCCGTAGTCCTCAAGAATCGACAAGGTGTTCGCACGCATCTCGTTGTGATGTTTGCCGTCGGAATTATGCGAGCCCCTCGTATAGGGGCCGTGATGGAAAAACGCGATGATCCAGTCGGCGGTGGTCGCCTCAAGGTCGCTCTGAAGCCAATCGGCCATTCCGGGGGTGGCGTCGGCGAGAGTGTCCTCGTAGTTATCGCTCTCGTCGGAATCGAGGCAGACGAAGTGGATGTTTCCGTAGTCGAAGGAATAGTATTCTTCAGTCCCTGAAGAAACACCGCCACATCCCCCGCCGGTGGGAAAGTCGAATATGTCAAAGTAGTCTCCTTCGTCGTCGTGGTTGCCCCGAGTGGACCAAAGGGGGGTATTGCAAAGCAGCTCCGGATACATGTCGAAGACAGCCTCCTGGTATTCCTCCTGGGTGCCGCTTTCATAAGCGTTGTCCCCCAGCATGAGCCAGACATCGGTGTGATCCTGACCGTTGTAACTGCGGAAGGCCTCGTAGACATTCTTCGCATTGCGGTCGGCCCTTCCGGAATCACCGATGACCCAGATCCGTGTCGGATGTTTCGCTCCCGGCGACGGCGAGGTCTCAAAGAAATACTCTGGTGA
>CAJJBR010000085.1 GCA_905182475.1 Akkermansiaceae bacterium | reverse complement strand
CTTTTTACCAGCAAGCATGGTGGACTCTTCCTTGTCCTTATCGCATTTCTTTTTGTCGCACTTTTTACCAGCAAGCATGGTGGACTCTTCCTTGTCCTTGTCGCACTTTTTCTTGTCGCACTTTTTGCCGGAGAGAAGGGTATCCTCTTTCTTCTCCTCCTTCTTCTTGTGTTTGCTGCACTTGTCGCAAGCGACCATCGTGGACTCTTCCTTTTCCTTGTCACACTTCTTTTTCTCGCATTTTTCTGCGAAAACAAGTGGAGTAGTGAACATGGCGGTACAGAATGCGGTAAGTAATAGTTTCATCGTATTTTGGTTTGGTTGTTTGTAGGAATTGACGACTCCCAAAAGAGCCTATTCCAAAACTAGACGCATGCCAGCGATTTTTATTCGTTTTTTTTGGGAGGGAACATCACGCTATCCACGCTAGAAACTCCTGGTTCCCGTCCATTCCTGAAATCTGCGCCGGGATCACACCCTGCCAGATCCTCCCATGCTCTTCTGTTACGAAACGATGGATTTTCTCCACCGCCCTCTCTCTAAGTGCCTCATCTCTCACAATGCCGCCCTTCCCCACGTCCTCTCTTTGAAGCTCGAACTGGGGTTTGATCAGGCAAACCACAGCCCCACCTTCTTCCAGCACCCCGAAAACCGCAGGCAACACTTTGGTAAGCGAAATGAACGACAAATCCATAACCGCCAGCCTCACCTTCTCGCCCAAATCCTTCTCCTCCAGTCCTCTGGCGTTAAATTTTTCCTTTGAAACCACCCTAGGATCGCTTCGCAACTTCCACACAAGTTGATTGGTTCCCACATCGACCGCATGAACCTTTACCGCTCCCCTCTGGAGCAAACAGTCGGTAAATCCTCCCGTCGAGGCTCCCACATCCAGACACGTCCAACCGGTGACATCGATCCCGAAGTGCTCCAAGGCACCCTCCAGTTTCAAACCGCCCCGCCCCACGAATCTCGGCTTCTCCTTAATCTCCACTACTGCGTCCTCACCGAAACGCTCAGCAGGCTTGTCCACGACACGTCCATTTACCTTCACCTCTCCGGCCAGCACCAGCCTCTTCCCCTGCTCGCGGGAATCACACATCCCACGATTTATCAGTAATGCATCCAAACGGTCTTTCCTCACAGAGACCTTTTGTCATCTGTTCGGCAATCGTTCAACATACCATCCGCAAATTTTCGACAAAATCCGAATTTATTTCTTCGTCAGCGCCAAAACAAAACTCCTGAAAAAATTCGAGCTGAATTACATCTTTGCAAATTATCAGTAAATCTTGAAAATCTTTTGTATTAATGAATCCTGAGGTCAGCCGAAGCGTTAGCACATCCGTTCCGAAAGGAAAGCGGATACCGGAAGCGCGTGCCCGCTCAGTTCCCCACCGCCAAGTTTTCGTTAAGGCGGTTATGCTTTCCGCAATCCACTATTTGGGAATCTTCGCTACGGCTACCACACTGGTAGTCTTTTTTTCCAACCGACCCCTCTCACGACGAAAGTTTTCATTCTTTGCATGGGATTTACCGTTGTCACTTGGCTGATCTCGTTTTTTAAGCGCCGCCACACCCATTGCCCTTTGTGTAAGGGAACTCCGCTCATCAACTCCGGTGCCCTCGCCCATCAAAAAGCGACCAAGACTTTCCCTTTTAACCACGGCGTCAGCGCCACGATTTCGATCATCGCGACCCATAAATCCCGCTGCATGTATTGCGGAACTTTGTTTGATATGCTGAAAATACCGTCCCACAACCTCGGCAGTCGTGATACAAAATACCAAGCGGACTACACCCAATACAACACTTACACTTCCGAAGAGAAGGAACCGTAAGTTCAGCAGAATCCTCTCCCTCTCTCCCCCTCTAGGCTTCCCCCAACCGCCCTCTGTGGCGATGAACCCAAACACTCTGCACGAGGCCGAGCAGGAACATACAGATTACCACGAAAGTTCCCGAGTAGCTGATCAGAGGCAGCGGGATACCGGTGATCGGCATCAAAAGGACGCACATCCCTATATTCTCGTAAATGTGGGCGAACAACATCGCCACAACCATGCAAACAATGAGGCGACCGGATATATCACGGCTGTAAAAACCGATGAAGAGACCTTGGATCAGCAGCAATGCAAACCCGCCAAGTAAAAGCAGCGCACCCCGGAACCCCAGCTCCTCTGCGATCACTGCAAAAATGAAATCGTTGTGTGCAGTCCGGTGGGGAATGAATTTCTTGTCATGGAGCGAACCTTCCCGAGCCGTGGCCTTCCAACCGACACCTTTCCATCCGGCCTTTCCAACAGCCATCGAAACGTTGTGGGGTGCGTAGCCATCGCCTTGGATATCCACCTCCTGACCTTCCAACATACGCAGCCAAAGATCGATCCGGTCGGGCCCCCGCTCGGAGACTAGAGGTAGGATTACAAAATAAATAATTGGTAATACCCCCGCGGAAACGAAAGCGATGAAGCTCAGAAATCGGAACGGGATTCCCGCAACAAGCAGCGCCACAATTACCACCGGTATCCAGACAAGTGCGGAACCCATATCCCCCATCTTCATCACTAGAAGGAAAGGCACAGCCGAAACCAAACCGATCATTGCTATCCGCACGAATGGATTTCCAAGAATCGTATGGAACTTTGGCAGATCCTGCATCAGCCAAGCGATCATCACGATCCCCGATGTCACGCCAAGCTGCGCCGGCTGGAAACTCAGCCCTGCGATGGTCAGTCTGTGGACATCGTCATCCGCATGCATCGCCATCATCATCAGGCCAAGGCTGACCACATACAGCGGGATCCCCAGCCACCGAATCCAGCGGTAATCGATTAAAGCAGCCCCAAAGTAGGCCACACTGCCAAGCACGATCCAGTTCTTCTGCATCCAGGCGAAATACGCTCCCGCAGAGCCAAATTCCGTAATCTTCTCCGGACTCATCGGGAGATGGCGAGCAGCACTCTCAATCATGAACACGCCGAAGATGAGCAGCGCGTACATCACCAGTACGAGCACCCAATTCATCCCAAGTATTTTCCGTAAAAATGGCGTCATCTTCCGTTAGACGCCGAACATATCCGCCCCCCTCACCTTGGCAAGTCGACATCCTGAAAACAGTCATTACAGATGAACGCAATTGACGGATTGAACTTTCTTGCATCAACCATGAAATATGGAGCAGTGGTGTCTTACCGCTTGAGGCAGAATGGTGTCCCACCATCCGCGAAGAATCCAAATCCACGGGCGGTGAGACATCGCAAAACCTCGTGCCGTGGGACATGCCAGCTCCTCAGCATCTGCCAGCCTTTACTCATCCGGAGCAAGTTCCGGGAACTCCAGAAGTGTCGCTTCCCGGACTTCCTCCAATGGTACGGACTCCGCTTTATTCCATCCTAATGAGGAGATCGTTTCCGCAAAGACCCATTTTCTATCCACTTCGATAAGTTTTCTGTAATATCGCGTCGCTTCGGCCTAGTTGTCAGTCAGCCATGAGGAAACCATTAAACTTTCCTTGGGCGCACTTCCAGATTTTTCGCCCAACCAAGGATTCGTATGACTAAGTTATCACTCCGATCAATCGAAAATCGAACCGACGGCGCCTCCGATCAGTTCGAAGGCGGCATCCACTAGCTCGTAGCTTGCCTGGTCGGCGAGGGTTTCGAGGGTCCGGCGGATTCCGACGATGGAGAAGATCAGGAAGATGAAAGAGACGACGGCTAAGGCTGAGGCAGCGCTGGTGTTGTCCTGGGCGCTCAGGAACCATGCGGCGATACCGCACATCACGGAGCCACCGAAGCACAGCCAGCGCACGGGGTTGGAGACCACCTGGATCTTGAGTTCCAGGAGTTCGTCCCTTGTAGGGATGTGTCCCTCTTTTTTCGCGAACTTCACACCCGCTTTGTGAGTGCGCTGGAGAATGCGCTCTTCACTGCGGTTCATGAATTAATGGCGGAAATGCCTGTGACCGGTGAAGACCATGGCCATTCCAGCAGCGTCGGCAGCGGCGATAACTTCCTCGTCACGCATCGAACCGCCGGGCTGGATACAGGCAGTGGCTCCGGCGTCAATGGCGGACTGGAGACCGTCAGCAAACGGGAACATCGCGTCGGATGCGACGATGGATCCCTTGAGATCGAGACCTGCTTCCTTGGCTTTCCAAATGGCGATGCGGGAGGAGTCCACCCGGCTCATCTGTCCGGCACCAATACCGAGGGTTCTGTCCGCGTGCGCATAGACGATCGCGTTGGACTTCACGTTCTTAACGATACGCCAGCCGAAGCGCATGGCACGGAGTTCCTCTTCGGTTGGCGGGCGTTTGGTGACCACCTTGCTCTCCAGGTCATCGAGACCCAGAGCAGTGTGGTCTCTATCCATGACCATGAGACCGCCTGGGCTGGAGCGAATTACGGGAGCTTTCTTCGCGCCGATGTAGGCGTCGTTCATTTTCATGAGACGCAGTTTCTTCTTCTTCTGGAGAAGCGCGCGAGCATCCGGCTCGAAGTCCGGGGCGATGATGACATCGGTGAAAATTTCGGAAATGACGCGAGCCAGTTCAAGGGTGAGCGGGCGATTGGTGACGATCACACCGCCGAATGGAGCCTGCCGGTCGGTTTCAAAAGCCTTTTTCCAGGCCACACGGAGATCCTCGTCGTCCTGGCCGACCCCGCACGGGTTGGTATGCTTAAGGATCGCAACGGTGGGACGCACAAAATCAAGGATGAGATCGGCAGCGGCTTCGATATCGATGACGTTGGTGTAGCTGAGATCCTTACCCTGGAGCTGGGTGAAGCAGGAGCCGAAATTCCCATACATCGCGCACTTCTGGTGCGGGTTATCGCCGTAGCGGAGCTCCTGCTCGAGTGGAAGGCTTAGGGTAAAGGAACAACCAGTTCCTTGGCGGCACTGGCCGAGAAAGTTCGTGATCGCGCCGTCGTATTGGGAGGTGCGGAGAAAAACTTTCACCGCAAGCTGCTCGCGGAGACCTTTCGTGGTGTCGCCACCGTTTTCGCGCATTTCTTCAAGAACTACGGGATAATCAGACGGAGAAACGACCACGGTCACGTGCGAATGGTTCTTCGCGGCACTACGGAGCATGGACGGGCCACCGATATCGATATTTTCGATAGCTTCATCAAGGGTTACGCCCGGTTTGGCGACGGTTTCCTCGAAGGGATATAGATTCACCACGACGAGGTCGATAGGAAGGATTCCGTTCTTTTTCGCGTCGGCGACGTGCTGGGCATCGTCACGGCGATGAAGGAGACCACCGTGCACCATCGGGTGGAGGGTCTTGAGGCGACCTTCGAAAAGCTCGGGAGCGCCGGTGTATTCGGAAACGTCAATCACTGTCAGGCCCGCATCGCGAAGGGCTTTCGCAGTGCCTCCAGTGGAAAGCAGTTCTATTCCCATCTCGGCCAAACCCTCCGCAAACTCCACTAAACCTTTCTTGTCAGAAACCGAAAGCAACGCTCTTGAAATAGCCATAATATTGTATCTTGGATAAAAATCCGGTGGCAACCGCCTTTCCGGACACGCTCCCCCGTATCCAAGCCCTCCCGGACACGCAAGCGGGAATCGTCCCAATAAGATCAGTCAGAGACCTCGACCTTTGATATCCAACAGGTTGTATCGATCACACGAAATCTAACATTTCGCCCACAGAGGAGGGCTCCGAAAATTCTTTCAGGATCGCCAGCAGCAGCCGGGCGAGGATCCAGCGAGAGTGATTCGGTGATCACACGCCGCGATCTCTTATCAAGTGCAGCGAAGTCCTCAGCAGCAGTCCCCTCTACTTTCACCTCCAGCCTTGGAACAGGTTTGCCCGCATAGCCGCTTTCGGCATGTGGAACGGACTCTGCATACGGCAGGTATGGCTTCACGTCGTAAATCGGGGTTCCATCCACAAGATCCACCCCTGAAACATGAAGCAAAGGCGGCATCATCCCGTCTTCTTGCTGGTAGGAAATCCCATCCAGTTTCACCAAGGAAAGCCCAAGTCCGTTTGGCCGGTAGGTAGAGCGACTGGCGAACACCCCCACCCTCTCGTTTCCACCAAGACGCGGAGGCCGCACGGTTGGACGCCAGTCCTCCCCTTCTGTTTTGTGAAACCCGAAGACCAGCCAGACATGAGAAAACCCGTCCAGTCCCCTCACCGATTCGATAGACCGGGATTTCCCGACGAATTCGAGCGTGCCCCATGCCGAGGGGCACAAGCCGGGCTGGCGAGGCACGGCGAACTTACTGCCAAAGCAGGTTCTGAGAAATCCTATTGGTTCGATCTGCATACGCTCATCCAATTCCATCCGAGAAAAAAGCCCCGCGCCCCGGCTGGGACGAAGGACTTTTCAAATAATCCCATGTTTCAGGGTTTCTCCAAAAGCATTACTTGGTTTTGAAGTGCATGGTGCTGTGCATCATTCCGTTTTCCTTTGCTGAGATCCAGGTCATGGAGTCGAACTCTTTGCAAGCATCGATGACCTCCTTGATCTGGCCCTTGCTGCGGTTGAAACCCTTGAGTTCGTATTCGCTGGTGAAGATCGCTGCGGAGTTTTTATCGACCATCGCGAGCATTTCATCTGCATACTGGGTAAGAGCAGTGAAGTTCAAGTAGAACTGGAGACCCTTGCCGGTTTTGCCACCTGCCTCGGCCTTGCCGATAAGTTCGAGTGCCTGGGTTTTCGAAGTCGAAGCAGCAAACCAATTGTCACTCACCGTCACCGAAGGCATGAAGTTGTCATCGAAAAACGGCATTTGGTAATACCATGTTTTCGCTCCATTGCTCTCCGAACTCGTTCGTTTGGGCATCGGAATTTCTTTTTCGGACATTTCACTAACCTTTCCGAGGATGGAAATGGCGCGTGTATTGATTTCCGTCCAGGCAGATGCCAGTTTTGCGCGGTCGGTGACGGGAGCGATGAGGCTGATGCGCGGAGCTTTTCCTTCGTTCACAACTTCCTGGGGAAGACCCGGAATCGCAGGAACCGACCCTTTAAGGTCGATCACGATGGCACTCTCGTTGCCAAGACCTTCGGAGAAATCCCCACTAATTGCTACGTAAAGACCGAGCATGTCATCGCGGAACTGCTCGTCGAAGAGTTTCGTGAACTGTTTCATTCCTGCCAATTCTGGAGCGTCCACATCAAGGGAAGAAAGTTGCACAGTAGCGGCGTATGCCGTCTCCACGATAGCCTCGACGTAATCGAGCATTTTCTCTTCATACACGGCGTCGCTGGCTACGTTCATGAAAAGGAGATTATCTCCACTGTCCCCGAGATGGGCGAGGGTGGTGTCCGCATCCCAGTTCACGGAACCGTTGTCATAGCTGCCGAAGGTCTCAATCTTCAGGCCTTCCTCAGTGTAGGCAACCATTCCCATGTCGCTGGCCTTGCCAAGTGCTAGCAGTGCTTTTTCACGATCCGAAACAATCTGGAACATGCCTTCGAGGTCGCGGGTATCGCCGAGGCCATCACCACCGGAGATCCCATCGCGGAGGCCGAGGGCGTATGGGGCGAGCATACCCGCTTGTTTGACTAGGGTGTCCCAGACGTCCTTACCACCGTATGCGAGTGCCAGCATTTGCTTGTCTGCGAAGGCATCCGAAAATGCGAGTTCGTCGGTTCCGAGGATGGAATCCGACGGTGTGGTTGCGAGCGTAAGACTTTCTTCATCGCCACCCACCATCACGACCACATAGTTATCGATGGTGCCGGTCACGACGAAGAGGTTCTTCTTCGCGATCGCGCCGATGAGTGCGTCAGTGGATTCCACACCAATAGTCTCTTCCATGCTTTCGCGCTCGGCTTCCATAACTTCGGCTACTTTCGCACCTATCAGTTTGTAGCCGGAAAATTCTGCCCCAGCGCGTTCGAAAGTCACGGGTTCTGCCATATCCTCGGCCATACCGAAGAAACTCATTCCGGAGTTCACAAGTTGGGCGGCCTGCTCAAGCTCGCCGTCCTTCGCACGGAAGGCAAAGTAGAGAGGTGGCATCACTGCTTTTTCAAGGAGGCCAGTGCCGGACTGCGAATCTTCTAGAAGTGAAGTCATCAGTTCCTCTCCCATCTCCTCGACGATGGTATCGCTGAAGTCATCCATGTTGCCGGTCTTCCCGTAAGCCTGTGCAGCACGTCCCAGAGCCTTTGCCTGGAAATATCCCATCCTGCGGCTGAGTGTGAGAAGATGCCCGGTCTGTTCTGCCGAGGTTTTTCCGAAACCAATCGTCACTTCCTGTCCAAGCAGTGCCCAAGGGCTAGGACCACCTTCCATTTCGCCTTGTTCAAAATCGCCGTCCTCAGGCGCTTGCTCTGCATCGAGTGGCACAGGGGCTTCGTCCTCCAACATCTCTTCCTCGATTTCGATTTCCGGCTCAAAGCCTCCGCCCATGCCCATTCCCACGTTTTTCTCTATGATTCCGTAGATCTCCAGAGCCTTGAGATGTTCGCCAGCCTGCTCCGCATTAAAAACCGAAAACACCATTTCGGCATCCTTTGGAAGATACTTGGAAAAGCCGAGCTTTGCAGCACGTTCATCGGCGCTAAGGGAGGCACTCGTGTTCCCAGTGACCGCTTCCTTTACGGCATCAACGACATTTTCTGCTACTGATTTATTTTCGGTTTCACCGGACTCGACGGATTTCGGCTTCTCCTTGCAGGAAACCCCGCCAAGAACTACAGCAGAAACCACACAACATGCGCTGTATTTAAATTTCATTGCGCGCCCAGTAGAAACTGCATTCACGCGCAATCAAGACATATTAACAAAGTTACAGGGATTTCACACTCGCGCTCTCTCTTTCGAAGCAAATACATTAAGATTTTTTAACCACGGATGGACGCGGATGAACACGGATCAGATTCTTTGTGTGAATTTGGAATTTTGGGTTTTGAAAATTCATTGCATCCCCATTGAATTTGGCAGGACTGAGATATTCTGCGAAGAATCCAATCCGTGTTCATCCGCGTCTGCTATGCCCTCCGGGTGCATTTGACGAAGTAGTTGAGTTTCCAGTTCGTCCATGTCCTCTGCACTCCCATTGTGCTTCCTCTTCCTCATTTCCAAATGTCGGCATCCCCGTCTTCCCCTCTTGAAGTTTCAGATAGGGAATCTAAGATTCCCTCTAGATGGATTTGTCAGATTTCAGAAAAGAATACTCCGCACAAGGACTGCACCGTAAGGATCTCTCCGCAGACCCTACCGAGGTTTTCGAAAAATGGTTCACGCAGGCAACCGAATTGAAGGTGCATGAGCCGAATGCGATGTCCCTCGCGACAATTTCTCCCGAAGGACATCCGTCCCAGCGCACGGTTCTGCTCAAAGCATTCGACAGCAAGGGCTTCACCTTTTTCACCAACTACCAATCGCGAAAAGCCGCACACATTGCTGCGAACCCATCTGTTTGTTTACTGTTCCCATGGATCACACTCGAGCGACAAGTGATCGTCCAAGGGCGTGCAGAAAAAATCTCAGTGGCAGAGTCGCTCAAGTATTTCACCACCCGGCCACGTGAATCCCAGATCGGGGCATGGGTCTCAAACCAGTCGGAAGTCATTACCTCACGGAAAATCCTACTTCAGAAGCTGGATGAGATTAAAACGAAGTTCCAAGGCGGTGAAATCCCCCTTCCCTCGTTCTGGGGAGGTTACCGTGTGGTCCCGGAAACCATCGAGTTCTGGCAGGGCGGCCCGGCCCGCGTCCACGACCGCCTTCTTTATAGCCGCCAAGACGGTGGAGACTGGAGCATTGACCGCCTTTCTCCATAAACCAATCTCGCCAAACCCATGAAACGCATCTTGCAGATTCCCGTGCTACTCGGCCTTTTCATCCTGATTCCGGCCTGCGCCGATGAGCCGGAGGAAAAGCCCAAGGAGAAGAAGGAAGATACTTCCGCTCCCAAGCTGGTTGGGAGGGTTGCTTCAATTCCGGCGGATCGGAAGTTTGTCCTGATCCAAGCATACGGAACATGGATGGTGAAAACAGGTTCCATCCTGACCACTCAAGGCCCCGGGGAACGTGCGGCAAACCTGAGGGCCACAGGTGAAAAACTCGGGCAATATGCAGCAGCTGACATTCAGTCCGGCACCTTGGAGATAGGCGACGGTGTTTACACCGTCACCGTCCTTCCAAAGAAGCCTCTTACAACGCCGCAACCAATCGAAGAACCAGAGGAGCAAGCGGAAACTCCCGCTACCGCCGAATGAGTCAACGAAACAGAATTCCGCTTATGACATTTGCAGGACGACTTAACGACTTAACGGAATAGCACTAAGCTTGTTGGCTCAAATAGCCCCTGAACATCATCAGGAACACAGGAGAGAAATCATCCGGTTTCGCTTCAGTCCAAGCCTTGATTTCGTCTAGCGGAAACGGCATTACAGAATCCACCTCCGCTGCCGGCCATGAAATCGAACCGGTGTGACGGGTGATAAAAAGCCGGACGTGTTCCCAACCCGTCTCCACAGTCGGCGGTAGAGAGAGAACGTGTTCCAAATTTTCCGAAGTAGCATCGTGGATTCCGACCTCCTCCCCCAACTCGCGGATCGCAGCCGGTAGGTAGTCTTCCCCCGCATCGAGATGGCCGGAAACGCTTGAGTCCCAGACACCGGGATTTTTGTCTTTCCGCAGTGAACGCTTCTGAAGATAGAGATCGCCATTCTTGTTCAGGACAAAGACGTGAACCGCGCGATGGATCAGATTTTCCGCATGAACCTTCGCTCGCGTTGCCGTGCCGGTAGGAACGTCGTTTTCATCCACCACATCGAATAGCTCATCGTCCTTCTGAGGATTATCCTTCAGCGGATGAGTATCGTAAGCACGAGTTAGTGAAATCCATTTTTCGAGATCCAGTTCCTCGCCACGCGCCGATGGCGAGAACCCGAGTTTTTCCGCAACCTCCTCCCACGGCGGAGTCGGTGGAAGTTGCTTGCGGATCTGCTTCCTGCGCTGTGCGAAGCCTCGCCGTATCAGTTCGTCGAACAAGCGGGCGTCAAATGTTGGCGCTGCTGGATCTTCTCTCGGTGTCAGCACCGCCACGGCGGAATCGATGTTCGGCCTAGGATAAAATGCTTCCGGCGGAACGATGCGCGAGGGTTGCACATGCCAGTTCACTTGCATCCTCAGGCTCAGAATTCCGTAATCCTTGGTCCCCGGCCCCGCGCCGAGTCGGTCGATGACTTCTTTCTGCAGCATGATCACCGCCCGCGAAAATGGATGCGGCCGGCCCAGCATGTTTTTCATAATCGCCCCACCAGACGAATATGGGAGATTCCCGAGAAACTTCACCGGGCGGTGCTTGAATAGGATACGGCGGTCGAACTTCGCGCCATCCGCGTGATGGATCTCCACGTCGTCACGATCTTTGTATCGTTCTGACAATGCTCCTGCCAGACGTCCATCGAACTCAATAAGAACCACGTGCTTCGCCTTTCCTATAACATGCTCGGTGAGCGCACCCGTTCCCGGCCCCACTTCCACAACGGTGTCTTCCGGTGAAATTTCGAGCTGGGACACGATCCAGCGCGCCATATTTGGATCGGTGAGGAAATTCTGCCCCAGCTGTTTACTTGGAAACACTCTCGCCCCGTCCAAAACCTCACGAATTTCCTGACCTGTCATTGGCTAAAAAGTGGTCGGCAATCAGTCGGATAGCCAGTCCAGAATCTCGTGCCATGAAAACATTAATCTGACGGATGGAGATTTTTAAGGTCTTGAGAAAAAGGCTTCCGGTGGTCGCGTAGCTTGAGAAAGCTCGACACTTTTTCCCAAGAGCTGCGTTGCGCGTCGAGTAATGAATCTCGATGCACTCCCTCCTTGCGCCTTGCTCTTGGGAAAAATCGCCTTCGCCCATCCATCAGATTAAGATTTTCAGAACACTAGCGGGCAATAAAGACCCGCCCCTTGCCAGTCTGCCATGCGGTTTTCGCGCTCTGGAACAACACGTTCAGTTGTACTTCCGAAAGCAGTCGGCACTCAACTGTCTTTGCGTGGGTCGTGAGAGGATATTTTTTGACCACCATATTCTGGAGATCGCTACCCGCCCTACGCGCCGCACCGTCCACGAGGCCAAGTGCCCTTCCTGCAAGTTGTGAGACAGCCGCACCCGGAACACCAGATGTGATCGGAGTGATGAAGTAAAACCTAGCCAATGCCTGGCCGGTCGTATCAATTGTCACTTCATCAACGATAAGCGCGCCATCGAGGACATACTTGTGGCGGCTAACCGATGAGATCCTGTCCAAGGCGACTACCAATTCCCCTCCCGCCAGCTTCGCTTCCCGGAAACGTGGGAGACCCAACTTGTCGGTCTGAGATTGATTGTCCTCGTTGTCATCCGCATTGGGATCATTGTTCGGATTGACCTGGCCGTTGTTTTGGAAAAACAGGGGCGAACTGAGAGCGACAAGACACAGCAGGGAAAGGATCAGGTTTCTCATCTCATGAAATTCATGCCAGCAAAATCCCGTCTTAGCGAGCATTGAGAATATTACGGCAAACTTAAGCATTGAACGATTCAACGATCCAAGACAAACTCCTCCCAATGGTACGTTACCGACCCAATGTTGCGGCACTGATGGTCAACGAAGATGGCAATCTGCTCATCTGCGAACGCTCCACCATGTCCGGCGCTTGGCAGTTCCCACAGGGAGGTGTCGATGACGGTGAGAGCATGGAGGAAGGCCTTTTCCGTGAGGTGTCCGAAGAGATCGGTCTGAAACGCGAGCACTACGAGGTTCTCGAAAAACGTGAAGGTTACCGCTACCTCTATCCCCCGGACGTTCGCGCGAAGAAAATCAAGAAGCACGGCAACCACGGACAAGAGCAGACCTATTTCCTCTGCAAACTGAAAACGGAAGCCCCGGCGATCGACGTCCACCAATCACCTCCGGAGTTCTGCGCATACCGTTGGATACAACCCGACGAGTTTGATCTAGATTGGCTCCCAGCCTTCAAACACGAAGTTTACAGCGCGGTGATGAACGATTTTTTCGGCGTCATTTTGAAGCCGCCAACCTGCAAAGATTGAACCTACACGATCACATCATTGTGAATCCCGGAAAATCAGGTAAGGTATTTCTTGTGTAAGGGATAGCACTTTAGCCCCCCCCAAAGGGCCCAAGGGCGCCGGAACAAAGGACTCCGGTGCCCTTGGTTTGTACTGATTTCCGGTTGAAATCTCCCCCTCTTTTCAAGAGCCATAAATTCAATCACGTAGGCACAGAAGAGAATTTTTCAAATTTATATGAATTTTCTCTTGAAGATTTTAAAATTAAAGAGCATTTGATTATCCGCACTCCGGTTCCATCAGTGAATGCTGACTACCGGAGTGTAACATTTCCATTTTCCTGTGTTTCCCGACACACCGCGCCCTATCTCCGGGGGGAAGTAGCGCGCGACCTCGGGAGACCAGGAATTCTTTGGGGGGAATGTGCACACCCGGGCGTGGGCGGATTAAACCGTCCACGCCCGATTGCTTTTCATCCGGCAAGAGATTGCGGATAATCCCCTGCTGCAATAAGCTCGCGGATCGAAGCTACCACCAATTCCTTGTCCTCAGGATAAGTCACCCCGAACCACGACGAGTTGGTTTCCAAGACCTTGCAGGTGGTCTTCTGTTGGCGAATCAGCGAGTCCACTACCGTCGGGATATAGGATTCCCCGCTGTCCTTGCCGCTGTTTTCCTGGAGAAACTCTAGAAACTCGACTTCGAGATCGGCCAGAAACTGAGGGGTGAAAATCCAAAAATTCATGGAGACGGGCGCGACTTGGGAAATCTCGCGACGCTCGCCATCCATCCCCTCCCCTGTGACCTTAGCGTCGGATTCACGTCCGATTTTTAAAACCTCCTCCACTGATGAGAGAACACCAGTCTCTGAAACTTCACAGATCCCTCGATTCACTTGGCCGTGGTCGGAAAGCGTATTTTTCAAAGGGTAGCCCACCATTGCGCAATGCTGTGCGGGGATACTAGCCATGAACTCGGCGGCTTTTGCGTAGGCATCCCGTCCATAAAAATCATCGGCGTTGATCACTGCGAAGGCATCATCGATCAAATGTCTGGCGGCGCGGACCGCATGGGTAGTTCCCCACGGTTTAGTCCTCGAAGCAGGCGGCGTGTATGGAGCGGGAAGATCGTCGAGTTTCTGGAAGGCGTAATCGACCTTGATGCGGTCAGAGAAACGCGAGCCGATTCCCTCGCGGAAGGCATCAGCGAAATCCTCGCGGATCACGAAAACAACGCGCTCGAAACCGGCACGGATCGCATCAAAGACCGAATAATCGAGAACGGTTTCACCGTTCGGCCCCATGGGGTCGAGTTGTTTCAGGCCGCCGTAACGACTGCCCATACCGGCGGCTAGAACTAGGAGTGTTGGCATTGCGGGAAGCTATGGAGTCGACCTATTCCTGTCCAGACCAACCAACTCAAGCGCTACAACACGTGGCGTCCCCACTACTCACTGGGCGGCTCCAGGCCATAGGAAATCTACCGTCCGGCAACCTGTAAAAAGGCAGCATAAAACCAAGAAATCCAAACGAACAAAAAAATTCCCCCGCGGGGGAACCGCCTATCGGCGGAAGAATCTAGTGAGAAGCCGGATGCCTCCGACTTCTCATTGACGAAGAAGAAGAAACCAACACAATAAACTTCATCCGCCTGACGAACCGCTTCCTAATTTAATCAGCCCGCCCAGTGACTCCACTTTCCGACCCGACTCGGAGTGTGGTAGTCCACACTCGAACTAGATTGATTCCTTAGATTCTGTAGGGAAGCTATTAATTCACAAACTTACAATGAAAATGGGACCATTAAGATATGGGCTAGCTGTAGTAACGGCATTGGTCTTTACCGCTATTTTCACGATGAACTTCTTTCACGAAGGCACATCAATCAGTAAGTATTTCACAAAACAAAGTGAGCTAGACCGGGTCAAGGAAGCGGAGGTCGTTGCCTACACTGATATGATGCTCTATGGCGACGAACGCAGCACTGTGTCGGAGGATGTCGATTTGACTGAAGAGTTTAGTAGTGAAGAGGGTTTTGAAAAGGCTCAGCGTATCCGCTCATACGATAGGTGGCTTCTAGTTGGGTTAACGACCGTGGCGTGGCTCATGTTGATTCCTGCATTACAGAGTATGCGGGCATTGTCGTTTGTCTATGTTGCTATGGGAGCTTACATCATTTTGTTATCTCTCTGTAAGATGCTCAATGGCGGGGCCGCGTTCAGCGATTGGGCCATCACAGCCCATGCGACAAGGTGGTTGCCGTGTTTTGCTCTTTGGCTCTGGTTGTTCATGAAACCATGTGCGAAAGAGAAAAGTTATCGAGTGGTAAAGTGGATGTTGGTGATTGCTGTGTCGCTGACATTTGCCACTCATGGGATAGAGGCTTTGTTGTTTCATCCCGGTTTTCGTGACCTACTGATTGGCAGCTTTGAAATAATATCGATTCAGCTGTCTGACTCGCTTTGCCACCTATTGTTACGACTGATTGGAGTGATGGATGTGACTTTGGCTGTATTAGTGCTATTCACTCAGCGCAAGTCGCTCTTTTTGTGGATGGCAATTTGGGGGGGGATGACCGCGCTAGCTAGACCGGTTATCTTTGGCGAGATCTTGTGGGAGGATGCATTGCTCAGATGCGGAAATTGCTTGGTCCCGTTGATTTTATTTTTATGGATTTGGCAACAAACTAAAACTAATAAAAAGAACACTATTGAACATGAAGATACTGAATAAAACTAAATGGCTAGCCGCATTATGCGTGCTGAGTGTGTCCTCGCTAAATGCGGCAGACATGACGAATGAGGAAATTGCGAAAGCTGACTACAAGCAATTACTGAAGCGACTGACCCCGTTAGCTGGGTCTAAACCTGCTCAATGGAGAGTGACCTGGTCTGGAGAATCATCAACCACGGCAACTGTCTCATGGAGTACTGCTGTGTTCGGCAAGAAGCATGTGTTGCATTACGGCACCAAACCATACGGCCTAGAGGTCGCTAAGTATGAAAGCCACCTAGCCTGTCAAAAAACAGGAGCTTATTCGATCAATGCCAAAGAAGCTGAAGATACGAAAACAGCTTTTTACCATCATGCTGAATTAAGTGAATTGAAGCCAAACACAAAGTATTACTTTGTGATGGAGAGCGATGGTGAGTTTTCCCGTCAGCTGTATTTCAAGACGAGTCCTAAGACCGGAGATTTTAAACTTTTAGTCGGCGGCGACTCACGTTCTGGCATGATTTCACGTTGTAGAATGAACTTGCGCTTAGCAAAAGAGTTTAAGGACAAGCCTGAAATCATAGCCTTGAACCACGGCGGTGACTTTATCGCTTCGGGTCACAGCTGGCATCAGTGGCGCCTGTGGTTGAGCCACCACGAGTTAACTACTTTAGAAGATGGGCGAGTGCTTCCGGTGATACCAACGCGTGGGAATCATGATGGTGGCCCAATATTTTTTGAGGTCTTCAACCTGAAGAAAATGACGGAAAAACATAGCTTCTGGCACACAATAACTCTCACAGACGAAGTGAATATAGTGACACTGGACACCAACTACAGTGCGAAAGGACCGCAGGAGGAATGGCTTGATGAACAGTTGGCTGAGTTGCGTCCGAAGTCAAAGTGGTTGTTTACCAATTACCACCGCCCGCTTTTCCCTGCAGTGAAGTCACCAGCGGGTCAAGCTGCTGTTTTCGTTCCTTTGTTTGAGAAATACAATGTCGACCTCGCATTGGAGTCTGACGGCCACTGCATCAAACGCACCGTGCCTATCCGCAATGGAAAAAAGGATGCTACAGGCGTTGTTTACATCGGTGAAGGCGGTTTAGGCGTAGGCCAATACCAACCTAAGCCTGATCTTTGGTATCTTCAGGACGGCGGTTACGTTAGCCGCGGCCACCATGTGATGCAGTTAAGCTTTTCGGCTAAGGAACTTAAGATCGAAACGATTTTACTCGAAGGTAAGGTCGTTGATTCTTACGTGATGACTCCGAGGGCGAAATAAACCATAACTTGGGTGATTCCCGCTAAGAATTTACTTTTTGCGGGAGGCTCCTGAAACAGGCGTTGGCCGGAGCGAAGGGCGGGGAAACGGGTGTTGATGATGCACTTTCTGGCATTCACATGTGGTTCCCGCCTTCTCGCACACAGCGATGCAACACGCGGCTTAGCTTGGAGGGATTCTATAACAGGCCCAACTACTTCGCCATCTCCTGCCTGATCTTCTGAATCTCCTTTGCATGGAGAACAAAAGCGCTTCGACCATGAGTGCCTGCGACAAGGTCGCCGGTCCCTGCATGCAGTGCAAGGTCATGCACCGCGCAGGTCGGCAGCGTCTTGCAGAGCGAGTGCCAGGTCTTGCCCTTGTCAATCGAACAATAGGCACCCAGCTCGGTCCCGACATACAGGGTATCCTGATCGTTCGGGTCTTCGCGTATCACGTTGATCGACTCCGAGGGCATGTTGTTGACGATTGACTTCCAGGTCTCCCCGAAGTCCGTTGTCATATACAGATACGCTTCAAAATCGTCCTCCCGGTATCCGGTCAGGGAGACAAACGCCGTACCTTCATCATACTTCGATGCAACAACACGACTCACCCATCTGTCCGGCAACCCCGTGTTGATCTTCTTCCAACTGGCGCCGTCATCCTGCGTCACATGCAGTTGCCCGTCATCGGTTCCGGCGTAGAGCAGGCCCTTCTTCAGCTCGGACTCGGAGATGTCGGTGATTGTTCCGAACGGGACATCGCCGCGCCTTTCCGGGCCGGGCTTGGTTGACAGATCAGGACTGATGCATCTCCACTTTTCGCCCCTGTTCTCACTCTTGAATACGTAGTTGGCGCCTGCGTAAAGCGTCTTCGAATCGTAGTGCGAGAGAATGAAGGGGGTCACCCAGTTGAATCGCAGTCTCTCGCCGTCCGGCGACGGGCCTGGCCTGATGACGAGCTCCTCGCCCGTCTTCAGATTCCTTCGCTCCATCCCACCGAACATGCCTTCGGTATACATCGTATCCAGGTCGTTCGGGTCGATCCGTGTCACGTAGTAGTCCCCGCGGTGGTCCCAGTACCAGTGCTCTTCGCCTAGGGTCATGGGCTTCGCCTCGCCGCCGAGAACGCCGTTGTCCTGCGTGCCTCCCCATATTTTGTACGGCTCGCTGGCATCTACAGAGATCGCATAGAACTCGGCTAGCGGCAGTGTATTCACGTGGAGCCAGATCTTGCCTCTATCGTGAGATATGTAGAGCCCGCCATCCGTGCCGAGTATGATCCTGTCGGGATCGTCTGGATCAATGAACATGTCGTGATTGTCGCAATGCGGCGTCAGTCGATCGGCCTTATACGAAAGCATGGGCACTGTGCGCTCGGTGATACTCGTTTGGGTCTTACCGGCGTCGGTTGAATGGAGAACGTTGAAAGCCACGATAAAGATCTCATCCTCATTGTCCGGCATGACTCTGATGAGGCAGAGGGCATAATTGACGCCGGTCTTGACGATGCCGTCATGGGTTTTACGCCAGCTTTCGCCCCTGTCATCGGAACGATAGATTTCGCCACCGACACCTTGGTGGTCGCAGATGATGTAGAGAACCTTCGGATTAGAGGGCGCGATGGCGATGCCCATTCTGCCAACCTTCTCGCCAGTAGGGAGTCCCTTGGTCAAAAGCTTCCACGTCTCGCCCGCGTCGGTCGACTTGTAGATTCCGCTGTCGGGGCCGGCGATGACATTATTCCAAGCCTTCCGGTCGCGTTCCCATGCAACGGCATACAGCGTCTTGTTGTCCGAGGGATCCATGACGACCTCGACAACACCAACCTTCTCGGAGATATAGAGGACCTTCTTCCATGTCTTGCCACCGTCGCTGGTCTTAAAGACGCCTCGCTCTTCGTTGTAGGTGTATTGATGACCGAGCGCAGCGACATACACGACGTCATTATTCTCAGGGTCGATGATTACGCGGCCGATGTGATGAGTGTCGTTGAGCCCCATGTTCTGCCATGTCTCCCCCGCGTCGGTAGACCTGAACACGCCCGTCCCGGCAAAATCACTGCGTGCCATCTGCTGCTCGCCGGTGCCGACCCAGACCAGGTTCGGATCCTTGTCGGATACCGTTACCACTGCGATAGAGAAAGTCGACTCGCTCTCAAAGATCGGCTTCCAAGTCGTGCCGTTGTTGTCGGATTTCCAGAGGTTACCCGACCCGGCGCCGCAGTAGAGCGTCGACTTCCGCTTTTTGACCGACCACACGCTCTCGATCCTTCCGCCCTGGATCCTGGGGCCAACAGCCATCCACTCGACATCCTTGAATATCGACGATTCTCTCAGCTTCACGTGGTGATCCCAGGCCTTCATTCGTACTTCGGGCGGCGTCGCCGGACCGACCTCCACTGCAGCCGAGAGGCATGGTGACGCGATCATTGAAACCATGAATAGGTAGATACTGAAGGTGCTGGTTCTATGGGTCATAAGGTCGATTACTGCTAGGAATTTGCTTTTTACGGGAGGCTCCTGAAACAGCCATTGCCCGGACTGGCCTGCCTGTAGAAGCCTTGGCGAAGACTGGAGTGCGGGGAAAAGGGAGGGTGCGGGGAAAACTGAATGGAGCGGAGCGACATCGACTCAAGCGAAGCGCTGAGCCCGAAGGGGACTGCCGGAGGGCAGGATCAAACACGGAAAGGGAGAATGCTCCGTAGAACGCCGGAACCTGGCGGAAGATCGAGGTTTCACGGCAAAATCCATCTGGCTTTAATGTGTCTTTCCCTTCCGCTTTGCCAAGATTCTTTTTGGCAAAGATTGTTTTTGGAGGGACTCCGTGGACGGATTGAACCAATCTAGGTCGGGCTCGTCGTCGGGAACGCTCCCGCTGCATTTCGGCGGCAAATGATGAAAACAAGATCCGGAAGAGGATCTTGCAGGCGGCATGGCCAGAGCGGAGCGTCGGCAATCCACTCTTTTATGGCCTGCCAGGGTGGCTCGATGAGCTCTACGCATGAGGTCTATCCCTTTGCGCCAACCAAAACCTCCGCGACCTCGAAAGCCTCCTCGAAAACGCCCCCATCAGCGATTCGCAAGCCCCCAGTCAAAATAGGCGACCTAACCCCGCCTCCCAAATATCCCAAGGAAGGACATCTCTTCAGAGGGTCCCGCCCCAAGCAAGATTCAGAGCAGCAACCTACTCCCTCGACTTCCCCCAGATTTCCCAAACCCCATCGATCTTCTCAACCGACGGCAACTTCCCGTCCAAAATCAAAAACCCATAGTCCAATTCCAGTGACTCCCCTTTCTTAATCTCCTTCTGAAAAAACGCCCCAAACCTTCCGTAATCACGGTAAGCCGAATGCACCGTCCCCTTCGGGTTCGACGCCGCATTCATGTGAACGACCCCATACTCTTTCCCATCCAAAGTGTAATTCTCAGCAGCCCAAGGCAGATCCTTCACCCCGTTTACCTTGGTCACTCCATTCGGGAAAACATACTTCGTTTTCTTCGTATCAACTTCATTTGCCGGACGATACTGCACGCCTGCATGCTCGGGATCGCCCTTCAAAAAGACATCCCCACTCACAGGACTAAGCTTCGTATGAAAGTCAATCATCACCCGTCCACCGTGCAGCCCTTCCATGATCGTGAAAGTCCTCTCCTCTTCAAGGAAAGCCTTTTCCTTCTCGTCCATCCAGTGAGTGACTGAAGTAAAAACAGCAGCACCATCCTTCACCTCCTGCTTGGAAAATTTCTGGTGCACAATGTCGCCGCCTTTCATGTGCCAGCGATCGTAGATTTTTCCATTCGCCTGAACCCTATTCCAGCCAATAAAAATCCCGCGATGATGGGTAAATTTTCCACCAGGCCCCTTCGTGATCGGCTTCTTCCCCTCTGCATTAAAGACATGGAGATACGGCTTGTAGGTCTCGTGATGCGTCTCCTTCGTCGAGGTATCGTGCTCATACATATAGCGCACCACTACTTTGCCATCGGACACCACATCAAGATACTTCCCCTCGGTATCCTTGAACTCCAGAGCCCCAAAAACAGGCATCACCATCAAGCCACCGGCCAACAAAGTAAGTCTTTTCATCATTTCCATGACGGAAGATGGCACTGAAACATTTCAAAAATCAACCTAATCCTCTCCGCTGGGAAGAGGAGGAGGCACCACCCGACTCTTTCGCCCATTCAAAATTGCCCCCACTCAAGTGTAGCGAACCGCCACTTCATATGCCACCAACAGCACGGCCGTCACCCCGCCGATCACCACCACCAGCTTCAACAGAATTGGAATCTCCCAACCACTCACCAAAATCTGCACCGCCATCATCACCGGAAGCTGGCGCCAAGGAATTTGCTTTTTACGGGAGGCTCCTGAAACAGGCGTTGGGCCGGACTGGAGAGCGGAGAAAAGGGGGGTGGCTTTATACTGGCGCGCATTGTGATTTGTGATTTGGCGCTTCCGGAAACGGCGGAATTTCAGCTTTGAATTTTAGCTCTTCCTCGCTGTAGCCGAGATGCAACAACAGCATGGGAGTGTAGCCCCATGAACTTCCCAAACCAAGCCCATGCGTGCTGAATGCACGCGGGAAATGCGCAACCATCCACCGTGCCTACAGCACGGGCATTGCCTGGAACATGGTTCATGGGGCTGCCCCCCCATGCTGTTGTTGCGCCCTGCCTACAGCAGATTTTTCACAAGAGGTGAAGCGCGGTGGTATAAGACCAACTACTGCTAGGAAATCGCTTTTTGGGTGAACCGCTTGAGGTTGTTGTTCTATTTGTCTGGGAACCTGTGATTGGTGCGCACAGAGAGGAAAAATGTTCAAATGATACTCCTGACCCCACGATAAATTCCGACCCGGTCCATGGTTTCCGCTTTCTCATGAGTAAATTCGACGCATGATCCGAACAATGAACATCAAGAACGCCCGACGTGCCTTCACCCAGTTCTCCGAATGGTCGGTTCTGTCATTGGCGCTCATGGCGCTGGTTTCCTGCGCCAGTCAACCGGAGCCGGCCGAAGCAATGGCACACTTGCCTCCCGGAATTGGTGAGACGGCCGACACCCAGGTCAAGGTGCATTTCGGAACGAACCGCGCGGGGGATTCCAAATACGCCGACCGGAAGGCCCCGCCATTCTTCACCAGTGTGAACGGAAAACAGATCACCTACGGGACCATCGTGACGACCATTGAACCCCACAACAAGGTGGGCAAGCTCGACGCCGTGAAATTGAAAGATCGTCCCGTGATTCTGCAAGAGCATAAGTTCTTCGCGAATCTGCGTGATGACCTGGAGGCGAATGCGAATGCGAGTGACCGCAGCCTGCTGATCTTTGTGCATGGATACAACGTGACCTTCGAGAAGGCCGCGAGGCGAACTGCTCAGTTGAAGCATGATTTACGGTTCGAGGGGGAAGCAGCATTCTACAGCTGGCCGTCGCGTGGCAAGTTATTGGGATATTGGGCGGACGAAGGCGCCGTGGTCGAGGCGGAACCCTTTCTACAGGAATTTCTCATTAAGATGGTTCGGGAGTCGAGTGCCAAACGCATCTAAATTATCGCCCACAGCATGGGAAATCGAGCCTTCGCCAACGTTCTTCCCGCAGTCCATCGGTCTTCGAAACGCAACCAGGTCATCAAGGAAGTCATACTGGCTGCCCCCGACATCGATGCGAAGGTGTTCCGCAAGGACATCGCCCCACGCCTGATCAATGGGGGTTCCGACACCACGATCTACTCTTCATCAAGGGACAAAGCCCTTTGGGCTTCGTGGTTGTTACACGGCTTCGCGCCCCGAGCGGGCCAGCGCGTCAGCGGATTGCAGGGACTGGAGAGCATCGATGCCGGAACCATCGACACGAGGACCCTCGGCTTGGGTCATTCCTACTACGCCAAGTAGATCCCATTGCTGAGCGATATGACCAGCCTGATTGACGGAAAGCGACCGTCTCAGCGGGAGACCCTGCAGGAGATCCCCTCGAAGAAGGCGGCATGGCTACTGCGACACAGCAGCCGGAACTAAACGGGGCAGGGTCAGAAGAGGAGCCGTCAACATTTTTCGCTAA
>CAJJBR010000084.1 GCA_905182475.1 Akkermansiaceae bacterium | reverse complement strand
GGCAACCAGAATCAAGGCAACCAGAATCAAGGCAACCAGAATCAAGGCAACCGGAACAACAGAAATCACAGGAACGACCGTAACGATAGAAGCGACCGTCAGCAGGAAGACCGCTCGCCGACCGTTCTCGAAGGCCCGTTGACCGATACAGATGGTATCATTGAAATCGCTCCGAAAGGCTTCGGCTTCCTCCGTATGGCGGACAACAACTTCGAGCAACTCAAGGAAGACATTTTCATCTCACCGGAAACCATCCGCACCCATTCCTTACGCCACGGCCAATGGATCCACGGAAAATGGCAGGCAAGTAACCGCGGCCCACAGCTAGCTGAGATCAAAACGATCAACGGCATCACCTCCGAAGAAGCCGCGAAACTCCCGCATTTCGACGAGCTCAAGGCGATCAACCCGAACAAGCGTATCGCCTTCGAAACCACACCCGAGCGCTACACCACTCGTGTAGTCGATATCGTCGCCCCAGTCGGACGCGGCCAGCGCGGCCTCATCGTTTCCCCTCCCCGCTCCGGAAAAACCACCCTCCTCCTCCACATGGCAGAGGCCATCCGTGACAAATATGACGAGCAAATCCATCTCATGGTCCTGCTTGTTGACGAGCGCCCCGAGGAAGTCACCGAGTTCCGCCGTGCACTCCCGGAAGCTGAAATTTTCGCCTCCTCAAATGACGAGCAGGCACGCAACCACACCCGCATCGCAGAGCTCGCTATCGAGCGTGCAAAACGCCTCGTGGAAGCAGGACAAGACGTATTCCTTTTGATGGATTCCATCACCCGCCTCGCCCGCGCTTACAACGGTGCAATGTCCAGCGGCAAAGGCAATCGCGGTCGCGGAACAGGTTCCGGCGGTATCACGATCGGCGCACTGGAAATCCCCCGCCGCCTTTTCGCCGCAGCACGGAATACACGCGAAGCAGGTTCACTTACCATCCTCGCCACCGCGCTCATTCAGACCAACTCCCGCGCTGACGAAGCCATCTACATGGAGTTCAAAGGCACCGGCAACATGGAGCTCGTCCTCGACCGGAAAATCGCCGAGAACTACATCTATCCTGCCGTGGACATTTTTAAATCCGGCACCCGCCGCGAGGAATTGCTGCTCCCCGAGCACACCCTTCACAAGATCCACCTCATCCGCCGCGGCCTCTCCGGCCACCGCCCATACGAGGCCATGGAGCGTCTCCTCTACTTCATCAAGAAATTCCCCAACAACCCGCAGATGCTCCTCGAGATCAAAGGTTAGAAAAAACGGAACGCGGACTTCAGTCCGCATCCAAGGGCGCAGCCCAAGGATCATCATTCAATCGCGCCAGCGCACTTCTCTCTTCTCCATGTTCCAGACTCTATTCGTCGAAAAACGCCCCTCCTTCGCCTCCGAAGCCACACACCTCCTCCACGATCTCCGGGAGTCACTCAACCTTCCCGGCATCGAATCACTCCGACTGATCAACCGCTACGACATCGAAGGTGTATCCACCGAGGAATTTGAAGCCGCCGCATCTTCCATCCTCTCGGAGCCTCAGATCGACACCACATCCACCTCAATCAGTCTCGCGGAAAACGAAACTGCCTTTGCCTATTCCTACCTCCCCGGCCAATTCGACCAGCGCGCCGATTCCGCGGCACAGTGCATCCAGATCCTCACAGGAAAAGACAAACCCACCGTCTTCTCTTCACACACCATCATCCTCACCGGCAACCTTTCATCAGCTGAAGTAGATGCCATCAAATCCTACGTCATCAACCCCGTGGACTCCCATGAGGTCGAAGTAGGGTCTAGCTTCGGACAAGCGCAGCTTCATGATCCCAAGGCCATCGAAATCCTAGAAAAGTTCCTCACCGACTCCCCGGAAACCATCCGGAAGGACATGTCCCTAGCCATGTCGGAAGCCGACATCGACTTTACCCGAACTTATTTCTCCAAAGAAGAAGGTCGCCCGCCGACCCTTACGGAGATCCGCATGCTCGACACCTACTGGTCCGATCATTGCCGTCACACCACCTTCGGCACCGCCATCGATGACATCACCTTCGCCCCCGGCAACGAACTCATCGAGGAAACCTACAACACCTACCGCGACGTCCGCAAAGCACTCGGCCGCGACGAGAAACCCGTCACCCTCATGGACATCGCGCTCATAGGCATGCGTGAACTCAGAGCCTCCGGTGAGCTCGACAACGTCGAAGTTTCCGAAGAAATCAACGCCGCATCCATCGTCGTCCCGGTCAAGATTGATGATCGCCCAGCAGAAGAATGGCTCATCCAGTTCAAGAACGAGACCCACAACCACCCCACCGAAATCGAACCTTTCGGCGGTGCCGCCACCTGTCTCGGCGGCTGCATCCGGGATCCGCTTTCCGGCCGATCCTATGTCTATCAGGCCATGCGAGTTACCGGTGCTGCGGATCCACTCACACCCTTTTCAGAAACCCTTCCGGGAAAACTCCCGCAGAAGAAAATCTGCCAAGTCGCAGCAAAAGGATACTCCTCATACGGGAACCAGATCGGCCTCGCCACTGGCCAAGTCGCCGAGATTTACCACCCCGGCTACGTCGCGAAGCGTCTTGAGATCGGAGCGGTCGTCTCCGCATCCCCACGCTCAAATGTATTCCGTGGCAGCCCCTCCCCCGGCGATGTTATCCTCCTCATCGGCGGACGCACCGGCCGCGATGGCGTAGGTGGTGCCACCGGATCCTCCAAAGAACACACCGAAACTGCCCTGGAAAATTCCGCAGAAGTCCAAAAGGGCGACGCACCCACCGAGCGGAAAATCCAACGACTTTTCCGCAATCCAGAACTCACCCGGAAGATCAAAATTTGCAACGACTTCGGTGCAGGAGGAGTCTCCGTAGCCATCGGTGAAATTGCCCCTTCACTTGTCATCAACCTCGACGCGGTTCCAAAAAAATACGAGGGGCTAGACGGAACCGAACTCGCCATTTCCGAATCCCAGGAACGCATGGCCGTCTGTGTCGATCCATCCGAGATTGCCTTCTTCATCGCAGAGGCCGACAAGGAAAATCTCGAATGTGTCCACGTAGCCGACGTCACCGACTCCGGCCGCCTCATCATGACCTGGCGCGGCAAAGAGATCGTAAACCTCTCCCGTGCATTCCTCGATACCAACGGCGTCCAGCAGACTGCCGCTGTCGAGGTAGTAGCTGGGAATTCCAGCCCCAAGCCGTTGATGGGGAATCCTGCCCCAACATCTTTGGAGCATCACTTGTCTTCCCTGAACATCTGTTCCCAAAAAGGACTCGGTGAAATTTTCGACGGTTCCGTCGGCGCCAACACCGTCCTCTGGCCCTTCGGCGGAAAAAACCAGATCACCCCTCCAGACGCCATGGTCGCGAAGCTCCCTCTCCTCGAAGGGGAAACCGACCACGCAACCTTCATGTCATGGGGCTTCGATCCCTACCTATCCGAGAAATCCCCCTTCCTCGGAGCTGCATACGCAGTCACAGAATCCGTCTGTAAAGCCGTTGCTGCAGGCGCACAACTCACCGACATCCGCCTCACTCTCCAGGAATATTTCCCCCGGCTCGGTAACGATCCGAAACGTTGGGGACTCCCCTTCGCGGCCCTACTCGGAGCCTTCCGCGCCCAGCACGAACTCCGCCTCGGAGCCATAGGCGGAAAAGACAGCATGTCCGGTTCCTTCAACGATCTCGACGTCCCACCCACTCTTGTTTCCTTCGCGCTCGCACCGGGCTACGCATCCCTAGCCATCTCCCCCGAGTTCAAAAAAGTAGGTTCTACTGTTTCCATAGTAGAAACCGAAATCCTCGAAAACGGCCTACCCGATTTTGAAGCCCTCAAGCAAATCGCAGCCTCCCTCCACGCCCTCAACAGAGAAGGGAAAATCCTCTCAGCCCACCACATCGGCGCACCCGGCCTAGCCGCCGCCCTCACAAAAATGTGCTTAGGAAACCAAATCGGTTTCGCAGGAGCGCCGACTTCAGTCGGCGGGCTCTCCCCAATGTATTTCGCATTTCTAATCGAACATACGGATTCAGACACCATCCCTTCTTCCACAGTCATCGGGAAAACAACCGAGGAAACAACCCTTACTCTCGGCGAGGAAACCTACCTACTCTCAGACCTCCAATCTGCTTGGCAGAATACGCTAGAACCCGTCTACCCAACAAAACCCGACTCCACGAATAAGAGCCTGCCGATACCGCCCGAACAATCCAAGTCTTCCACTGCTCACCGAGCACTCGGCACTCGGCACTCAGAACCAAAGGTTCTAATCCCCAGCTTCCCCGGCACGAACTCCGAATACGACTCCGCTCGCTCCTTCCAACGCGTAGGCGCCGAAACCCACATCGAAGTCTTCCGCAACCTCACCGCAAAACATATCGAGGAATCCATCACCGAACTCGCAAAACAAATCCGCGGATCGCAAATCCTTTTCATCCCCGGCGGCTTTTCCGCAGGTGACGAACCGGACGGTTCCGCCAAATTCATCGCGACCACCCTCCGCAACCCGCGCATCAGCGATGCCATTTCTGATCTCCTAGAAAACCGCGACGGCCTTATTTTGGGCATCTGCAACGGCTTCCAAGCACTCATCAAAACCGGCCTTGCCACCCACGGAAAAGTCATCGAAACCGGAAGCGGTTCCGCAACTCTGATCCACAACGACATCTCGCGTCACATCTCCCAATACGTGAACACCCGCGTAGCCAACAACTCCTCCCCATGGCTCTCCAACACGAAAGTCGGCACGATCCACACGGTTCCCGTATCCCATGGCGAAGGTAAATTCCACGCACCACAGGAAGTCATCGACGCGCTTTTCGCAAGCGGCCAGATCGCAACCCAATACTGCGACCCATCCGGAAATCCGACCATGGAGCACCCGTTCAACCCGAACGGATCACTCGCCGCGATCGAGGGCATCACCTCCCATTGCGGTCGCGTCTTCGGCAAAATGGCTCACTCCGAACGCTTTTCGGAAACGGTTGCCAAGAACATCCCGGGAACTACGCAACAACCGATCTTCTCTGCCGGAGTCAGATACTTCGCGTAGGGAACTACGAATACCTATCCCGAGAATTCGTTGGGCAGATCACCTAAAAACGATTGATGAACCTCAGTTCTCCTTTATGATCCTTGAGTTTTGCGAACCTTCCAGCACTAGCCGATAAATAAATTTGAATTTGGCATAAATAATGCTTCGTAATTTCAGATACCGAGGCTAGCTTTGCGTTGCTCCAAGGACAAATGGCTGAAGCTTCCTTATATCAATCGCTCTCGCAATCTCAGACGCTCGCACCGCAAATGCGCAAGAGCTTGGAGATTTTGCAGGCGAGCACTCTTGAGCTTTCCCAGCTCATGCGCCAGGCGCTGGAGACCAATCCAACCTTAGAGGACATCACCGAAGTCACTTCACTTGACGAAGATGCGCCGGATCCAGAGGAGGCCGACTCACTCGACCACCTGAACGAAACAGACGACGACTGGCGCGATCAAGCTATCCTCGAAGGACGCAATAATCAGTGGACACAGGAAGACGAGGAACGCCGCCAACGCCTCTACGACAACATCGTTGCACCCGAAACCCTCCAACAACATCTTCAGCACCAACTTGACCAATCACTCATTGACCCCAAAGTCCGCGAGGCAGCGCAAACCCTTCTCGGAAACCTGGATGACCGCGGTTTCCTCGAATTTCCGATCATTGATATCGTATCCACCTGCTCTTCTTCGAAAAAGCATCTCGATGCGGGTCTCGAACTGATACAGAGCTTCGAACCTGCAGGTATCGGAGCTTCCGGCATTCCGGAAGCGCTGCTACTCCAGTTGGAACGAGCTTCAGGTAAAGACACTCTCGAATATAGGATCGTCCGTCACCATTTGGAAGATCTCGCTCGCAAACGCCACCCTCAGATCGCCCGGGCACTTGGCACGGACGTAGATAGAATCGCGGAGGCGGCATCAAATATCGGGCGACTCTCTCCTAACCCGGGCGGCGAGTTCGACCCAACAGGTAATCCCTATATCCTCCCCGACGTTATCATTGAGAAAAATGACGAAGGCACATGGGGCGCACGGCTTACAGGTGAACATTTACCAAGCCTTCGCATCAACGATTTCTACAAGGACATGATCGGCAAGAATGGAGTCGATGAGAAAGCACGTGCCTTTCTCCGCGACCAGATTCGAGACGGGCGCAGTCTGATCCGCTCGATCTCCCTGCGCCAGGAAACCATCCTCGCCATTGCCCACAAGCTCATCGAGCAGCAACCGGAATTCCTTGAAAAGGGACCACGCCATCTCCGACCTCTGACGATGAACGACATTGCTGACGAACTTAGCCTCCACGCCACCACCGTCTCACGTGCGGTAGCAGGGAAATACATTCTCACCCCGCAAGGACTGATGGAAATGCGCGCCTTCTTCGCCACCGGCTACCAAACTGAAAGTGGTGCGGAGGTTTCAAACGCTGGAGTCCGCGAGGCGATCCAACAGCTCATCGCCCAGGAAAACCACGCCAAGCCCCTCTCCGATGATGCGATTACCAAGGCACTCCAGAAACAGGGGATCAAGGTTGCAAGGCGCACGGTCGCGAAATACCGCGAGCAACTGAACATCCTCCCTTCGCATTTAAGGAAATCGTTTTAAGAATGGGTGCACCGGCGCTCTCTGCCCAGGATAGGGGCTGCGTTCCGCTGCCCAACAAGCCAAGCACACTGCCCGAGTCTTCCCTTCTCTATTCTTATCCGGCGGCAGAATGCCGCCGCTCCTTGGTGTGCTTTCCACTCAATCGAGCAGATCCGGATAACATTCCGTCGCAATGGAGAGGGTGAGATCCATGATCGTTCTCGAGTTCGATTGCACCAGCGCTTCGTTTGCCGTCGCAAGACATTGCTCGTAGCTAAGGGAGCGGATCACCTGTCCGACCCTTGGTAGGACTTGTGGGGAAACGGAAAGCTCTACCACGCCGAGGCCGATCAATAGTGGGGTCAGACGGATGTCCCCTGCCATTTCACCGCAGACGCCTGTCCAAATGCCGCAATCCCTGCCGGCATCGACCGTTTTCTTAATCAACCGAATGACGGCGGGATGGGTCGGCTTGTAGAGATTCGCCACGTGGGGGTTTCCCCTATCCACAGCTACGGTATATTGAATCAGATCATTGGTGCCGATGGAGAAGAAATCGGAGTGAGGAGCCAAAAGATCTGCGCAGACGGCGGCGGATGGCACCTCGATCATCACCCCTACGGGAATCTTCGGGTCGAAAGGAATGCCTTCCGCAGAAAGCTCATCCATACAGCGCTTCAAGTGTTCACGAGCTTGGAGAAGCTCAGACAATCCGGAAACCAGCGGGAACATGACGGCTACTTTTCCAAACGCACTAGCGCGGAGGATGGCTCGCAACTGATCCCGGAACATCGCGGGACGCGAAAGGGATACCCGGATACCGCGCCAGCCAAGGAAGGGGTTTGGCTCAGTTTCCGTCAGCGACTCGACGGGGAGTTTGTCGCCTCCTGCATCCAGAGTCCGTATGATGGAAAGATGCGGATTTGTTTCCTTTGCGACTTTTGTGTAAGCCTCCGCTTGGGCGTTTTCATCCGGCATCTCGGAGCCGTTGAGAAGAAGGAATTCGGTGCGGTAAAGGCCTACTCCTTTCGCCCCGCTACGCTGCACCTGATGCAACTCCTGAAGAAATTCGATATTCGCGGAAAGGGCGATTTCCCGTCCGTCCGTCGTATTGGTGGCTTCGTCCCGTTTCGCATCAAGTTGCGTCCGCTGCTTTTCCTTCTCTTCTCCAATGGATATGTATTTCTGCAGCGTTTCCTGCGAGGGATTGAGAATCAGTTTTCCCGAATATCCATCGATCACCGCTGGAGTGAGGGCGGTGACTTGAATCACTGATGCATCTAGGCCGACCACCGCGGGAATACCAAAGGAGCGTGCAAGGATTGCGGTGTGAGAATTGACACTACCTTGCTCGGTTGCAAAGCCGAGGAGATGCTTTCTGTTCGAAGACGCCGTATCGGAAGGGCTAAGATCGTAAGCAAGAAGGATGTGCTTTTCATCTAGTTCTTCGTGCGAGTGCTCTTCATCCACCGCAAAGTTCCGCAGCAGGCGCTGGCAAACATCCTCGATATCCGCCGTCCGTTCCCGAAGGTAGGGATCAGGGATGCGACGCATTGCTTCGAGGAAATTTTGCATCACTGCGTAGAACGCATATTCCGCGTTCTGTTTCCTGTCGCGGATTGCCGTTTCTACCTTTCCTAGAAGCATCTGGTCTTCCAAAAGCAGGACGTGGGCTTCGAAGATTTCACTCTCCTTGTTTCCGGAAAGGGATTCCAAGCGCTCTTGGAGATCGATCAGTTGCTTTTTGGTTACATCGACCGCATTCGTGAACCGCTCTTGCTCTTCAGCAATGTCCTCTTCGGGAATCGCATACACTTCCGGTGCCGAAAAACCACGCGCTATGACGTGGATGGGACCGAACGCGATCCCGGGTGAAGCAGGGATTCCCGTGTAGGTGATTTCGGTCTCTAGGTCGGTGGTTACCATTCGATGGTTATTAACATGAGTGTTTTCGGAGCCTGATGCAAGGATTCTGCTCCAAGTTTCCAAAAGTGGATAAAAATAAAAGACTGGACTTGAATGGAACCGCATTGAGAAACGGAACGAAAAGTAGGAATGCCCTCCTTCCAGGCGGCAGAGCAACCCAAGCAGCCAACCCCGGCACGATGGATTCTCGGCTAAATCCAGCCGCCTAGAAGGACGGCTTTCCTCAAAAAAAACCGCCTCCCCCGAAGGAAAGGCGGCTGATGAATCTGAAAGTCAGTTCAGTCGAACGCCTCAGACAGTCGGGACTTCCGAGATGGTCTTGAGGATGCGGGAAGCGATCTGGTAAGGATCGCCTTGCGAGTTCGGACGGCGGTCTTCGAGGTAACCTTGGTATTTGTCGTCTTTGACGAACCCGTGCGGGACGCGGACGGAGGCACCACGGTCAGCAACACCCCAAGAGAATTGGTCGATGGACTGTGTTTCGTGGAGACCGGTAAGACGCATATGGTTGTCTGGGCCGTAAACAGCGATGTGTTCTTCGCAGTTTTCGCTAAATTTGTCCATGAGGGCGAGGAAGTAGTCCTTGCCACCCACTTCGCGGAGATACTTGGTAGAGAAATTCGCGTGCATACCGGAACCATTCCAGTCGCCTTTGATAGGCTTGCAGTGGTATTCGATATCCACACCGTATTTTTCGCAGAGACGCTCGAGAAGGTAGCGCGCAACCCAAATTTGGTCGGCAGCTCTTTTGGATCCTTTACCGAAGATCTGGAATTCCCACTGGCCTTTGGCTACCTCGGCATTGATGCCTTCGTGGTTGATATCTGCGTCGAGGCAGATATCGAGGTGCTCATTGACGATGGCGCGGCCGATGTCGCCGACATTTTTGTATCCCACTCCGCAGTAATACTCACCTTGGGGTCCTGGATAGCCATCTTGCGGGAAACCGAGTGGCCTGCCGTCCTGAGTAAGGAAATATTCCTGTTCGAAGCCGAACCAAGTATCTTCCTCATCAAGGATAGTTGCACGGGCGTTGGATGGATGCGGAGTGCCATCAGGCATCATGACTTCGCACATCACGATTCCACCGTTACGTCGGGAGCTGTCCGGATAGACCGCAACTGGCTTGAGAATACAGTCGGAGCTTCCGCCGTCTGCCTGCTGGGTCGAGCTACCGTCAAAGCCCCACTCAGGAACCTCCTCGAGCGTTGGGAAGGAATCGAATTCCTTAACCTGGGATTTTCCACGGATATTCGGGACAGGCGTGTAGCCGTCCAGCCAGAGATATTCTAATACGTATTTAGCCATTTTGTTGTTTCTTTATTCGGGTTAGCGATTGGTTTTGTAGTGAGCCGGGAACAAAAAATCATCCTCCGGCTTCACCGACAAGCAATTTAAAGCAAATGACGTGCCATTTTCGTCAATTGACGCACCAATAGTGCAGATTACCCGATCTCGATCACAATCAGCGTCGTATCGTCTGTGCCCGAATTCTCCACTGCGCGCTTCAGTAGCTTTTTACAGCATTCCTCGGGTAAAACATCCTCCGCAAGGGCGTCACGGATGTGCCTTTCCCAAACACCATCGATCAAGCCGTCGGAGCAAATCAAAAATCGATCCCCGGACTGATATTGAATTGCAGCGAAATGAGGGCAACTCGTCCGATTCCCCCCTCCGATCACCTGATACAGGGCTGCACGACGAGGATGGGCGCGGTACTCAACCTCCTGCATTACCCCCCTCTGGAGCTGCCCCCAGGCAGCGGTATGATCCTTGCTCAGCTGTTCGGTTTTACCATCCCTGCTGCGGTAGATCCGCGAGTCGCCCGCGTTGGCCAGATACATATTTTCAGGCGAAAACCATGCCAGCGCGAGGGTAGCCGCCATGCCTTTCAGATCATCCGTCCCCTCCGCAGCGCGGTTGATATGATCATGCACATCCTTGAGAACCTCTTGAAGATGAGAAATGGAATCCGGAAAAAAACCAGATGCGGCGGCCTTAAAAGTTTCCGGAATCAGCGTAGCCATCCTCTCCAGAATCAGCGCCGAGGCCATATCCCCCGCGTTTCCACCGCCCATTCCGTCGGACACGGCAAATACCAGATCTTGATCTGCAGTCGACCCGTTTCCTTTTTCCGGTAGCACATTGGAGCCATTTGCGTTCGCGGAAAAAGCAATCCATGAATCGTCGTTCTGCTCCTTGCGCGAGCCACTGCGCGTGGCTCCGCACCAACTAAGTTGTTTTACATTTCCCACTGGGTCTTACGGGAGGGGGTTACTTTTCCTTGGACTGGTTCGGATCTGGCAGGATTTCGGCGAGTTCAAAATCAATAATGCAGAACCTGCCCAACTTGTCCGAATAAGTGATATTCCGTGGTTCTGCATCGAGATGGCGCACTCCGTAATCCTTCTCTAATGCGGCGTAAAGCTTGTCGGACTTCTGCTTGGTCACCTGCGGCGCCGGGCGGCCACAGTTCGTGGAGACGAAATAAAATTCCTCCGGATGCTCTTCCATTAACTTAGGAGTATAGGGGCAGCCCCTTTCCTCTAGGACTTTGAGCACCTCCACCTCTTTCGCATATCTCTCCTCCACACCGCTTCCGCGCATCCGCTTGTGCACGCTTCCATAGAAATCAATGCGCACCGTGGATCTCAACCCGTCTTTGATTGGTTCAATCGACATCGACGAAACTCTACACGTATCGTCAACCTTGGAAAATTCATTCTTCAGAACTCTTCCTTGAGGTTTAGAGTTTAAAATTTAAAGTTTCGCACCACATGAGGATCATCGCAGGAAAGGCCGGCCGCATCGCCATCAAGGTGCCCTCGGCGGTCGCACGCCCAACAACGGATTTCGTCCGGCAAGCAGTCTTCTCCATACTCGGAGAAACGGTCTTCGACGCCCGCGTGCTCGATCTCTTCTGCGGCTCCGGTGCGCTGGGACTTGAAGCCCTTAGCCGGGGAGCTGCTTCCTGCGTTTTCGTGGACGACCACCGCCAGGCAATCTCCGCAACCGAGGCAAACCTCACGAAATCAAAGCTCGAAGGAGCAAGGGCCGTTCGTACCGACGCCTTTGCCTACCTTTCCCGGGATACCACCAACTATGATCTCATCCTCGCCGATCCTCCCTACTGGAAAGGCTACGGCGATATCGACCACGTGAAGAAACTTCTCGAACTCCCCGCCCTACCAGAACGTTTGGCAAAGGGAGGCCATTTCGTCGCAGAAATTTCATCCTCCCAATCCACGCCCGATTCCCCCGCCCTCAGCCTGCTTGAACGCCGCGAGTATGGCTCCAGCACCATCCTAATCTTCACCCACCCAGATTCATGAAAGAACTGGCGATCCTCCTCATCTACCGGGCGCTTCTCCCGTTGCTCTTCATCTTCGCATTTCCAGGCTGGGTCGTAAAAATGCTCAAGCGTGGCGGGTTCGGCACTGCTTTAAACGAGCGTATCGGGATATATACTACGGAAGCCGAGTTTGAACCCTCTGGGGCAGTCCACCTTCACGCGGTCAGCGTCGGTGAAACCGCCCTCGCGCTCAAGCTCCTCCGCAAATGGCAGGCCGCACACCCCGGCACACGCTTCGTCCTCGCCACCGGCACCTCCACCGGGCACGCCTTCGCCTCAATGGCAGAAGTCCCCGGACTCCGCGTGACCTACTCCCCGCTTGATTTCCCGTGGATGATCCGCAGCTACCTAAATCGCTTCGAGCCGTCACAAGTAGTCCTGATCGAGGGCGAAATCTGGCCAAACTTCCTCCGCATCGCTCAGAAGCGCGGCATCCCCGTCGGCCTCGCCAACGCCCGCGTCTCACCACATTCCGCAAGGCGCTTCCTAAAGATTGCCCCTCTACTCCGCCCGTTTTTCTCTCGCCTCTCCGCCATCTGCATTCAGGAGGAAGACCACAGAAAACTCTGGGAAACACTCGGGATCGATCCGAAAAACATCCATCTCACCGGCAGCCTCAAGTTCGATCCGCAATCCTCTGATGCCCCGCAATTGAGCAAGGATTTCACAAAGATGCTCTCCTCCTTCGGAAACGACCGCCCCGTCGTCCTCGCCGCCAGCACCTTTCCCGGAGAGGAAACCCTCATCGCCTCCGCCATTCTCGCCGCAAATCCACAAGCTCTCCCAGTCATCGTCCCCCGCCATGCCGAGCGGCGTGCCGAGGTTTTTGAAACGCTCACGAAAGCCGGTTTCAACCCCATCCTCCGCACTGCATTCCAACCACCCAATGCTGGAAAAAAAAACGTCTTTGTCATCGATACCACCGGCGAACTCGCCACCTGGACCTCCCATGCGGATGTCGTCGTGATCGGAAAATCCTTTCTTTCCACCGGTGGCCAGAACCCTGCCGAAGCCATCCTCGCACGCAAGCCTCTCGTCTTCGGCCAACACATGGAAAATTTCCAACCCTTGGCAGCGCATCTCGTCGAGGCAAAAGCCGTGCTTGTAGCCAGCTCGGAAACTGAGATAAGCAAAGCTATCCGCACAGCACTCGTCCCGGCAAAGTCCGCCTCGCTTTCGGAAAACGCAATGCTCGTCCTAGCCCGGCACGATGGAGCCACCCAGAAGCACCTTCAGATCTTGCAACACACTTGCCAAACTGCCTGAATCACTGCAAAGCAGGTTTGTCTTTTCCAACCAACTACCTACCCTCCTCAACCGTGAGCGACGAAACCCCAAATCCCCTCGAAGGACTCCTGTCCGAATTTTCACTCGGCCCATCATGGGCACGGGCAAAATCCAACACCCCTTCCGCGAAAACCCACGAGCGCGGCGAGCGCGAATACCAACCCCGCAGGAGCGAAGGCCGCGACGATAACCGTGGCGGCGACAGGCGCGGAGGTGGACGTAATGACCGCAACGACCGACGGGACAACCGCGACGGTGGTGGCGCACGCAGGCAGGGTGGCGGAGGAAACCGCCGTGACGATAGGAGCGACCGTGGCCGTCCAGAGCGTCGCTTCGAGGAAATCGCTCCCGCCGAGGGCGTCAACGTCTCCCTTTACCCGGAGAAAAATGCCATCCAGCTGGTGTGCAAAGAAGTCCATCAGGTCGCCCGCGTCTATCCCCTCTTTGATATCGCGCAGATCGTCCTAGCCGAGCGCGACCGCTTACGAGCCACTTTTGAAATCAACGAGAAGAAACCCGCCTTTCTCCGCTGCAAGATCGAGGACGCTGTATTCTTGACTCGTGAAGAAGCTCTCCGCTACATGCTTCAGGCAGATTGGCGTCACCGCTTCATCGAGGAATCCACCGTCGAGGTAGATTCCCCGAAGGGAAATTTCCAGTCAGTCGCCAAATGCGGGATCTCTGGTGAGTGGCTCGGACCTCCGAACTACCACGAATACCAGACAAACATCCGCCGCATTCACCGCGAGCGTTTCGCCAACATGCCCTTCGAGGCGTATTCCGCAAAAGTCCGCACCGAGCGCTCCGAAGAAGCCGTCAACGAATGGCTGGACTCCATGAAAAATCAGACCCGCTGGCGCATCCTTTCCAGCGAAGAGATCGCAGCCCGCGAGGAGGCCGCCTCCAAGCCACCAGAGGAAGTAAAACCGGAAGCAGCTAAAGACACAGCCGCAGAATCGGCAACTCCTCCGGAAACGGCAGATAGCGAAGTCGTCCCCGAACCAGCTGCCCCGGAAGATTCCACAAGCGAACCAGCAGCGGAAACCGAGGAAGTCTCAGAAGCTACCCCCGAGCCATCCGCTACTGAATCACCCGCAGAAGAGCCAGTTCCCGAAACATCCGAAAACGCACCGGAGGAACAACCCGAAGCAGAAACTCCTGCAGAGGAAACTCTCACAGCAGTAGAACACACCTGGTATACAGACCGTGCGGAATTCGAGCGCACCCTCGGCACAGAAGTCCTCGACCGCGTCTTCCACACTACACGCAAAGCGAAAGTCTCCGCCGCCATCGTCGGCAAGAACCTCTCCCCCGGCCTGCTTGTCCGCCTGAAAGGCACAGGCAACCACCACAAGAAGCACCCGGCCATCCTCATCCCGTCCATTTGCAAATGCATGGAGGCTGAGCACATGCCAGTCTTCAAGCGCAAGGGCAAGCTCTTCACCGGCCCTGCACGTCCACAATCCCTCGCTGCCGATGCCATCCTAGCCCCCCGCCCTGCGGAAATGGTAAAATGGATACGCGAAAACACACCAGCCAAGCTCGAAGGCCTCTGGAAAGCAGTCCTCCCTGAAGGCTCCACAGCTCCTCCTGCCGAATACGCAGCAGACCTTTTCTGGCTCCTCCAACAAGGCCACATCCTCCTCTACACCGACGACACACTCGTCGTGCAGGAAGTCCCAAAGCCACAGGAACCGAAAAAGCCGAAAAAGCCCAAGAAAAAGGCCGAAAAATCACCTTCCAAAGAGAACACGGAAACTGCGCTCACTCCTGAGGACAATGCTGCAGCGAAAACATCAGTGCCGGACACCACTCTGCCAGAGACAGCTCCAGAAGCAGCACAATCAGAAACCACTCCAGAGCCGGTTGTAGCTGAGGCAGCTGAGAATGATCTCCCGGATCCCGTTGTTAAAATAAAGGACACCATCGAAAAGGTCGTGGACGCGGCCTCGTCAGACAAACCTGAGATTCAAGAAGAGCCAGTCGAAATCATCAAGAATGCCGTCGAAGAGATCCCCGACACCGTAACCGATGCTGCCACCAAACTCGTTGACTCAGCCATCGAAGCAACACCCACAGAATCCGACCCGCTAGCCGAAGAGCCGTCCTCCGATCTCCCCGAAAAAAGCTAATTTTGCCGTCCGAAAATGCGATCCTCCGGCATACTTTTAACGCTCGCCACGACCATACTCCCGTTGGCCGGTTGCGAGGATACGGGACGTAAAACAGTCGCGGAACCAAATCTCAAAGCACAAGCCGAAGAAGAAGACCCCTTCTCCCCTGACTACATCCCCAGCAAGCCCCAAGGATCATCCCAAGTGAAGATAACAACAAAATTCGTCCAAATCACTTCAGGCACCGAAGAACTAGCATTCGACTGGATCGTCGCCCCATTTTCACTAAATACCCCCTCCCTAGAGGAAGCCGAAAAACAATCTTCCACTGATCACTGATCACTCGGCACTAGCCACTTCTCCACCATGTCACAGCAACAGACTCTCGCCGACTCCGCCACCCTCGAAGGAACCTCCCTCCACACTGGAGAAAAGGTTTCCCTCACACTCAAACCCGCTCCCGAAAACCACGGCTTTAAATTCCGCCGTATCGATCTCCCAGATCAGCCTTTCATCAATGCGGATGCGGACAAGGTCCAAACCGTCGAGCGCGCTACCACTCTTGCCGAGGGTTCCGTGAAAGTCCACACCATCGAGCACGTCCTCTCCGCCCTTACCGGTATGGGTATCGATAACGCCCTCATCGAAATGGACGCCAACGAGCCTCCCATCGGCGATGGTTCCTCCCGCCCTTTTGTAGAGCTCATCAAGAAAGCTGGCACCGTCCGGCAAGACACCGTGCGCAAAGTTTGGGAAATCCGCGAGCCCATCCACCAGGAAATGGGCGACGGCACCCTCATCACTATCGTTCCGAGCAAAACCTTCCGCGTATCCGTCACCAACGTCGGCCCCGATGGCCGCTTCACCCAATACTTTTCCTCAGAGGTAACTCCGGAGCTCTACGAAACGGAAATCGCCCCCGCACGCACCTTCGTCCACTACGAGGATGTGAAGCCCCTCCTCGATAAAGGTCTCATCAAAGGCGGCTCACTTGAAAGCGCCGTTGTCATCCGTGGTAACGAGGTCATGTCCAAGGAGCCAATGCGTTTCAACAACGAATTTGCCCGCCACAAAGCGCTCGATCTCATCGGCGACTTTATCCTCTCCGGCAAGCGCATCCTCGGCCACGTCATCGCAGTCAAACCCGGCCACGGCCCGAACACGAAAATGGCCTCCACCTTGAAAAAGGAATACGCACGCATGCGCGCCATGGTTCCCCAGCCCATAACCATCCCGGATGGAGAGAGCGTGCTCGATGTGAACGAGGTCATGCGCATCCTCCCGCACCGCTACCCTATGCTCATGGTGGATCGCGTGGTCGATTTCGGCGAAGACAACTGCACGGCTCTGAAAAACGTCTCCATCAACGAGCCATATTTCCAAGGCCATTTCCCCGGTCACCCCATCATGCCCGGCGTGCTCCAACTCGAAGGCATGGCTCAGGTTTCCTCCATTCTCATGCTACGCAAACCGGAGAATCTCGGAAAAATCGGCTACTTCCTCAGCGCGGACAACGTCAAATGGCGTAAGCCCGTCATGCCCGGCGACACCCTCATCACCGAGGCGAAGACCACCAAGGTGCGCGGCAACATCGGCCAAACCAAATGCCGCTGCCTCGTCAACGGCGTGGTCGTCTCCGAGGCGGATCTAAAATTCGCCCTCTTCGACAGGTAGCTGCGGCGTCCCGCCGCAGGCCGTGTAAAGGGCGTCCCGCCCCGTGTCATTAGCTCTCTGCCAGGGCTTTTCCAATCGCCTTCACCTCCGCAGCCTTCCCTGCATCGAGGAGGCTCCCATCCTCAGCAAACGCCTCATGAGCTTGCGGAAGACTGAACTCGCCTTCCAGCACCGTGATCTTGATGTTTCCGAGAAACGGCCTGAGGAAACCAAGGCTCCTCGCGCCGCCATAACCACCCGGCGATGCCGAAATAATCGCCGCAGTTTTTCCTCCAAACGCAGCCAAAGGAGCCTCATCCTCAGAATCCGCCCGCGATACCCAATCAATCGCATTCTTCAGCGCTGCCGTGATCATGCTATTGTATTCCGGCTAGGCGATGAGACACACATTCCGCACCTAACCAGCGCACTTTTCCGTCTAATTCGCGGCTCGGATTCTTTTAGGGGTGCCGCTGGGTTCTGCTTGATTTCGGTGGTATGGTGTAGA
>CAJJBR010000083.1 GCA_905182475.1 Akkermansiaceae bacterium | reverse complement strand
CACTTCTTCACTTCTTCCACTTTTTCTCCCAAGGCTTCTTCTCGGTCTTGATCGTTTCCTGCGGGAGTTCGTCGTCGTATTGGGAGCGGCCTGCCCAACGGAGGAGGCCGGCGATTTCCTTGGCTTCTTCGAGGAGTTGCTTCATGCGCTCCGGGGAAATGCCGGGTTCTTTTAGCGCGGATTTGACTGCGGCATCGCGTTTCTGAAGGACAACGGACGAGAGCATGCCGAGGGCTTGCTCGGCGGATTGCATGCCGTCCTCGACGGTGGCATCGTTCGCTCCCATTTCGCGATGGAGGGATTTTTGCTCACCGGGTTTCAGATCTCCCACGAAGGTATTCACTGCGGCGCTGGAGCCGGGATCAGGAGCGGCGGCTAGGATTTTCTCAAGCAGTGGGACGCCTTCAATCCATGCCTTGGCCTCGTGGAGAGTCTCGAACTGCTCGGAGAGGAAATGCTGGGCGGGTGCGGAAACGAGTGCGAGGTGGCAGAGGTATCCGACGGTGCGGTCGAGCGGGTAGGGGCGGGTTTGTTGGACGGATTCCTGCTCCTGATCGCGGCGGTTGACGGGGCGGTTCGCTTGGGCGGTGGCGCGTTTGATGGATTTTCCTATTCCTTCCCGCAAGGTGGATGAGGTGAGGCCGAGGAGGGAGGAAACGATATTGATCTGCTGATCTCGCGCGGCGTGATCGTCCATGGCGGCGAGTAGACTGGTGCACTCGCGGGCGAGTTCGGTGCGGCCTTCCGCGGAGTCGAGCCGACCGTTTGAGCGGGCTGCCTCGATCTTGAAATCGAAGAACTCTCGCGCCTCTTCCACCTTTTTTCGGAAGCCCTCGACACCATGAGCCTTGAGGTAGGTATCTGGATCGTCCCCGGCGGGAAGCTGGACAACTTTTACGGAAAGCCCCTCGGGTGCGAGCTCACGGAAAGCTCGCTCGCTGGCTTTGATCCCGGCTGTATCCGCATCGAAGCAAAGAACGGCGGTCTTGGCGTAGCGTTTGAGGATGCGGGCATGTTGGGGGGTGAAGGCGGTGCCGAGTGGGGCGATCGCATTTTCCACCCCGCCCTCGTGGCATGCGATAGCGTCGATCTGGCCTTCGCAGAGAATGACGGTCTTTTCCTTGAGTATGCCCTTCTTGGCTTTGTCCAAGGCAAAGAGAACGTTGGATTTCTTGAAAATATCGGTCTCCGGAGAGTTGATGTATTTCCCGGTGCGGGGGTCATCACGGAGCTGGCGGCCACTGAAAGCGATGACGTCGCCGACTTCGTTGTGGATGGGAAACATCAGCCTATCGCGGAAGCGGACGTAGATCCCGGCAGAAGGTCGGTCGGCATCTTTCAGACCGGCGAAACCGCATGCGACTAGTTCCTTGCCCGTGAATTTCCTCTCCCGCGCCCAATCGAGGAAGACTTTCGCGTTATCCGGCATCCAGCCGATCTCCCAGCGCTCGGCCATTTCCCTGCCGAAGCCGCGGCCTTTGAGGTAGTCACGGGCGTGCTGGCAGTCGGGGTTTTTCTTGATCTGCTCGTGGAAAAAGGCAGAGACCTCGCGGTGGAGATCGAGGATACGACCACGGGATTTCCGGGCGGCGCGGGCTTTGGGATTGTCCGGCTCTTCCTCAAGATGCACGCCGGCTTTTCCAGCGAGTTTTTTCAAGGCATCCATGAAGAGGAGGCCTTCGTGATCCATGACAAAGCCGATGGCGTTGCCGCTCTTGCCGCAGCCGAAGCAGTGGTAGAACTGCTTGTGCGGGCTGACGTTGAAGGAAGGGGTTTTCTCGTTATGGAAAGGGCAGTTCGCCTTGTATCCAGTGCCCGCTCGTTTCAGCGGAATGTAGGCACCAATGAGATCGACGATATCGGTGGAAGCCAATACCTGCTCGATTATTTCCTTTGGAATGAGACCCACGGCTTAGCTCGCTTTCCCGGCGTATTTACCACGACCCAGTCTTTCATCGAGCTGATCCCACTGCTCGCGACTGACGATGTAGCCGATGCATCCCGCGCGACCGCAAAGACACGGATGATCCTCGTAGCACTCAATATCGAAGCCGTAATCGAAGGTCAGCTCATCGCCCTCTTTAATATCGCGGAGGGAGTGAATGTGGATGCGCTTACCGGTCTGCCATGCTTCGCAGTTCGGCTCGCAAGAGTGATTGATAAGACGGGCGGTATTCCATGGAAAATTCCCGTCTATGTCATACTTCTTGCTGACAGTAAAAATGTAGACTGCTGCATCGCCGTGGAGTTCAGCCTTTTCCGCTTGGTCGATGCCGCGCTGCCCGCTCTCGTCCTTGTCGATGAGTTCGCCAACGTATTCGATGATCTTTTCCTCTGCCGGGATGTCGCGGGTGGCATACACGCCGCGTCCGTGAATTTCCGATACGCGCACTTCACAGAGTTCGCTCTTACCACGTTCCCAAAGTTCGAGCATCCGCTTATGGAGCTCGCGCTCAGTGATTGTCTTTTTGCCTTTCGTGCCCTTCGCCATGCGCCAGATGATTACCTTACTTGACGTTTTTCCAAAGGAGGAAGTTCAAGATCCTTCGGTAAATTGATGAACAGGCTACGAAGCTCGTTCACCGTTGCGCTGGAGCCATCGATAAAGGTCCAGTCGTTTTTCCCTTTGTCGGAGATGGCGATCTGAAAGCTGGTGCTTTCGATGGTGACGGGTTTGGGATCGTTCGGGAGAAAGACTCGGAACTTCGTGAGGGTCGGCACGAGGACGAGCCATTTCTTATAGATGAGCTGCTCGACTTGCTTGCCGTTTACCACAGCAACCTTTTTGCCGGGGATGACCTCGAAGGCACGCGGCTGACCCTGCGAGACAAAATCGGTGATCGAAATCCCCTGCTGGAGCATCTGGGCAGCGACGGATTCGAGTTGCTTCTCTAGTTTCTCCATACCGCCGATACGTTTTGCCGCACGCCTCTTCCACTGAGGGAACATCCGCTCCATCGCCACCTTGTAACGCCCAAGCACAACCTGCTGGCCAAGCGCACCAACGGCTTTCACAGCAGATGCAACAACCACGGGAGACGCCCTTTCCTCCACCGCGTTCTGCCCTTTCACGGACGCAATCGAAAATAGGAAAAAAAGCAACCACTTCATGCACCTACCCATGCCCCCGGCTCCGGCTCCAGTCAACAACGCATCTCCCCGGATACACATCGCACAAAAAGAATCAAACTTTCCTCGCTAACAGAGCAACCCCGCTCTACGACTGCTGTGAACATCATGTCACAAGTTAAAAATATTAATTTCTCACTCATCCGGCTCGGCATCTTGGCCGTCGTCATCCTCATCGGGATCACATCGAGTTTCTACACGGTACCCGCAGATTCGCAGGCAGTCGTCCTCCGTTTCGGAAAACCGATTAAGATCGCCAAATCCGGCCTCCGCTTCAAACTCCCCTACGGCATCGATAAAACCCTGATAGTAGAGGTCACCCGCCAGCTCCAGCAGGAATTCGGCTTCGGCACATCGGGTGCCCGTAACCCTTGGCAATTTACAAACTCCGGCGAACAGGAGCTGGAAAAATCCATGGTGACGGGTGATCTGAACGCGGCACTTGTCGAATGGGTCGTGCAATACCAGATCGAGGAACCCCAGCAATACCTTTTCGCCGTCCGTGAACCGGATGCCACACTCCGCGACCTTACCGAAAGCGTCATGCGCGAAATCGTCGGTGACCGCACCGTAGATGAAGTGATCACCGTCGGGCGCCAGGAAATCGAAAACATCGCCACAGAGAAACTCCAAGCAGCCACCGCAGAATACACCATGGGTCTACGCATCATCCAGGTGCAACTGAAGGACGTGAACCCGCCCCGCCGCGTGCAGGCCTCCTTCAACGAGGTCAACCAAGCCCAGCAGGAACGCGAAAGCGCGATCAACCGCGCCAACGGCGAATACAACAAGGAAGTCCCCCGCGCTCGCGGCGAGGCCGACCGCAAGATCTCCGCCGCCGCCGGGTATGCTGCGAAACGTGTCAACGAAGCCGAAGGTGACGTCGCCTCTTTCGAAGCCCTACTCACCGAGTACACTGCAGCCCCGGAAATCACCCGCCGCCGCCTTTACCTCGAAACGATGTCCGAAATCCTGCCCAACCTAGGCAAGACCGTCATCATCGATGAAGAAACCAAAGGTCTCCTCCCCCTTCTCAACCTCGGCGGCCAGTAACGCCCGCTATTTGAATTTAAAATTTAGAATTTCATGAAACGCGCTCCAATCTATATTATCCTCCTCGCACTCGCGGTAATCGTAATCGTTTTTAACCTCTGCGCCTACACGATCTCCCCGACTGAGCAGGTGATCCTCACCCAGTTCGGCGATCCCAAGGGCGATCCCATTACAGAACCCGGCCTGCATTTTAAGAAGCCCTTTATCACCGTAGTCAACCGCATCCCGAAGAACATCCTCCCATGGGACGGCCAGCGCAACGAGATGCCTACCAAGGACAAGCTCTACATCTCCGTGGATACCTTCGGGCGCTGGCGCATTACCGATCCACTCGCCTACTTCCTAGGCCTCCGCAACGAGCGCACTGCGAACTCCCGTTTGGAAAACATCCTCGGATCCGCAACACGAAGCATCATAGGCAAGCACGATCTCATCGAGATCGTCCGCACCGACAAAGACCGCACGCCGGTGAAGGACGAGACACTCGTAGAACTCACCGACGGACAATCTGGCAGCATAGGTATCCTCCCACAGATCCGTAAAGGCCGCTCCATCCTCGAAGACGAAATCATGGTGGATGCCCTGCCAAAGCTTAAGGAACTGGGTATCGAACTCCTCGACGTCCGTTTCAAGCGTATCAACTACAACCATTCCGTGGTCGAAAAAATCTACGAACGGATGATTTCCGAGCGCCAGCAGATCGCCTCGAAGTTCCGCTCCGAAGGTGAAGGTGAAGCCGCCCGTATCCTCGGTAACAAAGAGCGTGATCTCAATGAAATCTCCTCGGAGGCCTACAAGAAAGTCCAGACCATCCAAGGCCAGGCGGACGCAGAAGCTTCCCAGATCTACGCCCGCGCCTACGGCCAAAACCCGAAGGCAGCGGAACTCTACGAATTCATCAAAACCATGGAGATGTATCGCAACACCCTCGGCAAGCAATCCACCCT
>CAJJBR010000082.1 GCA_905182475.1 Akkermansiaceae bacterium | reverse complement strand
ACGGACTCAGGGACGGACTCAGGGACGGACTCAAGGACGGACTCAGGGGTGCTCTCTGCCTTTGGTTCTGGGACTAGGTCTTCGAGTTTCAGGATGGATCTCAGCGAATTCACCATTTCTTCCATTTCTGAACTCGAAAGAACGCCGTCTTCATCCATATCAAAATGAATCAACATCGACTTCATCTGATTTGAAGCGTTTGCAGGAAGCGCAAGCGCGATCACCAGTAATGCGAGAGCAAATAGAATTCTCATGTTATTCATGGATCGTCAGTTTCGGGAAATTCTTCTTTAGCGTCGCGATGCCTTCTGAAGACATACCGGATTCGCGCACGTAGATGACCTTGAGAGACGGGATGGCCTCGATGTATGGAATACATGCGTCTGTGATATTAGCGCATTTGGATAGATTAAGCACTTTCAGTTTTGAAAGAGCAGAAAGCAAGCTCAGGCCAGCGTCAGAAACCCCAGTGCCGCGAACCTGCAGACGATCAAGCTCCTGCATTCTGCAGACGAACTCCATCGCATTATCCGAAATCTGAGTGTCGTTTAAGTTGGCCCAGACAATTCTTTCAAGGCCGGGCTCCAGAGTCGCTAATTTATCGTCTCCAAACGGGCGGTGGTTCACATGAAGCATCAGCCATTTGGATGACTTGGCTAATGGGGACAGATCGTAAGCGGGAAGATCTGATTTTGAAGGCGTTATATGCACTTTTGTAAGCGCGCCTGTTTCAGGATCATTTTTTATATCGTCGAATGGGTTGATACCTCCTCTGCTAGACGGGTCTTCTGGGGCTTTTCTTGTATTCGAGGTGGTGTCTTCTCTCTTGCCGTTCTCGGTATTTTTGTCTGAGCTTGGTATCAAAAACCAGATAATACTTCCTAGCAGGATCACGGTAACTAGCGCCAGGAGTAGGAAAGTAGCGGATCCCTTCTCCGGATCTTCCTTCTCAGAATCGAGGGCATCCAGTTCCTCTTCCGACGCCTGCTTCATTTTAGCGGTGGCGTCTACTTTTCTCCTTTTCCCAACTTTTTGTTTAAGCTGAACAACGACCTCCTGTTCTTTTTCAGTGTCCTCCTGGTTGTCAGGTTTCTTTGTGTCGCTATCGTTAAATTCAATAACGAAGCGGTGCTCACATTTTGGGCATTTTCCCTTTCTGCCCTCCATTTCTCGGCTGACCTGAAGCTCGAAAGCACATTTGGGACAGCCAGCGACCAGCATCTTCTTTGCTTCTTCTTTCGGTTTCTTCTCCTCTTTCGCCTTCGCTGGTTTCTCTATGATAAATTTGTGGTCACAATCCGGACATTTTCCTTTCGCTCCGATGTGCTCGTCTTCCACTTCAATGCTAGAATCGCATTCAGGACAATAAATCTCAGTGGTTTTAGGCATCTCACTCATACGACGAAGGTGCTAAATAGAAGAGCGAGATCCGCAGATCGTCGAGTAAAAATCGCTACCGCGCGACTTCGTCTGGGATGAGATCTTCGATGTCTCCTTCGAAGAGGACTTTGCCCTTGTATTTGCCTTCAGTCCTAGCATGACGATCCGACTTGCCGTCGGCAGTCCGCTTGCCAGAGCAACGCGTTTCCGCATCCCGGAACTGATTTACTGCTAGTAATTTTTTTTGGCGGGAGACTCCTGAAACAGCCATTGCCCGGATCGTAGGGCGGGAAAAAAGAGGGTTGTTTGATCGATAGGCCGGCCAGTCCTTAGTTTTCCATGGGAACCAATTCGAATTTCTCAATGAGGAGCGCGCCGAAGGCCGCAAACGGTTGGCCGTTCAAATGTGGATTAGACTCGAAGCGAACTTATTTGATGCCTGTCAGGCCGGGGGCGCGAAGGGCGTATACGCCGCTCGCAACGTCCTGAAAGGCCCGGGTTAATCCTTCCGACTGGGAGCTCAGGACTTCGCCAGATTCATCGAGGGCGTAGGCCGTCCAGGCCGGGTGCGTTATGCCACTTTCGGTCGCTGGGTAGAGGGCGGGTCGCACGAAAGTGAACTCTTTAAGCCGTTCGGAAAACTGGAGGAAAAAGTAAGCATCCGGCGCATTTCCCGTATTGAATTGAGAGAGGAAGTTCTCGCTGCTCTGTGGCCGGATGGCGGCTCCGTTGTAGATTCCGAGATTGTTGACGATGGCGAGGGATGATCCCGGGGAGCCGAAATCGCGAACGGAAATGCCGTGCAGGTTCAGATGGGGCGCCGCTGCGACCGTGTAGCCGGGTTTATTGATGAGATTGAGTTGGGAGAATTCGACGATGATTTTTCCAGAGTTCGAGTCGGGAAGTTTGTCTGAGGCGGAAGAATTGTTCTGTGGTCGACCCCGAACTTATTAAGCGCCAGACCTACGTGTTTCGGGGCGACCCCGACGCCGTACCGCTCACCCCACCCCTGGCATCTACACCTTTGTCGAACAGATCCGCCTCCACGGCCTCGATCCCTTCGCCTACTTCGAGCGGGAGGAAGTAGTGAAAAGTGCCGAGTGATCAGTGATCAGTGAAGAAAAATAGCAGCAAGCTGCCGTGTGGCCGGAGCCGGTGGTGGATTTAACGGTCAGTTTCACTGGCCGTGAGCGTAGCTTTCCAGACCGATTTTCCAAGAAGGTTTTTGGCAGCGATTTGTTTTTGGAGTTCGCCGGGCGGCGTCAGGAATCTTCGAGAACCAGGATGCGGCCGTCGCCGAGGGGGATTTCTTCGGGCTGCCAGGTGGGGCTCTGGTCGAACGGGTCGGGCTCCGGCTCGGATGGGTGCCGCGGCTGATTGCAACATCCTCATTCAGCGAATTGTAAGCTGAATGCTCGGCTGATGGCTCTCCAAGAGCCCGATCAGATCTGGAAATCGGAGGTTCCGGAATCTAGGTGGAGACCACACTCGTATTTATCGCCGTTGAAGCGTGTGCCGTTGGCGGTGCCATCGGTGGAGGGGCGGGTGCTGTGCCAATCGCCCATGGTTACGTAGCCCTGCTCGGCGAGGGGGTGGCGGGGAAGATCGTTCTGGTGGTAGAAAACCTCGACCTGCGCATCCGCCCAATCGAGGATTGGATAGGCTTTGATGGTTTTCTTCTGCTGCTCGACAAACGGCCTGTCCTGACGAGTTTCCGATTGCGCGCGCCGTAGGCCGCTGAGCCAAACGTCACCACCGATCTCACGGAGCGCGCGGTTCATTGGTTCGATCTTGGTGAGGAGTCCGTATTTCTCAGCACCTTCTCTCCCCTGCTCCCAGAGATCTCCGTGGATGGCCTGCATGCGGGCGGCGGAAACCGTAGGGTGATAGATGCGGTAATCGAGAGGAAATTTCTCCATCAACTCCTCAGCGTAGCGATAGGTTTCCGGAAACAGGAAACCCGTATCGATGAAGATGACCGGCACTTTCGGCGCGTGGTCGTGAAGCAGCTTCAACATCACGGCTGCCTGTAGGCCGAAACTGGTGCTGGCTACGAGGCTACTGCCGAGGCGCTCGTAGAGAAGCTCCAAGCGTTTTCCCGCGTTGAGATTTTTCAGCTCTTCCGAGAGGGTTTCCGAGAGGGTTTCCGGTGAGACTTCTGGATCCATGGTGATCATGATTGAGGCTAGGTTGTTGCTTGCGGACTAGTTGTCCGCACTCCTTCAGGCGAGAGCCTCCGCCTTGATGTTGGCGTGGAAGTCGGCTCCATTGATGGTCTTTTCGACGAGTCCCGCACGGATGCAGAAATCGCCAAAGTGTTCGCCTTCCTCGCGATCTTTCGCGTAGCTGGCGAAGATGGGGGCGAGCAGATCTTTGATCTCCTCATGGGGCACATCGCTGCGGAAAAGTTTCGACAGACGCTGGCCGTGGAAGCCACCACCGAGCAGGACGTTGTAGCGGCCCGGGCCTTTTCCGACGAAGCCAAGTTCCGCGATATACGGGCGGGCACACCCGTTCGGGCAGCCAGTCATTCGGATGGTGATGGCATCATGGCGGAGGCCATTTTCCTCGATGGATTCCTCTAACTCGGTGATCAGAGTTGGGAGGAATCGCTCTGCCTCGGCGAGGGCAAGGGCACAGGTTGGCAGGGCGACGCAGGCCAGGTTGTTGAGGCGCAGGCCGCTGCGAAGGTGGCTTTTGGCGATGCCGTAGTCTTCCAGAAGTTTTTCGACGGCAGGACGGTTCTTGGCGGAAATGTTCGCGATGATGAGGTTCTGGTTTCCGGTAAGGCGGAAGTCGCCATCGTGGATTTTCGCGATCTCGCGCAGACCGGTGCGCAGTTCGTAATCCGCGGTATCGAGCACCCGCCCGCCTTCCACGAAGAGAGTGAAATGGGAGTTTCCAGTCGAATCTTCGGCCCAGCCATAGCGGTCGCCGTTGTCCTCGAACTCGAAGGGACGCGCTGGCTCCAAGTTGTAGCCGAGATATTTATTGAGGATTTTTAAAATCCCGTCCGGGCCGTGATCATCGACAGTGTATTTGAAGCGGGCGTGGGCGCGGACTTCACGGTCGCCGTAATCACGCTGCACCAGCACGACTTTTTCCGCGACATCCACGATCTTGTCCGCCGGGCAGAAGCCGATGACGTCTGCGGTGCGCGGGAAGGTAAGGTCATTTCCATGGGTCGCGCCCATGCCGCCGCCTACGGTGACATTGTATCCGACGATTTTCTCGTCCTCCACGATGGCAATGAAGCCAAGGCAATCCGCGTAAATGTCAACGTCGTTCGACGGTGGGACGACGACGGTGATTTTGAATTTCCGTGGGAGGTAGGTCTTGCCATAGATGGGCTCGACCTCTTGCTCGGAGGTCTCCACTTTTTCGCCATCCAACCAGATCTCGTGATATGCAGCCGTCTGCGGGGTAAGGTGTGCGGAAATTGCGCGGGCGTCTTCCATGGCCTGGGTGTGCGCCTCGGAGAGAAACGGATTTGGCGAGCACATGACGTTGCGGTTCACGTCTCCGCAAGCTGCGATGGTATCCATGGCCGCCTGGTTGATCTCACCCATCGTGCGCTTGAGATTGCTCTTGATGATGCCGTGAAACTGGAAGGCTTGGCGGGTGGTGAGCTTGATCGTTCCGTTGGCGAACTGCGTGGAAATCTGATCCATCTGAAGCCACTGCGCTGGAGATGTAACACCACCTGGGACTCGAACGCGGATCATGAAACTGTAGGCTTTTTCCAGCTTATACTTACGACGGTTTGCGCGGAGATCGCGGTCGTCCTGCTGGTAAGTGCCGTGGAATTTCAGGAGTTGTTGGTCATCCTCGCACATGGAGCCGGTGACGACGTCGGCAAGGCCTTGCTCAATCGTTCCGCGCAAGTAGTTGCTGTCGGTCTTGATGTATTCGTTGGCCGATAATTTTTTCTCAGACATGGTGATTGGGGAAAGGTAAATATTAAGAGTTTTTAACCACAGATTTCACGGATTCTCACGGATGAAGAAGGGATTTTTTGGAGACTAGATTTTCCCAAGTCTTATCCGTGTCATCCGTGGTTGAATTTCTTCTTTTTGATTTTAATAAACGTCGCGTTGGTAGCGTTTGGTTTTCTTGAGATTCTCGGCGTATGCCTCGGCCTCTTCGCGGGATTTCGCGCCGTAGTTCTCGATGACGGAAATGAGAGCCTCGTGGACATCGGCAGCCATGCGGCTGGCATCTCCGCAGACATAGAAGTGCGCACCTTCCTCAAGCCATTTGTAGAGTTCCTCGCCCTGTTCGAGCATCTTGTCCTGGACGTAAACTTTTTCCGGCTGATCGCGTGAGAACGCGAGATCGAGTTTCGTGAGGTGTCCGTCTTTCAGGAAATCCTGCCACTCAAGCTGGTAGAGGAAGTCATAGGTGTAATGCTGATCGCCGAAGAAAAGCCAGCTTTTCCCGCCTGCTTCAGTAGCCGCGCGATGCTCGACGAATGAGCGGAACGGAGCAACCCCCGTGCCCGGCCCCACCATGATAATCGGCGTGTTGTCATCGGCGGGGAGGCGGAAATTCTTGTTCGGCTGGACGAAGACGGGAATGTTTTCACCGGTCTTCGCGACATCCGTAAGATAGGTCGAGCAAACGCCCTTCCTCTGTCTGCCATGCGTATCATAGCGGACAGCTGCGACAGTCAGATGGACTTCATCAGGATGCGCGAGCGGGCTGGAAGCGATTGAATAGAGCCTGATTGGAAGTTTGCGGAAAATTCCTGCGAGCGCATCGGCAGGTATTCCGTCCGGCGCGAAATCGATAAGCGCATCCACGATCTCGCGACCATCGATATAGTCTTTGAGTTGCGCCTTCGCATCGTCCGCAAGGAGTGCTTCAAGATTCGCAGAGCTTGTTACTGTAAACAGTTTTTTGAGAACTGCCTTAGAGAGTGCTGTGATATCGAAATTCTCGCGGAGTGCATCAGCCAAAAGTTTTTTACCTACAGCTTTGACCTCCACCTCTTCGGTGCCCGTGAGCTTCGCTGCGTTGATCACGTCCTTGACCATCTGCGGGCAGTTTGTCGGTAGGACAGCAAGTGAATCACCAGGTTCATAGGCAAGACCGCTTCCCGCTAGGGAGAGCTCCACATGGATTGTTTCTTTCACCGAACCCTCTCCGTTCAGTAGGACGTTGTCGGAGACTTCCGAAGGGAACGGATTCTTCTTTCCAAAATCGCTGGCAACCACGAACGCGGCAGGAGCGACAATGGAAACAGCCGGAGCGGCAGGCGCCAAAGCTTTCATCGCGCAGGCAAACCATTCGGAATAACCATCCTCGTAGTCCACATCGCAATCGACACGGTCAGCAACCCGTTTCGCACCGAGCCTTTCAAGCCTTGTGTCGAACTGTTTCCCGATCTCGCAAAACTGTTCGTAAGAAGTATCGCCGAGAGCGCATACGGAGAATTTCACGCCATCCAACTTCAGATCCGCCTCCATGAATTCCTTGTGGAAGGAAACAGCGGTTTCCGGCGCCTCGCCCTCGCCCCAGGTGGAGACGATTACGAGAAGATTATCCACTTTCGCAAGATCCGCAGGAGAAATATCGGACATATTTTTCATCACCGCTTTGAAACCCTTTTTCTTCGCGGCCTTGATTGCGCGGTCGGCTAGCTCCTCGGAATTTCCACTCTCAGTTCCATATAGAACCGTGAGCTTTCCTGCGGAAACGGGAGCAGCCAAAGCGGGAGCGGCCGATCCGGCGGCAAGGTATCCGCTGAGCCATCCGCGCTGAAGCGCATCAAATCCAGGAAGCAGCGAATCCAACGCTTTGCGCTGGTCGGGTGAAAACGGCGAACTGTCGGGAAGCATAATCCTTAGTAAATAACCCTGTTTTGTCAGGTTTCAACAAAAACGTGCCCCCAACCCACCAACTACGCAACTATTATCTGGAAAAATTTAAGCGAAACCTCCTCCGTCATACACCTGCCTCAATCAAGGAGATCCGCAGCTTAGCGATCTCGTGAACCTCCTCCAGCGCCGTCCGGAATTCCACTTCCCTGCGATTCAACAACCTCTCTCCAAAAGATCGCAAAATCCCCTCGCAAGAAAACCTAACCATCCACACGGCCTCAACACACACCGACGCAATCGGACTCATCACTCCCCGCAGCCAGGTAATCTCAATCACCCAAGGCCACTCCACCGATCTCCTTATCCTAGCGGAAATTCTCAGAACCACCCCCGACATCTCCTTCATAGGAGTCATCGGTTCCGCCTCCAAGCGCGCCACTCTCACACGCGAACTCCGCGAAACCTGCATCCCCCAAGATCTCATCGAGAAGATCCACTGCCCCCCCTCGGCCTACCCATTGGCGACAACACCCCTCCCCAAATCGCAATCTCCATCGCCGCCCAGCTGCTCTCAGAAAAGCCGTAGCTGCCCCGTCTCGGGGCAGGCCGTGCAAGCGGCGTCCCGCCGCAAGTCTTCCGTTCTTCCTTGAACTTTGAGTTTTGAAATTTGAAGTTTCCGCATGCCCACCGTCCAAGTAGCCCTCGCCGACCGCTCCTACCCTGTCGTCGTCGAAAACGGCCTCCTAGCAAAAACCGCCTCTCTATTAGCGGATCACAATCTCTCCCACCTCCGCCCAGCAATCATCTCGGACGAAACCGTCGCCTCCCACCACGCACAAACCCTCCTCGATAGCTTCGGCGAAAACAAACCCACGCTCCACACAGTCCCCGCCGGTGAAGCATCCAAATCCCTCTCCCGCGCCGAGTCCCTCTGCCGCGAAATGATACTCGCCGGCCATGACCGACGCTCCCTCGTAATCGCTCTAGGCGGTGGTGTCGTCGGCGATCTCGCTGGCTTCGTCGCATCCATCTTTTACCGCGGCATCCCCTTCGTCCAGATCCCCACCACCATCGTCTCCCAAGTCGACTCCTCGGTCGGCGGCAAAACTGGCGTCAACGTCGCAGAAGGAAAAAACCTCCTCGGAGCCTTTCACCAGCCCAAGCTCGTCCTCGTAGATCCCAATACCTTAGCAACCCTCCCACCCCGCGAATTCCACGAAGGCTTCGCCGAGGCCATTAAGCACGCAGCTATCCGCGATGCCGAAATGCTCCCCGACCTGCTCTCCATCGATCCCGAGAAACGCGACGTCCCCGCCGACCTCCTCGCCCGCAACATCGCCATCAAAGCCCGCGTCGTAGAAGCCGACGAATACGAGACCAAAGACATCCGCGCCCTCCTAAACTTTGGCCATACCATCGGCCACGGCATCGAAGCCTCCCTCCCCTACGGCGAAACCCTCCACGGCGAAGCCATCGCACTAGGCATCCGCGCCGCCCTTTTCATTTCCGAAAAACACTCCGCCCTCCCCTCATCGGAGTCCGAAAAGATCTTGTCCCTGCTAAAACACTTCCACCTCCCACTAGTTCTCCCGGACACCATCCCCACCGCCACCGTCCTAGAAAAACTCGCCCGCGACAAAAAATTCAAATCCGGAAAAATCCGCTTCGTCACCCTCTCCGCCATCGGCCAAGCTCAGGTCATCGAAAGCGTTACCTTGGCCAACCTCGAAGAAGCAATCAATCACCTGAGGAGCTGAAACTTTAAAGTTTCAAATTTCAACTCTCAACGAAGAATCCGATCCGTGTCCAGCTGCGCTTCCTCTTCCCCTCTCCCCAAGCCCTTATTAAATTTTGAAACTTGAATTATTAAACGGCGACTGCCTCCAGCTCCTCCCAACATTGGAACCGGAGTCCTTCGACCTAGTAGTCACCTCCCCCCCATACAATCTCGGCATCGCCTACAGCAAGTTCAAGGACACCGCCCCGCGCGACGAATTCCTCAACTGGTGCAAATCCTGGGTGGCCGAAGTCAAACGCGTCATGACCGATGACGCATCCTTCTTCCTCAACATCGGCGCCTCACCCTCCAACCCACTCCTCCCCCACCAGCTCATCCTCGCCCTGACGGAAGGCGAAAGCCCCCTCTTCACCCTCCAAAATACTTTCCACTGGGTGAAATCCATCACCATCAAAACCACAGACGAGCAACAAATCTCCGCAGGTCATTTCAAGCCCATCAATTCCAAGCGCTACGTCAACGACTGCCACGAATACGTCTTCCACCTCACGAAGGCCGGCTCCGTCCCCCTTGACCGCCGCGCCGCCGGCGTCCCCTACGTTTATAAATCAAACATCGCCCGCTGGGGTCACACCGGCGGACAGGATCTGCGCTGCCGGGGAAATACCTGGTTCATACCCTACGAAACCATCCAGTCCCGCAAAGGCGAGCGCCCCCACCCCGCCACCTTCCCCGTTGCCCTCGTCGAACTCTGCATAAAGATCCACGGTAAGGCTCAAGCCACTCGCCTCCTCGATCCTTTCCTAGGAATCGGCTCTTCCGCAGTCGCTGCAAAATTTCAAAAAATTCAGTCCTTTACCGGAATTGAGCTCGATACGGAATACTTGGAAGTAGCCCGAAAGCGCCTCAACCCCGCGACTGACCAAGATCTTTTGCTCTAAGAGCCCGGCCGAAACAGGCTCTACTCCATACGCTGAAAGGCTTTTCCCGGCCCGTATATCTTGAGCAGGGAATAAAATCAGAGTGAGTAAAATGTGAATAACTGTCCGAAACTATTGGAAATCAATCGTTTAAGTTTTTTTAAAATTTCAAGCTTTCCATACCTCAAGGAATCCCGTATGTTCAAAAAGTCTCACGCAGTCATCCGTGCTTTTTAAAAAAGAATCAACTTTAGAGTTGATTACTATCATGAAAGCTGAGTATCTTCTCAATCGCAATGGCTGCGCTCCCTTACATGTCCCAAAACATGAACACTACAACCAGCCAAAATGAAAAATACACAACCAAGTGCCTCCGGCGCAACGGCGCAAGCCGACGTCGACCGTCTCGCAGACTTCGTCCTGTTCACGCAGAGAAGCTGCATTCTTAACCTGTCAACCGAACTCAACAAGGGGAACGTCTCATTCCCTCAGTTCTTCCTCCTAACCTATCTTTCCAGCGAAGAATATCTGACTATGTCCGACATCGCGAAAAAAATGGGCCATTCCACCGCTGCCGCTACAGGCCTCGTGGATCGGTTGGAAAAACTGTCATACGTTGAGCGAGTACATGCATCCGAAGACCGCCGCAAAATCATGGTGCGCATCACCTCAAAAGGAGTCGACCTTGTCTCCAAGATGCGCAGTGAGATTGCAACGGACCTCGCAGGCATACTGGCAGGCATGGATGAAGAAGAGGCTGAAACAGTTGAACACACCAATCGTGCACTTAAAAACCGCGCGATTGCCTAAGAATCTGTCTCCCCCCTGAATATCCAGCTTGGCGATTACCAAGCGCCTCCGTTACACTTCAACCCGTGACGGAGGCGTTCTTGTTTTTACATCCTTTGACCAAACTGACCGGCTTCCGCGCATCGTGGATCCCGCGCCTCTGCGGTGTCGACGTCCTAGGCGATCGTAGTTTCGCACTCCGAAACCTCGCCCCCCATCACGACCGCATCATTGCCGAAGGATTTCCCGAAACGGAAACCCGCCACCATGCCGAACAAATCCACGGTAAGGGTGTGGCCATCATTTCCGAAAAATCCTCGAAGAAAATCCTCACCCATCCCGATGTGGACGGCCTCGTCACGAACATTCCCGGCCAACTCCTCGCGATTTATGTAGCTGACTGCGCCGCCATCTATCTGGCAGATCCCGTCACCCGTTCCATCGCGCTCCTCCACTCCGGAAAAAAAGGCACTGAACTCAACATCCTTTCCGAAGGTCTTAAAAAAATGCAGGAAACTTTCGGCACCAACCCCGCCGACCTCACCTGCGTCCTCTCCCCTTGTATCCGCCCGCCCGACTACGATACCGATTTCGCCGCAACAATTCGCTCCCAAGCGTCCGACCTAGGCATTAAAAACTTCCACGACTCCTGCGAAAACACCGCTTCCAATACCTCTACCCACTACTCCTACCGCCAGGAAAAAGGCCAAACCGGCCGCATGCTCGCCCTCCTCTCAGTAGTTGGGGCATCTTGCCCCAGCCCGTTCAGGGGGATTCCAGCCCCCTGAAACCATCTCCACCAATCCCTATGCTCTCCCCAGCAAAGCTCAACCTTTCCCTCCGCATCCTTGGAAAACGCCCCGATGGCTTCCACGAGATCGACTCCTTCATGGTAAAACTCCCCGGCCTTGCTGACGAAATCACCATCGAGCCAGCGGACACCTTTTCCTTCACCTGCAGCGATTCCACCCTCCCGACCGATGGACGCAACCTCGTGGTGAAAGCAGCCCAAGCCTTTTCCCAAAAATTCGAAAAATCCGACCAAGCCATGCCTTTCCATATCCACCTGGAAAAGGTCATCCCCCACGGAGCCGGCCTCGGCGGAGGCTCATCAAATGCAGCCATCACCCTGCTTGCTCTGAACGATCGACTGGAATCGCCTCTTTCCCCGGAAACTCTCCACGAACTCGCCGCCTCCCTCGGCTCCGATATCCCCTTTTTCCTATATGAAGGCGCAGCCCGCTGCACCGGACGCGGCGAAATCATCGTGCCAGCGGAATCCCCACCACCTTACAAAGTCGTCCTTTTTAAACCACAGTTCTCCGTGCCCACGCCAGACGCCTACCGGAAATGCCTCGATGCAGACTCCGTCCCCGGTATCAACTACGAGCCGCAGACCCACGAATCGCTCACCTTGGTCAACGATCTCGAAAAGCCCGTCTTCGCAAAACACCGCTACCTTGCTGAGCTCAAGCACTGGCTCTCCAACCGCCGCGACACGCAAGCGGTCCTCATGTCCGGCTCCGGCTCCACCATTTTTGCAATCCTCCACCGCCGCGCAAAACCCATCGTACTAATTAACTCCGCCCACCGCCACTTTGATGAAAATCTATGGACCTGGTCAGGGACACTGTAGCTGCCGCGTCTCGCGGCAGGCTGTGAAAGCTGCGTCCCGCCGCGCCTCACAACCCACCCACAGCATCCAAAAAGCACGGATAAAGTGGCTCCCACCCCGTTCCGAGTAGCTTCGCATTTGAAACCTGCTTGTGTGTCCATCCCCGCTTCCGGTTGAGATCCCTAGGCCCGCTTGGTGGTAATTTCTTCGTGAAAATCCTCGCCAGCCCTTGATAAACCTCCAGTTGGCTAAGAGTCACAGAATCCACCACATTGAAAATTTCTCCTTCAGGAAACTCCGGCAGGGAAATCAAGTGCAACACCGCCCGCGCTGCATCGTCACGGTGGATCTGATTGATGAAACGCCTGCCGTCCTCCTCGATCACCGCCTCGCCACTCTTGAATTTCCTCAGCAGCACACTCCGACCCGGACCATAAATTCCGGATAACCTCGCTACGACTCCGCCCGCCTTGCGAACGACGCTCTCAGCTTCCAGCAAAAGCCGACCCGTCTCGCGATCCGGAACCGCTTCGGATTCCTCAGTCACGGTTTCCCCCTTTTTCTGTCCGTAAACCGAACTACTCGACGTAAAAACCAGCCTCGCATCCGGAAAACGTTTCACCAAATTCTCGCAACCCCTCACATACACCCGCTCATAAGCCTCCGCCCCACCGCGCCCCGATGCCGCGCAATGCACCACCGCATCTGCCTCCGGAAGCTTCGCGACCGATGCAGCATCCCCGACATCGCATGCCAGCAAGCTTTCGCCGCCGCCCAGCGAAGCGCCCACCGCCTCCCAGCCCGCCGCGCGGAACACCCGCAAGACCTCCTCGCCGAGATACCCGGCGCCGACCACAAGAATCTTTCTCATAGAAGCAATCCTAGCCGCTACCCGGCACACGGCAACCAAAGTCTCCCCTGTCCTAACAATGACGCTCCGCGCAATCCGTGGCGGAAAAAAAACGCGGTTAAATTCTTCGGAAAACGACGGGGATTCTCACTTATGGGGAAGAGGGGCTGAGCCGAATGGCGCTGTTTTAAGCCGCTTTTCGGGGTGAAGACCCACGCCATAGTGGCTTCCCGATAAGGAGCAGGTGCGTCTCCGCGCCTTGAGTTCGGGGTGGCGTCTCCGCCGCCCGCGCAAGAGTCATTCCTGCTGAGGCCTGGCAACGACCATTCAAGGGGCGGCGAC
>CAJJBR010000081.1 GCA_905182475.1 Akkermansiaceae bacterium | reverse complement strand
GATGGGAACGTGGATGGGAACGTGGATGGGAACGTGGATGGGAACGTGGATGGGAACGTGGATGGGAACGTGGATGGGAACGTGGATGGGAACGTGGATGGGGTCAGTGATCCTGTCCGCTCCACGAGAAAACCCATTCTCACTCCATTCGACGACCAGGCATTGGGTTGGATGCCGGAACAGGTTCCTGACTTTAAGATTCCTGTGAATGGTGGGGGCCTTCTTTCCGCATCTTGGCGCTTCATGCTCCGGCTCCGACCGGATGGCTCCGTCAGTGATTGTGTTTCCCTAAGCGGTGGTGGTGATGCCGGGCTAAAGGAGACGACGGAATGGCTCAAGGGGCTGCGTTTCAAATCCGGAGGCGGTGAGAGGTGGCTCGGGCTGAGAGTCGAATTTTTAAACTGATGCCATGAAACTGAGTCTTGAAGAAATGGTCTCTACTGTCGTTTTCGGAAGTTTTCTCCTGATCATCCTGATGTCTTTAGTTTCTCGGTTTTTGCACCACAGAGCTGAGAGCCGTCTTGGACGTATGCGCCATATTTGCAGGGTATGCGGAAATGTATTCGCGGAGAGGGATGCCGTCCAATTGAGCCATTGCCCGTCCTGCGATGCGCTCAATCTTCATAAAGGGAACGGGAAACTGGGTTAGTTTGTCATTGGGCTGCGGGAAATTGCGGTCGGGTGAAAATATTCCGTGTAACACGGGACTCTAGCTGCTTCTATTAACCTACAACCATGCAAGCGACACTCTTACCTCCTAGAAACTCAGTTATGTGTGCCCCTATCACCACTGGACGGGATCTGGCCTCGTGTCTCATCGCCAATGTGCCGATGATCGATCTCCTTTCTGCGGAGCTCACCCGGGCGGGCTTTCAACTGGTGGAAAACTCCGAAGCCGGATCGCGGACACTGATGATCCCAATCGATACTTGGATCGAGCTTGGAGCACTACTGATGTTGGGGAGAAATACAAAATCTGCACGGTTATGTGATTCCGATGGCGCGATCCTCGCTTGGAAGGGCGCTGATGAGCCCGAGCGATGTGAGGAAGAGCTTCGCACCGAAGCCGGCTGCTTTCCAATCGTTTATCCTTGGGATCTCCTTCGCATGAACGAAGAAGTTGTCGCGCTCATGGATGAAACTGTTTTACTTGGCGAGGTAAGCCCGAAGGCGACCGTTTCCGGTTCTGTTAGGCTTGCACCCGGTTCGCGTATACTTCCCGGTTCTGTCATCGAAGGTCCTGTGATTATCGGTGCCGGTGCCCAGATCGGGCCGAATGCACTGATACGTGGCGCGACGAGTATCGGGGCAAACTGCTACATCGGCCATGGAGCCGAAGTAAAAAACTCGCTCATTTATCCAAATACTTACATATCACGGCAGTGCTACGTCGGGGATTCCATCATCGGCTCCCATGTGACTCTTGGTGCTGGGACGATGACTGAAAATCACCGCCACGACGGCAGGAATCACGTTTCCATGATTCGTGGAAAAGAGGTGGATACGGGCAGAACCAAACTTGGTGCGACGATAGGCGATGGCGTCCATACCGGTGTGAATACCTCGATCAACGCCGCCGCGAAAATCGGAGTAGCCCGCACCACCAAACCCGGCACCTACGTTGATAAAGACATGCTGTGACTAAATCGTCACAAAGCACCCATTCACCTGTTATGACAGAGGAGTTACATCACGGGCAGATGCAACGAGTTTTGATCGTAGAGGATGAGGTAGATATCGCTGATTTGATTAAATTCAACCTTCAGCGTGCGGGTTACGAAGTTTCACAGGCTCATGACGGGATCGCAGGCGCTGAAATGGCGATCCGGGAGCGTCCGGATCTCATGATTTTGGATCTGATGTTGCCTGGCAGGGACGGCTACTCGGTGATTCGGGAAATCCGCCGGGACGCACGGACTTCCCGCATCCCGGTAATCATGCTGACCGCCCGTGCACAGACGGAAAATCGGATCCAAGGGCTGGAGGCCGGCGCGGACGACTATCTGACAAAGCCTTTCAGTCCCAAGGAGCTCGTTCTCCGGGTGAATGCCATTCTAAAACGCACCGATGCCCCACCAGGTGCGGTCGAATACGAATTCGGTCCCTTCCGTTTCGATAAGAACGCCGTAAAATTCTATCTCGATAACGAACCCCTCGACCTGACAGCTACCGAGTTCAAGCTTTTGCTCTATCTCTGCGAGCGCTCGGGGAAACCCCAGGATCGGAACGAACTCCACCGGGTTGTCTGGGGATACAGTGATGAAGTCCACAGCAGGACGCTGGATACCCACATGAAGCGCCTCCGTCAAAAATTGGGCGCGCACGGTGCTTTGATTGAAACGGTGCGCGGGGTCGGCTATCTTGTGGCCGCCCCTCTCTCATGACCGAAAACATCGCTATCCTTGGAGCTACTGCCGTCCTGATCATCCTTCTTATCAAGGTTTACCGCTTAAAGCGTTCAAGAAATGAATACGAAGCAGAAGTGAAGGCTTGGAAGCTTCGGCTCGAACTCGATCTCCAGCAGGCAAAGGAAGAGCAGAACCATCTTCTGGATGCTCTTGGGGATGCTTTCCTAATCGTGGATTCAGATTCTAACATTCGTTTCGCAAATGCGGCTGCGAAGGAGCTTTTTCGTGGTCGTTCGCTCGCTGGTAGACCGGTGGAGGAGGCGTTTCTTGATCCTCGTCTCGCGGATGTCTTGGTTCGTTGTTTGGAAACGGGCGAGCCGGTTCAGTCGCGGGTGGTTTTTCCTCAACAGACATCTCCGCTTGGTGAGCTTGAGACTCGTGGAAACAACGCCTGGATCATCGATGCTGCCCAGCTTTCCAATACTCCCAAAGGCGATGCGGATACCCGGGTCGTGATCCGGGATGTTACTTCCGAATATCAGCTAGACCAGATCCGCAAAGACTTCGTCGCAAACGCCTCCCACGAGCTCCGCACCCCGCTCGCCATCATCAATGGCTACCTGGAAAACCTCCTGGATGACGGGATGATCGATGAGCCGGAAATGGCGCGTCGGTTCCTCATGGTGATGAAAAAGCACGCCGACCGCATCTCACGTATTGTAGAGGACATGCTGGTTATTTCCCGCCTCGAATCCGGCGAAGCATCCGCAATCAAAATTGCACCATTCAAGCTCCGTTCTTGCGTGAAAGATGTTTTAGAGCGGCTCGAATCGGTGATCCAAAGTCAGAAATCGATCGTTACCGTGAACTTTAAAGACGACTCTCTCCTTATCCAAGGCGACCGTTTTTACTGGACCCAAGTGCTTTTTAATCTCGTGGAAAACGCTCTCAAGCAGAATCCCTACAAGGATCTGAAAGTAGAAGTTGGTTCCGAGGAATCCGATAAATATATTCGTATTTGGGTAAGCGACAATGGAATAGGAATCCCAAGTTCTGATCTTGCTCACATTTTTAGGCGTTTCTACCGGGTGGAAAAGCATCATTCACAAATGGAGATCAAGGGCACCGGTCTAGGGCTTTCGATTGTCAAACGATCGATTGAAGCGCATGGCGGAACGATCACCGTCACATCGGTTCCCGGGCGTGAAACAAAATTCCTAATGACGATTCCGAAGTCAGAGGATTAGGATATCCGCATGGGAAAAATCGGTATCTTCGGCGGCTCCTTCGACCCCGTCCACGACGGGCATATCCATCTAGCGACTCTCGCCAAGGAGAAGCTTGGGCTGGACGAAGTTCGTTTCCTACCCTGCCAGATTTCGCCGCACAAGACTGAGACCCCTCCCACCCCCGGCGACGTGCGGGCAAAATGGCTGGAGATTGCTCTTTCCGGAATCCCGTGGGCAAAGGTCGATCCCATCGAGCTAGAGACTGAGGGGCCGTCTTATTCCTACCAAACCATGCGCAAACTGCACGAACTCCATCCGGGCAACCAGTGGTTCTGGATCATGGGCGGGGATCAGTGGAAAGTATTCACAAGCTGGAGGAATTCGGAAGTGATTTCGGAACTCGCCGAATTCATCGTCCTCGCGAGAAACGGCGAGGAAGTCCAGCCAATCGAAGGCTACCGCCTCCACGTGGTCGAGGGCGAGCACCCCGCCTCCGCCACCAAAATCCGCAGGAGCCTCGCAATGGGAGAGGAAAATATCTCATTTCTGGATCCGAGAATCGCCACAACCATCCAAAAATAGAGGAAAATCCCAACATCTCCAGTATTGCCACCACAACCCAAGCCACAAGAATCTGATCCGCGTTTATCCGCGTCTGCTATGCCCTCCGGGTGCATTTGACGAAAGATTTAAGCTTCAAGTTCGTCGATGTCCGCTGCGCTACCATTGTGGTTCCTCTTCCCCCAAACCCTAGTGCCCTGTCAGATTAAGGTTTTCAGAACCCTAGTCTTAACCGACTTTGTGAAAAATTTCACAAATCCCTCATTCCGTCTTTGCGAAAACGCAGGAAATCAGCATATTTCCGCCGCCGCATATGATTTCCTACACCAAACAGCCACACGAACGCGAATACCGGCTCATCTTCAAGAACATCGACCGCGAAGGCTGGGATCCGTCAATCGGTACCTACATGTCCGATGGCGGTTACGATGACTTAAAAAAGGCCTTCAAAATGGCTCCCAAGGAGATCACCGACGAGGTCAAGAAGTCTGGCCTCCGTGGGAGAGGTGGCGCGGGTTTCCCCACCGGCTTAAAATGGAGTTTCATCCCGCCGAAAAATACCAAGCCCGTTTACCTCATCTGTAACGGCGATGAATCCGAGCCCGGCACTTTCAAGGATCGCTACATTGTCCACCAAGATCCTCACCAGCTCATTGAGGGTATGATCATTTCCTGTTTTGCCACCGGCGCGCACAAGGCATACATCTACCTCCGCGAGGAATTTCCAGAAGCCGCTCTGATCATCGAGAAAGCCATCGAGGAAGCCCGTGAAAAAGGTTTTGTCGGAAACAACATCCTCGGTTCCGGCTTCGATCTGGAAATCTACGTTCACCGTGGCGCAGGTGCCTACATCTGCGGCGAGGAGACCGGCCTGATCGAATCGCTCGAGGGCAAGCGCCCTTACCCACGGATCAAACCTCCGTATTTCCCCGCGGCACTCGGCCTCTACATGTGCCCGACCATCGTGAACAACGTCGAGTCTCTCTGCCACGTGAAACACATCATCCGCATGGGCGGCGAGGAATACTCCAAGCTCGGCGTCACCCGGAACACCGGCACCAGAATCCTCTGCGTCTCGGGTGATGTGAAAAAACCAGGCTACTTCGAGGTCGAAGTCGGCAAGGTCACCATGCGCGAACTGCTCTACGATATGTGCGGCGGCCCTAAGGACGGACGCGAGATTAAGGCCGTCATCCCCGGCGGCTCTTCTTCGAAAATCCTCAAAGCCGACGAAGTCTTCAAACTCAAGAACCCGGATGGCAGCGAGCGCGAACTCGCTTTCTGGGACATCCCCATGGATTTCGATTCCCTCGCAGCATGCGGCACCATGGCCGGCTCCGGGGGAGTAATCGTCCTCGACGATACCCGCAAAATGTCTTGGGTGCTGAATAACCTCAACGCCTTTTACGCCCACGAGTCCTGCGGTCAGTGCACACCATGCCGCGAGGGTTCCACCTGGATGAAAAAAATCTCCGATCGACTCGTCGAGGGCAACGCCACCGCCAAGGACATCGATACCTTGGAAAGCGTCGCCTACCAGATCGACGGACGCACTATCTGCGCCTTCGGAGAAGCTTCCTCATGGCCGGTAGAAGCCATCATCGCAAAATTCCGCGATGAGCTCCTCGCCGATACCAAGCCGGAAGGTGAGGTGGAATCCAACCCCGAAGCTGCTGCTCAGAAGAAGTTCTTAGTGGAAACGCAGTGAGACGGGCGATCCAAGGAGCGGCGGTCATTCTGCCGCCGGATAAGAATGGAGAATGGAAGACTTGGTTGGGGTGCTTGGGTTGTTGGGCAGTAGAATACAGCCCCTCCTTGGGGCTTGATCGCCGGGTGTGAATGGAAAGAATCGCGCGGATGAGTTTTTCGGGGAAATGGAACTATCCGGCGGAACTGCCGGTGGCGGAGAGGCGGGAGGAGATCGTGAATGCGATCCGGGAGAATCAGGTCGTTGTTGTCGTTTCCGATACGGGATCGGGGAAAACGACTCAGCTTCCGAAGATGGTGGCGGAGGCGTTGGAAAATTCAAAATTCAAACCTCAAAGTTCAAATAAGAGGAAGAGGCTGATCGGATGCACGCAGCCGCGGCGGATTGCGGCGGTGAGTGTTGCGAAGCGGGTGGCGGAGGAGCTGGCTGTTCCTCTGGGAGATTTTGTGGGGTATCAGGTTCGTTTTGATGATAGGACTTCGCGGGAGACCCGGATCAAGTTCATGACGGATGGAATTCTTCTTGCTGAGACGCAGGGGGACTCTGATTTGAAACGGTATGATGCGTTGATTCTCGATGAGGCGCATGAGAGATCGCTGAACATTGATTTCCTGCTGGGGTATTTGAAGATGCTGCTGGTGAAGAGGCCGGATCTGCGGGTGGTGATTTCTTCGGCGACATTGGATGCTGGGGCTTTTGCTGATTTTTTCTCGGGCACACGGGAGGCAGGATTCCTCCCGAACGGCCTGGGGCTGGAATTCCCAGCTACGGTTCCGGTGATCGAGGCCCCGGGGCGGATGTTTCCGGTTTCGGAGTTTTTCCTGCCAGGGAAAGGTGATGAGCGACTTGAGGCGCATGTCGGGCGGGGAGTGGAGTATCTGAATGATATTGATCCGCTGGGCGATGTGCTGGTGTTCCTTCCGGGCGAGCGTGAGATCCGGGAGTGTGCGGACCTCTTGGAGGGTCGGCATTTTCGGAATACCGAGGTGCTTCCCTTATACGCGCGGTTGGGAATGGGGGATCAGCAAAGGGTTTTTAAACCGGGAAACAAAAAGCGTATCGTGCTGGCGACGAACGTGGCGGAGACCTCGCTGACCATCCCGCGCATCGCCTGTGTGATTGATTCCGGGGTGGCACGGGTGAGCCGTTGGAATGCGACGAAAGGTGTGCAGCGACTCCAAGTGGAACCAGTTAGCCAAGCGAGTGCGAAGCAGAGGAAAGGCCGATGTGGACGGGTGCAAGACGGGGTATGCCTGCGGCTCTATGAGGAAGAAGATCTTCTGGATAGGCAGGAGTTCACGGAGCCGGAGATCCGTCGTAGTTCTCTTGCCGGTGTGATCCTACGAATGAAAACGCTAGGTCTCCCGGAGATTTCCGAGTTCCCGTTTCTCGATCCACCGAATTCGAAGGCGGTAGCGGAAGGTTACCGGACTTTGCGCGAGGTCGGTGCGCTGGATAAGGATAGGGAATTGACCGAGATTGGCAGAGAGCTGGGCAGCTTACCAGTGGATCCGCGCATGGGGCGGATGCTGATTGAGGCGCGTTATGAGAAATGCTTGGAGGAAGTCGTGGTGATCGTGGCCGGGCTGGAAACTAGCGATCCCAAGGAGCGTCCTGCAGAAAAGAAACGCGAGGCGGATGCGGCGCATTCCAAATGGCTCGATCCGGATTCAGATTTCATGGCGATGCTGAACCTCTGGAAGGATCTTTCCAAATACTACGATGGTCGTAGATGGAAATGGAACCAGCTCCGGAAATTCTGCGGGAGCTACTTTCTCAATGCGAAACGCGTGACGGAGTGGGGGAATGTCGTTGAGGAGTTGATGCAGATCGTGGGGGATGGAGATCGCCGGGACAGCGGTTCCACTGCCAATCGAGGTATGGAGCAGGTTCCTGACTACGGGGCGGTGCATCGTTCCTTGCTCGCCGGAGCACCGAGGCAGTTCGGGCTCTGGGACAAGGAGAAGAAGGCTTACCGGAGTGCGGCTGGTGGATTCTTCGCAGTCTTTCCCGGATCGGGACTGTTCGGGCTGAAGAAGCGCAATGAGTGGGTGATGGGGTTGGAGCTGGTGGAGACATCCCGGCTGTGGGCTAGGCGAGTGGCGATGATTGAGCCGGATTGGGTGGAGGTTGTAGCCCCGCATCTTTGCCGGAGCCGTTTCGGTGAGGCGCATTGGGATGCGGTTCAGGGCGCGGTGTATGGAAAGGAAACGGTCATCTGCGGTGGGCTACACATTGTCGATGGGCGGCGTGTGCATTACGGGAGGGTGGATAAAAAATCGGCAAACCAAGTCTTTCTTCGTGAGGGGATTCTCGGCGGAGGCCTCCGGCGGAAGACGCGTTTCCTCGATCAGATGGAAGCGATGCGCGAGGAGATCAAAGGACTGGAGGATAAGCTCCGCAGACCCGGGATGCTCTGGAGCGACGATGCGGTAGTGAGGTTTTTTGAGGGTAGGATTCCCGTGGATATCAGCACGGCGTCCGCCTTCCACAAGTGGCGTGAGACGAATGAAGATAGCCTCATGCTATCGATGGATGATGTGATCTGGGAGGATCTAATCGGCGTAGGCCATTTCCCAGACGTCCTACGCCATGGGGAGGACGAATACCCGATTTACTACCATTGCTCTCCGGGTGAACGCGATGACGGGGTGACTCTCGGTGTCCACGTGGATCAGCTTCCCGGTTTGTCCGAGTGGCTTACAGGCTGGGGAGTGGATGGAAACTTGGAGGAACGCGCGGAGCTTCTCATGCGCTGCTTACCAAAGGACTACCGCCGTGGCTGCCAGCCCATCGCAGAAACCGCCCGTGGTTTTGCGGAGCTATGGATGGGCGCGCCGAAAGAGGCCGGAGTCGTCCACACGCTGGCGGCATATATTTCGGAAAGAACCGGGGCGATGGTGCCTGTCGGCGAGTTCGATCCAAGTCGGCTCCCGGATGAGCTGGTGACGAAGATCTGGGTCTGCGATGACGAGGGCGAGGAACTCGCCATGGGCACCGATGTCGCGGAGCTGAAGCTGCAACTCGCCGACCGCATGCGCGTCAGGTTCGAGGCTGCAGCGACCGCAGATGTGGAGCGAGGCGGGATGAGCAAGTGGGATGGCGAGAGCCTCCCCGAGGAAGTGATGACCGCCGGCGGCCCTGCCTTTCCCGCTCTGGTGGACGAGGGGAAAACCGTCGGGGTGAAAGCCTTTACCGATATCCACGGCGCGCGTGAAGCGCACCGGCAGGGTGGAGCCAGATTACTGGTGATCGCCTCGGAGCGGGAGGTGGACTACCTGCGGAAAAAGTTCCCCATGGGCATGCTGGCGAAGGTGGAGCTGGGGCGGCTTGGCGTGAATCTGGAGGATCTCATCTTGCTGGCGGCAGAAGGTGTTTCCGGCGAAGAGTTCCCGAGAAGTCCCGAGGGTTTCTCCAAGCTTACCGAGTCCGCGAAGGGGAAATGGTTTGAGGCGGGGACAAAGATCGGCGCGGCGCTTGATGAAACGGTAGAAGGTGTCCGAGAGCTTCGCGAATGGATAGAAGCAAACCGAAACGACAGGAACCTCGGAGAAATCGCCCACGATCTAGAGGAGGAGCTCACGTGGCTCCTTCGCGGTCGCTGGGCATGGCGTGCAGGCTTCGATAAGATGGTGGATTTCCCAAGGCGGTTCCGCGCCATCCGCTCAAGGCTGGTCCGCATTTCCTCACTACCCCTCGTGAAAGATCTAGAGAAAATGGATCTCGTGTGCGGGCATTGGGCAACCTGGTTCAGCCAATGGATGGCAGCTCCGGAGGACGCAAGCCTCTGGGAAACCGGCTGGCTTCTCGAAGAGTGGCGCGTCTCCGTCTTCGCCCCGGATGTAGAGGTGCGGGGGAAAGTCTCCGAGAAGAGGGTGGAGAAGGCGCTGGGTCTTCATTAAGACGGTGATGGGTAGGTGGCGGGGGTTATGACGTGGGGGACGGTTTGGCCTTCGATGCGGAGCATGGTGCAGCGGTCTAGGGAGGTGGGAGCTGACCAAGGTTCTAGGGGGATGTTTGCTAGGAGGGAGAGGGGGACGGGCCAGAGGTGTTTTGGGATGATTTCGAAACGGGTTCCTGGAGAGAAGTGTTGGGGGAGCTGGGTGATGGTGAGCCAGCGGCCTTGGCGGCGGTGGGGGTTTACAAACTCCGGGCAGGCGGGGGTGGTGGAGTGGATGTGATCGAAGATGCAACCGTGTATGAGGTGGCGGGTGGTGATGGTTTCCTCGCGGAAGGCGGCGGGGAGGGCGTGGCGGTGCTTTTCCGTAAGGATGAGCTGGTGGGTGCGGAGGCGGTGGAGTTTGCTAAAGAAATTGTCGCGGGAGTCGGGGCCGGGGAGCGTGAGGCCTTCCGGGGTTTCTACGGCGAGGTAGAATTTTGTGGCGAGTTCTAGATGGATGAGCTGGCCGGAGCGGAGATCGCGGAGGAGGAAGTCGAGCTCGCCGAGGGTGGGTTTTCCCGGGGTGTGGAGCTGGAGGTTCCGGGCGAGAAGGTTATAGGTGGGGGAAGCTTCGAGGAGGATAGCGAGGGCGTCTTCGTAGAGGTGGCCGAGCTTTTGGTTGAGATTGAGAGTGGTGGGAGAGGATGAGAGGGTGAGGGTGGATTGATCGAAGGCTGGGGCTTCGGGGAGGTCTCCGAGGAGGAGGAGGGGGGAGTGGATTAGGGATTGGAGTATCACTTTTTTTGAGTTTGCTAGTGCCGAGTGCCGAGTGCCGAGTGCCGAGTGATCGGTGGGAGACTTGGGTTTTGGAGAAGGCAAGGAGTGGCGGTCATTCTGCCGCTAGATAAGAATGGAGAATGGAAGACTTGGTTTGGGTGCTAGGGTTGCTGGGCAGCAGGATGCAGCCCCTCCTTGGGTGCTATTTTAAGATGCGGGTGAAGTGGGCTAGGGTTAGTGCCCAGACTTGGGACGCGATCTCGGGGTCGTGGCGGTGGCCGATATCGCGCATGAAGGCGTGTTGGCCGTTGAATTCGTGCCAGGAGAGGGTCAGCTCGGCATCGGTCATGGCATCGTAGATTTCGCGGCGGCCTTCGCGGGAGATGTGAGGATCCTGTCTGCCCCAGACCATGAGCATCTCGGCTTTGATCTCGGCTGCGCGGTCTAGGGTCCCGTCGTTGCCGCCTTTTCCTAGGGAGTGCTGGGGGAGATCGGTTCCGTATAAGCTGGCACCGGCGGAGATTTCTGGTTCGGTGACGCAGGCGCGGAAGCTGAGATGTCCGCCGAGGCAGATGCCGAGTGCTCCGATCTTACCGGTGCAGGCATCGTGGCTTTTGAGGAATTTAACGAGAGCGGCTGCGTCATCATCGAAGGAGGTGATTTCTTTGGTGACTTTGAGTTCATTCCCCCGGTCGGTGCCGGGCTTGTCGTATTCGAAGACGGTGCCTAGTTCCTCAAACTCGTGGTAAACCTCTGGGGCGACGACAAGGAATCCGTGGCCGGCGAGGAATTCGGCGGCGCGGCGGATGGGTTCGGTGACTTGGTAAATCTCCGAGTAGAGGATGATAGCAGGGAATTTCCCCTCAGCTACGGGGCGGAAGATGTGGGTGCGCATGGAGCCGCGCGGGGTGGGGAGGTCGGCGTGTTCGTGGTTTTGGTAGATCATGATCGGGGTGGTGATTGTTTGGTTTTCATGGGGTGAGTGGCTCGTGCCGGTGGTTAGTGGGCAGCCGAATAACGGTGTTTCGGTTTGGGGCGGGAGAGTAACTTTTGTTTGAAATAAGTGGGAAGACTAGGGTTGTGACTTTTTACCTCTGCGTCTCTGCGGTGAAATTCCTTCCGCTAACCGATTCGAGTGTGGCGATAACTTTGATAGTGATAAGTAGTTGGTTGGGGAAATCGGGGTGTTGCGTGTTTATTGTATTGGTGACTTATAGGAATCGCGTGACAACAAGGTCGGATGTGTCAAACGTCTTGTGTGTATCACAAATGAGTCCGAGTAAATATAACCATCGCGAATCGAGCCTATGAAACAGGTGGAGGGTAACAAGGGAACGAAGCCTGACGGGCGGCTGGATGGTCGAGTTTCTGGGTGGAAGACGGAGCGTGGGTTTGGGTGGGTGGAATATGAGGGGGGGAGCTTGTTCGCGCATATCAGGGAGTTTAAAAAAGGATTCGTGCCTAGGACGGGGGACACGGTGACTTTCGTGATGGGGCTGGATCCCAAGGGGAGGCCTTGTGCGAAGTCGCTGGTGGCGAAGCGTAAGGATGTGAGGACATCGGTTAGGGCGCTTTTGAAACTGCTGCCTCTTTTGATCCTACCTTTCTGGGCGAACCTGAAGCTGCCGGTCGCGGTGTGGATGTTGCCTGCCGCGATGTTGCCGATGTCAGTCGCGGCCTGGGTGATGTATCGGCACGACAAGAAGAGGGCGGCCACCGGGCGATGGAGGGTGACCGAGACGGAGCTACATGGCTTGGAGCTTTTCGGGGGATGGCCGGGGGCTTTTCTGGCGCAGCAGAAATACCGGCACAAGACACGGAAGTGGAGCTACCAGGCGATCTTCTGGGCTATCGTTTTCCTATACCAGTTGCTGGCTTTGGATACGGTGCTGGATCACTTACTTTGGAACGAGGTGGGTGCTTTCCTGTAAAAGTGGGTGATGCCGGGGGATTGAGGAGAAGTGCCGAGAGTTCAGTTGTCAGTGGTCAGAGTTCAGTGGAAGACGGCTAGAGTTTTCTATACTGCCGCGGATCGGGAATGGTGAAATCCAAGGGCGATGCCTAGGCTTGGATAGGCCGCCCCGTTGGGGCTTAAGACTTGTGGGGGGGGCACGCAGTGTGTCGCGCGCGAAGACCTCGTTCTCTCAATCTCCCAATCCCTCCGTCTTTCCATCGGCTTGTAGGATGCCTCAGCTACGGTTGCTCGGGCTGCGGATCTTGTTTTTGGAACTCGGTGAGGTATTTCTCGTAACCCTCTTCTTTGAGTTTCCCGACGGGGATGAATTTCATGGCTGCGGAGTTCATGCAGTAGCGTTTGCCGGTGGGTTGGGGGCCGTCATCGAAGACGTGGCCGAGGTGGGTATCGGCCTTGACGCAGCGGACTTCGTCGCGGGTCATGCCGAGTGAGGAGTCGGTGCCGACTTTCACTACCTCTTTCTTGATGGGCTTGGTGAAGCTAGGCCAGCCGGTGCCTGATTTGAACTTGTCCTTGGAGCTGAAGAGTGCCTCGCCGCTGACAATGGAGACGTAGATGCCTTCTTTCTTGTTGTCCCAGTATTCGTTTCTAAAGGGTGGCTCGGTGCCGTCTTCCATGGTGACTTTGTATTGGAGCGCGGTGAGTTCCTTTTTGAGCTTGGCTTTCTCGGGAGTCGGCTCGCTGCACGCGGTGAGGGTGGCTGCGAAGATGGCTAGGGAGATTTTTCCGAGGAATGGGATGTTGTTCATGGACTTAGATTGGTTGTTCGGAAGTAGGAGTAATATTTACGGAAGTTACTCCATTTTTCTTACTCGGCAAATAATCGCCCCGAGACGGGGCGATCACGGCCTGCCCCGGGACGGGACAGCTACGTCAGATCTCGATTTCGCCTTCGAAGACGAAGTCGGCGGGGCCGGTGAGGGTGACGTTGGCGAAGGTGGTTTCGCCGGTTTTCTCAAAGCCGATGGAGAGGGTGTCTCCGCCTTCCACGTCGACCTTGATCGGGCTTTCCGCGCCGGTGAGGAGATTGTGGACGAGGGCGCAGGCTACCATGCCGGTGCCGCAGGCGAGTGTTTCTCCCTCTACTCCGCGCTCGTAGGTGCGGATGGCGATGTGGTCGGGGGCGATAGCATGGGCGAAGTTCGCGTTGGTGCCGTTCGGGGCGAAATACGGGTGGTTGCGGATTGCGCGGCCGTGGGTGACGATATCGAGTTTCTCTAGATCCTCTACGAAAGTGACCGCATGCGGGACTCCGGTATTGAGGGAGTGGATGTCATCGTGGAAATTCTCGATACGGACACCTGTCTTGAGTTCTAGATCTTTCGGCTCGGACATGGCGATACGAACATGCTCGTCGATGAGCTCGGCGGTGAGGGTGCCTGCGATTGTCTCGAAGGAGACGGAGGAGGGTGGGGCTTCTTCCTCATCTCCGAGGTGGGAGGTGAAGAAGCCGAAGCAGCGGGCTCCGTTGCCGCACATTTCCGCCTCGCCACCGTCGGCGTTGTAATAGCGGAACTTGTAGTCCGCGCCTTTCTCGGCTGGCTCGACGGCGAGCAGACCGTCGGCACCGATGCCGCGGTGGCGATCACACAGGGCGGCGATGGTGTCCCCGTCGAGGGAGATGGAGAGATCGCGGTTGTCGATGACGATGAAGTCATTTCCCGCGCCGTTCATTTTGTAGAAGTGAAGTAACATGAAACTCTAAACTTTAAATTCGAAACCCCAATGAAGAGTGTGGGGAGCGCGTGGACGATGGCGGTGAAATCCTTCGAGATCAAGTCGGACTATTCCTCCTCGGATGTCGTGACCGGTGCTAGTTAGGGGTAATTTTCGAGGGTGAGTTCTAGGATGTGGAGGAACCACAATCTCCGCTTCGCTCCCATTGTGGTTCTTCTTCATTCATTCATTCTCACCGAATCGCGTAGATTAGCGGTTTGGTGAAATTACTGACTGCCTTTGCAGGGTTTGCTTGATTTAGCTCCACCTGTTTCACAATCGCGGAGCCGACGATGATGCCGTCTGACGCTTTGGCGACCATGGCGGCTTGTTCCGGATTGGAGATGCCGAAACCGACACAGACCGGCACGTCCGTGTGTGCCTTGATTGCTGCTACCTGAGCGGGGATCGTTTCCGCAGGGGCGGAGTGACCGCCGGTGACTCCGGTACGGGAAAGGGCGTAGATGAATCCCTCTGCTTTCTCGGCGAGAAGCTTTACGCGATCCGGTGGGGTGGATGGAGCGATGAGGCGGATGTGGGAGAGTCCGTGGTTTTGCGCAAGCTCCTCGGAGAGTTCGGCTTCATCTGGCGGGAGGTCGAGAAGGAGGATTCCGTCTGCACCGGCATCCACCGCATCCTTCTGGAATTTCGCGAAGCCGTAGGTGAAAATCGGGTTCAAGTAGGTGAAAAGGACGATAGGGGTTTTGCTGTCTTTTTCCCGGAATCCACGGATCAGATCCAGTGTCCGTGCGGTGGTCATTCCCGCTTTCAATGCTCTATCCGCAGCCATCTGGTTCACGATCCCGTCTGCCAGCGGGTCGGAAAACGGCATTCCCAACTCGATAATGTCAGCGCCGACGTCCGCGAGCGCGTGCATGATTTCCAATGAGAGATCAAAAGTAGGATCACCAGCCGCCACGTAGGCGATAAAGGCTTTCCGGTTCTGTTCTTTCAGGGAGGTGAACGTATCGTCGAGGCGCATGCTGCGGAAGGTAGGCTCCAATTCCCAAACTTGAAGTGCTAAATACTGGAGATTGAACCGAGGGGGTGGTCGCTCCTCACTTCTGTGAGTGTTCCTATACACGTGAATTTCTACATAGGAGAGGAATGGTCATAATTTTTGGCAATCGGTGTTTTGAATTCCTTTCGCTCTATTCCAATCCTCGGCTTGCCGGGGGGCGGGAGATGGGTTTTGCTTCTGGTAATGGATGGTTCGTTGTTGCTGCTGGGTGTGAAGGGGATGGATTTGACTCCGGAGGAGGCTGCGCTTTTTCGGAAGCTACAACCTGCAGGCTATATCCTTTTCACGCGGAACATTGGCTCCCCGGAGCAGACGAGGAAGCTGACAGATGATCTCCGCGAGCTTTCCATGGACGAGCCCATCCTTTCCATCGACCAGGAGGGCGGGCGGGTGACGCGGACGCAAGAGATTGCTCCGGCATGTCCCTCGGCTGCGGCGTTTTCTGAGAATCCTAATACCGAACAAATCGCGAGAGCGGGGGAGGTGACGGCGGAACTGCTGCGTATGCTGGGACTAAACCTGAACTTCGCTCCGGTGCTGGATCTCGATCATTTTCCAGGACTTCAGAACGCGCTACGGCAAAGATGCTGGGGTCGCGATTCGCAGGATGTGATCAACCGTGCTGGGATGTGGAACCGATGGACGCGAAAGCGTGGTATGCTTGGCTGTGGGAAACACTTTCCTGCCTGCGGGCGGGCAATGAGCGATCCGCATGAAGAACTCCCGTTTTCCGATGCGACCATCGATGAGATGATGAAGGAGGATGTGATCCCCTACACGGCGCTGATGCCAGAGCTGGATTCCGTGATGCTGGCTCATGTGATGTATCCGAAGGTGGATGCGGAGTTTCCTGCATCGCTTTCGAAACGGATCGTGACGGGCTGGCTGCGCGGGCAGCTTGGCTTCGATAATCATCTGGTGATGACCGATGATCTGGATATGGGCGCGATCGGGAAGCGCTACCGACGCGGTGAAGATGTGAAACTGGCGATCAATGCTGGTAACGATCTCGCGATGATTTGTCATGAAACGGAAAGCGTGGAAGTTGCCGCGAAGGCGCTGGCGGAGGTGTCGATTGGGATCCGTGATGATGCGCATGCGAGGCTAGCTAGATTCCGGAAAAAAATGTCTCCGCCGCTTGCGTATTCGGATTCTGGATGGGAGAAATTTTCCAAGAGGATCAACGACATATGTTTAGAGATTCCCGAGACGGGCGAGGCGGATGATCGTAGTGCGGTTACGCAATACTAGTGTTCTGAAAACCTGAATCTGACGGATGGGCGAAGGCGATTTTTTCCAAGAGCAAGGCGCAAGGAGGGAGTGAAAGCCAGCATACCATGCCCTACTGAGGAGGAGGGCACACGCCGCTTGGCCGGAGAGGAGCGCAGGCAATCGAGATTCACGACTCGACGCGCAACGCAGCTATAGGGAAAAAGCGTCGAGCTTTCTGCCCCTCCGCGACTATCGGAAGCTTTTTTCTCAAGACCTTTAAAAGCCCCATTTGACATTTTAAGTTTTACACGGCACTAGGCTTATGCCCCTTGTGACTGATTTTTTCACTCCTTATCCCTGCTATCGATCCAGATGGTGACCGGGCCGTCGTTGGTGAGGGATACTTTCATATCCGCTCCGAAGATTCCGCGACCGATAGGCTTGGAGATGGATGTTTCCATGGCGGCACAAAAGGCTTCGTATAGTGGTTGGGATTTCGATGGAGCTGCGGCTTTGAGAAAGGAGGGGCGGTTTCCTTTTTTCGTAGAGGCATGCAGGGTGAATTGGCTGACCACCAAGGCTTCTCCTGCGGTATCATGAAGGGAGAGGTTCATCTTTCCTTCCGCATCCGGAAAAATTCGCATTTGGGGAATTTTCTGACAAAGCCAGGCGATATCGGATTCGTCATCCGCCTCTTCGATCCCGAGGAGAATTAAGAGTCCTTGGGAGATGGATGAAACTGTTTTTCCGTCGGTTTCCACGGAGGCGGATGAGACACGTTGTAGGAGGGCGCGCATGGAGTTAGGGAAACATGTCGTGGCCGGATGTTCAGGCTTTTTCTCTGTGAACGGAGATTGAGAGAGTTGTTCACATGCGCTCGCAACGGCTTTGGCGAGATTGAGTCTGATGAGTTGACCGGGAGGGTGACTCTCTGGCAATACTCCTGCCACCCATGGCAGAATCCGTAAAGACCGCTCCGAAGAATTTATTTTCCGCCAAACGTGAGGAAGGGCAGGAGGCTGTCGATGATGTGACACGCGCGCTTCCGCATGCGGTGGGGCCGGAGAAATCCTTGCTCTCCACGATGCTGCAGGATCCGCAGGAATACATTGGGTTGGCGATTGAGGAGAGACTGACAGCTGCACACTTCTACCTACCGAACCACTCGACTCTGTTCGGTTTCCTGATCGAACTTTTCGAGGCGGGTAATGAGGTGGAGTTGGTTTCCCTGGTGCAACGGTTGCTAGACAAAGGGCTGTTGGAAAGGGTTGGAGGTCCCGGGTATCTGACGGAGCTTTACACCTACGCGCCGAGTCCCGGGCATTTCCGCCATCACCTTTCGCACGTGAAGGACAAGTTCACCCTGCGGGCGATCATCCGTAGCTCGAACGAAGCGGTCGCACTGGCATACGAGACGCCCGACGAGGTTCCGGAACTCCTCGACACGGTGGAGCAGCAATTCCTATCCATCCGCGAGAGCGCTGAAACGATCCAAGCGCAGACCCTCAAGCAAACGGTCGAGGAGGTGATGCGGAACTTCCAGATGCTTCTTTCGAAAGAGAAACTTTCAGCCGGACTGAGCACGGGCTTTGAGGAACTGGACAAGAAATCTGGCGGCTTGAAGCCGGGTGAAATGTTCGTCGTCGCGGCGCGTCCCTCGATGGGAAAGACCTCGTTCATGATGAACATCGTGGAAAACATCTGCCTCGATCAAGGCAAGCCGTGCATGGTGTTTTCCTGCGAAATGAGCTCCGCTCAGCTTGTGCAACGTCTGCTTTTCGCGAGGGCGAAATTTGCCTCCTCCCAGCTTTCACGCGGCTATACGCCAAAAAAACAGGAGCTGGAGCGGGTGCGGAATTCCTCGGTGCAGATCATGAATTCCAAGCTTTTCATCGACGATACTGCGGGCATTTCCATCAACGAACTTCGCGCCAAAGCCCGCCGGAAAAAACGTGACGAGGGGATCGAGTTCATCGCGATCGACTATCTCCAGCTCATGAAATCACGCACGAAGCAGGCGGAGAATTCGCGGGAGCGGGAGATCGCGGAAATTTCAGGAGGGATCAAGGCGCTGGCAAAGGAACTGCATATCCCTATCCTAATCCTTGCCCAGCTCAACCGTGGTCCGGAAGGACGAACGGGAAAAAGCATGGGTGTCCCACGTATGTCCGATCTTCGGGAATCCGGATCGATCGAGCAGGACGCCGACCTTGTTGGCCTTCTTTACCGGAACAAATACTACGCGGAAAACGATGAGGAGCGCGCCGCGCTGGAAGGCAAGGCGGAGCTTGTACTCGCGAAAAATCGGAACGGCGAAACCGGTGGTATCCCACTTACCTTCGTGGAAGAGCTGATGCGCTTCGAGACAGGGCCGCCTGCGGAAGAGTTCGAAGGGTAGGCGCTTGCAAGAAAGCGGCGCTTGGAGTGTCATCGTAGCCGATGAAAGCGCTATTTGGATTTCTCATCGTTTCTGGTTGGTTTGCCTTCGCTAGCGTGACATCAGCTTACTTGGTGGATTCATCTAACAATCTGGAGCAGCTTGCGGGCGAGGCGGATATCATTTTCAAGGCAACTGCTGTTTCCAGTGAACGGGTGGAGGATGAGTGGTTCAAGCCGTGTCCCGGATTTGGTGCCGTGGAAACGCGGTTCAAGGTGATTTCGGTGATTAAGGGAGCGCTGCAGACCAAAACTCTACGCTTTCGGCACTACGACGAAGTTCCCCAAGACGGAGTGATGACGCGTGTGCCGCAGTCCTACCATTTCGAAAAATTTAGAACCTATGTCGTATTCGCGAAGACGGCTGACGAGCCAGGAGTATTCCGGCAACTGTGGAGCAACCATAAAAGTAAAAAAGACCAAGGAAGTTTGATGTGTGCCAATGATCAGCCCGCTGCATCCGAGAATCTGAAGGAGATCTTTTGGACGGAGCTCATAGCTCTGCTAGCGAGTCCGGCGTCCAACAATACGATTTACGCCATCCGGCAGCTCGATGAGATGAGCGATCTCCCATATCGGTTTGTTGGAACCAAGGATTTCGACAGGAGCGAGGTCATTAAAGCGATCAGTCCGCTCATGACGCGCGACGATGAAGAAATCGCCAACAAAGCAATCACTGTGGTCGGATCGAGGAACCCCTATCTATCAGATGATTTCGCCAAATACTGGTTGGCCACGGTCGGGAGCGCGGAAGTCTCAGGAATCGCCAAAATGGATTCTAAAATTAAGAACTTTGGCGGCGAGTTTTTCTGGGAGGAATTGTGTTCCATTGCCGATGGTAAGGCGCCGGTTGCAACCCGAGCATTGGCGATCCGATCTTTGGGGCTGGTAAGAAAACCATCGCTGCTTGATCCGCTCAGCCGTTGGGTTGGAGATGCCGAACCATCGGTACGTGCTGCTGCCGCCTTGCTGTTAGCGGACTTCCCCGGTGAAGATACCCGGGTTCGCCTAACTCAAATGGGCACGGATTCGGTGCCGGAAGTTCGCCGTAGTGTCGCCTATGCCATCGGATTTATGCAATCCTCCCAGTTAGCGAACACGCTGGGAGTGCTACTGAAAGACAGCGATGCAAGAGTCCGCCGAGCTGCGAGCCAGAGCCTGCTGTCATTTTCGCCTAAGCTCGAATCCATCGCGAAAGTGTTTCGGAGAAACTTGGGGAATGACGAATTCAGCCCGCTTTTTCTGAACGCATTGGCGGTGGAATATCCGGGAGCGTATGTGGAGTCGCTGGCCCAGGCAATTGAGCAAAAAGCCGAGCCCCGCAATTGGGCGGGTGGGCAGATACCCGCCTTCACGTCCTTCAATATCCTTTTCAAATACCTCCAGTCGCAACCGGCAGAGGCCATGCGCGCGGGGAAATTCGACCGTTTCCTTGATGCCATCGAAGACGGCTACGTCACTGGCTCATCCGAGCCGCGCGACATCTATGCGTTCTATCTTCAGCGCGGCATGACCGAACGAGCGAAAATCTATCGGGAGTCCGCAAAAAAAGCGGCGTCATTCGACATTGATTATTTTTTCAAGATGGTTGATCAGAATCCTGAAAACTACACTCGTTAGAAATCGGGAGCTCAGGAGTCGTTGGGCTCGTTCCACAAGACTTCGAAAGCCTCTTTGCTCTCAAAGGGTGGATCATTGATTGTTGGTTTTTTCTTCCTTTGAGGACTTTTTTGAAAAAAGTTTCAAAACGATTGAACGTTTAGAGAGGTTGAAGGTCTATACCCATTGAAAGCCGACACTGTCGCTTTCATGTAAGGGTGTTACAGCAGTTGTCTATCGAATCCCATGGGTGTGGGTAAGGTAAGATAACTTTTAAATGAAACCGCCGGGGAAGGGACTCCCCGGCGGTTTTTCTGTTTAGCGATGATGGTATTTGAATCGACACCGGCGATGAATTTTAAAAATTCACGAAGTGGATTTTGTGAAATTTTATAGCGTCAAAAAAAAGAGAAATTGTTCGAGAAAAACGCTTGTGAAATTTTTCACAAGCTCTCAGTCTCGCGTAGGGCTCTCTGCCTGAAACACTTCTTTTCTCCCATGGCGAACATTTTCCCACGCTGGTCGAATCTCCTACCCTTAAAAATCGCATTTTGCCTTGGTACTGTTGGTGCTGGGGTTGCACTGGCGTTCGCTTATTATGCGACTCCGAAGGCACAGGTTGTCGGATACCAGCCGACCCAGCCGATTCCCTTTTCCCATAAGATCCACGTGGATCAGATTGGTCTAGATTGTCGTTACTGTCACTCTTTCGTGGATGTTGCGGGTCACTCTAACGTTCCTACCGGAAATACCTGCTGGAACTGCCACCAGCACGTGCAGCAGGACAGCCCGAAGCTGGCGCCTCTGCATAAGTCGATGAACACAAGTTTTCCCGGCTATGACGGCAAGCCCATCGAATGGGTGCGCGTCCACAAGGCTCCTGACTACGTGTATTTCAATCACTCCGCTCACGTCAATCGTGGCATTTCCTGCCAGAGCTGCCACGGCGACGTGCACCAAATGGAAGTCGTCTATCAGGCAGAGCCTCACTCCATGGGATGGTGCCTTGATTGCCACCGCGCTCCGGAAGAGCATCTCCGCCCGCTTGAAGAGGTTTACAATTTCGACTACGGCGATGATGACGTCGCAAAATATACCACCGATAAGTCAGTGGTGACCACCAAGGATCTTGGTATGAAACTGAAGGAAACCTTCAACGTGCATACGAAAACCACCTGCGCGACCTGCCACCACTAATCCTCTTTTCCCAGAAATTTTCTCCGCAGCCCTGATATGAGCAAACGCATTTGGAACCACCCGGAAGTCCCGCAGGACGAAACAACCGTCTCTTGGCGCAGTCCCGGACAACTCCGTGACACCAAAGAATTCCGTAGCTGGATGGATCGTGAATTCCCACGTGGTGCTGCTGAAATGGAAAACCAGGACGAGTTGGAGACATCACGCCGGTCATTCCTAAAGCTGATGGGATCTTCTACCGCACTTGCCGGTTTTGGCATGGTTGCGTGCCGCCGACCAGAGGCTTACATCATCCCTTATACCAAGGCTCCCGAGTGGGTGATTCCTGGAAAGGCTACTTACTACGCTTCCAGTATGCCACGTGCCGCTGGTGCCGTGCCTCTGGTTGTCACGACTTTTGAAGGCCGCCCGACCAAGGTCGGAGCAAACCGCCTTCACCCTGACTACGAAGGAACCGACGCGTTTGCGCAGGCTTCTGTGCTCGACATGTATTCGACCTCGCGTTCGCGCAAGGTTCTGAAAAACGGCAAGAAGGATGAGCTCAAGAATTTCCAGACAGTTCTCGGCGAACTCTCGAAAGACAAGGCCGCGAAGATCGGTTTTGTTTTTGGAAACGACGACAGCCCGACGCGACTCCGTCTGATCGATGAGCTAAAAAAGACATTTTCCGCAGCGAAATTCTACCAATACGAAGCGCTCTCCGTGAACGACGCGTCCATCCTCGGCGACGGGGTGAAGCTCGTGCCTGATTTCGCAAACGCCGACCGCATCGTCTCCCTCGACTGCGACTTCGCGGGAACAGATATCCAAAGTTCGAATATCTCTTTTTTCAATCGCCGCAAGCCAGAAGGCAAGGGCTACGTGACCAAGCCGGATGCAGGTTCGATGAACCGGCTCTACTCGGTGGAATCCGCCTTCTCCCTCACTGGCGGAATGGCCGACCACCGTCTCCGCGTGGCTCCCAGCCAGATCGCAGCAGTCGCCGCCCAGCTCGCCCGCGAAGTCGGAGTAGCTGTAAAGGACAGCGGTCAGGTGACAGACGCGAAGCAACTCGAGTGGATCAAGGAACTCGCCGCCGACCTCAAGGCTAGCGGTGGAAAAACAGCAGTTCTCGCAGGCTCTCGCCAGTCAGCTGCCGTGAAACACCTCGCCCTCGCGATGAATATCGCTCTTGGAAACATCGGCGCAGGGAAGGGGATTATCGCCTACCAGACCGAGGCCACTGGCTTCGACGGCATCAAAGAACTCACCGCCGACCTCAATAGCGCCGCTATCGAAACGGTCGTTTTTGCTACTCCTTCCAACCCGGTTTACGACGCACCTGCGGATCTGAAATTTTCAGATGCCCTCGCGAAAGCGAAGACCAGCATCCACCTCAGTGATCGCACCAACGCAACTGCATACGCCTCCACCTGGCACATCCCGGCTGCGCATTATCTCGAAAGCTGGGGTGATGCCCGCAGCGCGAACGGCGTTTACTCGGTCGTCCAGCCGATGATCCTTCCGCTCTATCCGGAATGTGTTTCGGAGCTTGAGCTTCTTCTCGGATTTCTCGCAGAGGACGGAAAAATCCCAGCGTCTGAAGGCGAAGACGGCGCACCAGCCGCTGCGCTTACCGCAGTGAAAGAGACTTTCAAAGGCGACAAGGCGGCTTGGAAAAATGTTCTTAAAAATGGTTTCGCTGCCGACAACACTTACGCCACCGCCACTCCCATACTTAACGGAACCGCTGCTGCCGATGTTGCGAATTCGAATGCCCCCGCACCTTCGAACAAGAGTCTCGACGTAATTTTCTCCACCGACGCTTCGGTTTACGACGGTCGCTGGATTGATAATGGCTGGCTCCAAGAAGCTCCGGATCCGGTTTCCAAGCTGACATGGGACAACGCGGCCCTGATCGCACCGAAGACTGCCAAGGATCTAGGCATCTACGACCACATCATTCAACTTGAGACGAAGTATGCTTCCCGCTCCCCGGACGATGAAGGCCAGAACCGTAAGTCACCGATAATTTCCCTGAAGGTAAATGGGAAGACCCTGGAAATCCCAGTTCTCGTTTCCTTCGGCCAAGCTGAAAACACGATCATTATCCCGCTCGGCTACGGCCAGGCGTTCAATGATGAAGATGAGCTCGAACGCGGTCCGAAAAACGAAAAATTTGTCGGCCTCGTGGGTGTGAACCGTGGTTTCGATGCTTACCCGCTCCGCACGCAAGAGACATCTTACTTCGCTGGTGGTGCGAGCATTTCCATCACGGAAGGACGCTATTCCGTAGCCCTCACCCAAGAGCACAACGCTATGTATGGCCGTGCACTTGCCCGTGAAATTTCCACGGATGAGGTAGCCCACAAGGGAGACTTCAAGAAACAGCTCGCCGGTGTTAAAAAGCAAGGCAACGACTCACACGCTCCAGTCAATATTTCTCTCTACAAGCAGGAAGACCGCGACGGAAAAACCCTGCTTTCTGACAAGCTTCACCAGTGGGGCATGTCCATCGATCTTACCTCCTGCATGGGCTGCAACGCTTGTCTCGTAGCTTGCCAATCGGAAAATAATATCCCTATCGTCGGTAAGACACAGGTCGCCATGGGTCGCGAAATGCACTGGATCCGCATGGATCGCTATTTTGCTACACACAAGGAAAACGACTTCGACGCAGACAACGTGGCCATGGTTCCCCAGCCGGTCGCTTGTGTTCAGTGCGAGTCTGCACCTTGTGAAACCGTCTGCCCGGTCAACGCCACGGTTCACACCGAGGACGGCCTCAACGCGATGGCCTACAACCGCTGCATCGGCACCCGCTACTGCGCGAATAACTGCCCATATAAGGCACGCCGCTTCAACTTCTTCGATTACAACAAGCGCAACCCGCTTATTAAGAATAACCTCAACAGGGGGCCTCTCGGCGAGCGCCACGACAACGAGCCGAATCATCTTCAGAAGAATCCGAACGTCACCGTCCGTATGCGCGGCGTGATGGAGAAATGCACCTACTGCGTGCAGCGCCTCAAGGATGCTGTTATCCGCCAGAAGCGCGGTCAGAAGCAGGAGGTTCTTGAGTCTGGAAAAGCTTCGCCTGATGTGGCAGTGTCAAACCATACCCTCCGTATCCCGGTCGATTCGGTGAAAACCGCCTGCCAGGACGCATGCCCTGCAGAAGCGATTTCCTTCGGTAACCTTCTCGACGGAAAAGATTCTGAGATGGGTCGTTCGAAAGTGCTTGAGCGCAATTACGATTTACTCAACTACATCGGCACCCGCCCTCGCACGAGCTACCTCGCCCGTGTGAAGAACCCGAATCCGAAGATGCCGGATGCCAAGTTCATCGGTCAGGCCACCATCCACATGGTCTGATTCCAACACCCTTTTGATCCTTCGATTTAACCGACCCCATGGCCGCAACCACTGATACCGCACAGCATAACGAATCCGGAGTTACACTCCCGGTTCTGAAGCGCGAGAAGCTGATCCTGAACGACAGATCCTACCACTGGATCACCGATCGGATTTGCGGGATTGTCGAAAACAAGCAGCCATTCCTCTGGTGGCTGATGTTCATCCCTGCTTCCCTGATCGCCTTGATTGGTGTCGGAGGGGGACTTTTTCACCTCGTTTCCACGGGTGTCGGTGTCTGGGGAAACACCAACCGCGTCATGTGGGGATGGCCCATCGTGAACTTCGTTTTTTGGATCGGTATCGGCCACGCAGGCACACTGATCTCCGCGATTCTTTTCCTAACTAGGCAAAACTGGCGAACCTCAATTAACCGAGCGGCGGAAGCGATGACGATCTTCGCCGTGATGTGCGCAGGTATCTTCCCTGCATTCCACGTCGGGCGTGTCTGGTTCGCATGGTTCCTTGCTCCTATCCCGAACGCCAACGGCATCTGGCAGAACTTCAAATCGCCCCTTCTATGGGACGTGTTCGCGGTTTCCACCTATTTCACCGTTTCCCTGATCTTCTGGTTCCTCGGAATGGTTCCCGACCTAGCGACCATCCGTGACCGTTGCAAGCCAGGCATTCGAAAGGTTCTCTACGGAATTTTCGCCCTCGGTTGGAGAGGTGGTAACCGCCAGTGGAGCCACTATGAAATGGCTTACCTGCTCCTAGCTGCCCTCGCGACCCCGCTAGTTCTTTCTGTTCACTCGGTCGTTTCGTTTGACTTCGCGACCTCGGTCGTCCCCGGTTGGCATACGACGATTTTCCCTCCTTACTTCGTTGCTGGTGCCATCTTCGGTGGATTCGCAATGGTGCTCACGATTATGATCCCTGCCCGTTTCATTTACGGTCTGCAAGATCTGATCACGATGAAGCACATCGACAACATGGGGAAGATCATCCTGCTGACAGGAACCATCGTCGGTTACGCCTACCTGATGGAGCTTTTCGTCGCTTTTTACTCCGGTGCGATCTACGAAATGGATGCCTTCAAATTCCGGATCGCGGGACCTTACTGGTGGGCATACGCCATGATGATGAGCTGCAACGTGCTTTCTCCGCAAATCTTCTGGTTCAAAGCCTGCCGCGAAAACCTCTGGATCGTGATGATTGTCTGCATGTGCGTCAATGTCGGAATGTGGTTCGAGCGTTTCGTGATTATCGTCACTACCCTTGCCCGCATGTGGCTGCCGGGTGACTGGAAAACCTTTTCCCCGTCCGGCCAAGACCAGATGCTTTTCGTGGGCACCATCGGGATGTTCCTTGCTCTCTTCCTTCTCTTCCTTCGCTTCCTGCCGTGTATCAACATCGCCGAGGTCAAATGGACCAAGCTCGAGAGCGATCCGCACTTCGACGACAACGAAGCACAACCCGATGCCGGAGCCGAAAACATCGCCGCCTACCAGAAGGAAACTGCTACGGATAAAATCTGATTGGTCTTCACAAATCACAAATTTCAAATCTCAAATTCCAATTCAACAGTGAGTAATACCCGCAAAAGAGTATACGGCTACCTAGCCGAGTTCAAAAGCGCCTCAGCTTTGTATAAGGCTGCGGCAAAGGTGCGCGATGCCGGCTTCCGGAAATGGGATTGTTACACCCCGTATCCTGTCCACGGCCTTGATGATGCGATGGGGTTGAAACGGTCCATCCTTCCATGGTTCGTTTTCTTCGGTGGCATCACTGGTTGCGCCACTGGTTTCGCTCTCGCATATACAACCCAGGTGGTTATCTACCCGACTGTGGTTCAGGCAAAGCCTACTAACATCTTTACCATCCCTGCTTTCTTTCCAGTGCTGTTCGAACTTACGATTCTGTTCTCTGCTTTTACGGTTCTCTTTGGTCTCCTCGGCCTGATCCAACTTCCGCGCCTAAATCACCCACTCTTCGCCAGCAAGCAGTTTCATCGCGCGACTGACGACGGCTTCTTTATCGCCATCGAGGCTCGCGACGCAAAGTTCAGCCCGGAAGGCACCCGTGACCTCCTCGCAGAAATCGGCGGCGACAATATCGAACTCGTCGAAGAGGAAGAGAACTGACATAAGTTTCAAATTTCAAATTCCAAATTTCTATTCTAAATGCGCTACTTCTTCCTAGCATACGCGATGATCGCAGTCCTCTTCGTGGGGATCATGGGATTCCGCGGCCAAAAATTCCACAAGCCTCCGGTTCAGGTCTTTCCAGATATGGACAATCAGGACAAGCTCCTGGCTCAGGCACCGAGCATCTTTTTTGCCGACCGCATGGGTGGACGCCTGCCTGTGGATGAGACACAACCACTCGGTTTCAACGAGGAAGGTGCATCCGAGATCGGAGGCATCCCCGAATACGAATTCGGTGGTCAAATCGGTTACTACTATACCGGCCACGTCGGTGATTACTATGGCACCGGAATGCCGGAGGAACTTTCCCTCACCACAGAAAATGCAGGTGAACTGATCCGCCGCGGGCAGGAGCGCTTTGGAATCTATTGTGCGGTGTGTCACGGACAAGCCGGTGACGGCCTCGGGGTTACCAGTCGTTACGGCATTCCTGGAATCGCTAACTTTCATTTGGATCCTTACCAATCCGAACTTTATCCAGATGGCCGCATGTTCGAAGTCATTACCAATGGTAAAGGCCAGATGGGTGCCTACGGTGCAAATATTCCAATCCGTGACCGATGGGCTATCATTGCTTACGTCCGAACTCTCCAAGCTGCCAAGATCGCTGCTGATTCCGCCCCGAAAGAGGAAACGCCCGCAACGGATGATTCCGCAGAAGCCCAGGAGGCAGAACAATAAATTTTTCCCAGATGTCCCACAACGTAACATCCGCTGACATAGCCATCAACGGCGACCACCTCGATAACTCGAAGGTCGCCAAAGTGAAAACCATCTGCCTCGCCATTGCCGCGATTGGTAGCCTCATCAGCCTTTGCCTGCTCTTCGGAGTATTTGGAAAATGGTGGCAGGGGAACTTCGCTTATTCTTGGGTCTTCTCCTTCTACTTTTTCCTGACGCTCTCCATCGGAGGGGTCTTCTGGACTCTTCTCCACAACGTCTCGAACTCGGGGTGGGGGACTTCGGTTCGCCGGACTTTCGAGAACCTCGGCTCTACCTATCCTTGGGTATTCCTCTTCGGTATTCCGCTGCTTTTCCCACAAGTGAATCAATACCTCTACGAGTGGATGAACACCCACCGTGAAGCGACGGGGAACATCAAGGAGCACCTGCACCACGAAGACCACCTGATGTACGCCAAATACTGGTTCATGAACATTCCGTTCTGGGTCGGGCGTTTCCTCTTCTACGGCATCGGCATATCCGTAGTGATCTACTTCCTCCGGAAACTTTCCACCTCACAGGATACCGATCCGAAACCAGGCACATCGCGTCTTTTCGCAGCGCGCAAGCACTCCACTTACACTCTGATCATCTTCGCCCTGACGATCACCTTTACCGGATTCGATTTCCTCATGGGGCTGGATTATAAATGGTTCTCCACGATGTGGGGTGTTTATCTCTTCGCTGGTTCTACGCTGAACTCGATGGCGGTCATCATTCTCGTCTGCGCATGGTTGAAGAGCCAAGGGCACCTCAAGCATGTGACCGGTCCGGAGCATTTCCACATCATGGGCAAGCTGCTGTTCGCCTTCACTACCTTCTGGGCATACATCGCATTTTCGCAGTATTTCCTCATCTGGTATGCGAATATCACCGAGGAAACCTCCTACTTCCTGATCCGCAACACCGGTAACTGGAACACCGGTATGATCTTCCTGGTGGTTTTCCACTTCATCGTTCCCTTCGTCGTGCTTCTCCAGGCATGGTTGAAAAAGAACCCGAAATACCTCTCCATCGTGGCGGTCTACACGCTCTGCATGCATGTGCTCGACCACTACCTCATCTCCATCCCAGAGCGCGGAATTTCCCTTGGAAAGATTGATCCGGATGTCTTCGGACAAATCAGCACCTCCATCCCCGGTGCCTTCTGGGGCGATATCCTCGCCTTCGTCACCATCGGTGCCGCCTTCCTATTCTTCCTGCTCCGCGCCCTTGGCCAACACTCGCTTTATCCGAACCGCGATCCCCGTATCCTAGAGAGCGCGAACTTCACCAACTGATCTTTCCCAACCTGTTTCTACAAACACATGGACCCCACCCGCGACAATCCCCTGATCCGTATCAAAGCATTCTTTGATGGACTCGGCATCCTCACATTCTTCGGCGTATTGCTGCTGCTCGTTCTGGGCATCGCCGCCGCATTCGGTCTCTTCAGAAAAGGGGAGGATCCGGAAGATGTTGCTGGAAAAATTCGTTATGAGACGAAGTCGGAAATTGACGAAGCGCAAGCAGCTGTCCTTACGCCTGAGCAGATTTCCAGTGCAATCGAAGAAACCGGGAAAACACTCGCCGCTTCCAAGCCGGTAGCTATTGAGAAACCGGAGCAGCTCGTCCCGGGATCTGTTACCGCTATCAAAATCGCCAACGCGCCCGCTGACGATTACTCCGCCATCGACGCAGCTCCTGCGGATCCGGCCGCACCAATCGACCCTGCCCAGATGGAGATTGGCAAAGTCCAGTTCCTTGTCTGCAGCGCATGCCACGGTCAGAATGGTGAAGGGGGATCTATCGCCCCTCCGCTTGCAGGTTCCGAGTGGGTCACCGGCCCGATCTCAAACCTGATCAAGATTCAGCTTCGCGGACTTTTGGGTCCCATCACCGTCGCCGGTGTCGATTACAATTTCCCTGCTCCCATGGCTGCCATGGCCTACCAGACTGACGAGCAGATCGCAGGCGTTCTCACCTACATTCGCAACAGTTTTGGCAACAACGCCCACGCCGTGAAACCAGAGCATGTCGCCGCCATGCGCGGTGAAGTCGGCAAGCCGGCGGCCACCGTCGAAGAACTCACCAAGCCGTAACCCTTTTTTAAAGACTGCCAGATGTCATCCGATACCTCAACAAACCCCGAACAGGACGCCGTCCTCCGCGCAAGCATCGACCGCTCGCTACGCCATCCTGTGATGTTCTTTCTTACCAGCGGTGCCGCATGGCTCGCTGTATCGATCATCCTCGGAATCGTTTCCTCGGCGAAAGTCCATTCTCCTGGCTTCCTAGACAGTTGCTCGTGGCTCACTTACGGGCGCACCCAGGCAGCCCACCTCAATGCCCTCGTCTATGGTTGGGGCTTCCAAGCCGCTTTCGGTGTCATCGTTTGGCTGATGTCACGGCTTTCCCGGCAAGAGTGCCGTGCTTCCGGACTCATCCTCACTGCCGGACACATCTGGAACCTCGGTGTTTCCATCGGAATCCTCGGTATCCTCGGTGGATTTAGTACCGGAATGCCATGGATGGAGTTCCCAGTCTTTGCATGGCCAGTAATCCTGATTAGTTATTTCGCGATCGTGATCTGGTCGTTCATTCAGTTCAAAGTGCGTCCTGAAGGCCACGTCTATATCTCCCAATGGTATTTGATGGCGGCGCTGATCTGGTTCCCATGGGTATTTATTACCGCGAACGTCCTGCTACATGTAATTCCAGGGAATCCCGTGATGGCTGCCGGAATCAACGCTTGGTATAAATCCAGCCTGATCTTCCTGTTCTTCACTCCGATCGCTCTAGGCACCGCTTTTTACCTCGTTCCAAAAGTTTCAGGCCGTCCGATCTATAGCTACTCGCTGGCGAAACTCGGTTTCTGGTCGCTCGCCGTGATCATGCCATGGGCAGGTATGCAGAAACTTACCGGAGCGCCTATCCCTTACTTCCTCCCCTACCTCGGTGCGACTGCAACGATCCTGTTTTTCATCCCTGCTATCACCGCAGCGGTCAATCTCCTCAAGACAGCGATTTCCTCAGGGGATCTCGTAAACAACAGCCCGACCCTGCGCTTCACGATGGCGGGCATTGTCGGACTGATGGTCATGGCGGGAGCCGCTGTGTTCTTGAATATTCCCGGCCAAACACTGGAACTTTCCCAATTCTCGATGTCAGGATATGGTTTTGAAATTCTCTCACTTTACGGGTTCTTCAGCTTCGTGATGTTCGGCTCGATTTACTTCATCGTTCCACGGATCACCCGACGCGAGTGGCTTTCCCGCCGCCTGATCAAAATGCACTTTTTCATCTCGATCTACGGTATCGTCCTGATTGCTCTGGTCGCCATCTTTGGTGGAATCCAGCAAGGCATCGGGCAGGAGGAGTTTGGCAAATCATACATCACGATCGCGGAGCGTACGTTTCCTTACGCTTGGGCCGTCACTATTTCCTGGATCTTTATCCTCATATCCAACGTTTTCTTCTTCATGCACCTGACCGTGATGTGGCTACGCCTCGGCCGCCGCAGCAATCACCCGACCTTGCTCAACACAGAGCACGGCCACAGCCCACACGGCGAAGAAGGTGATATCGACAACTGCGGCCCGGGCTCCGCGTCTGCCTCCGCCCATTAATCCATTTTTCATCCTATCCACATGAGTTTCCGCACTTTCTTCCTCGGCCTCTCCGCCAGCTTCGGAGTTGCATGGCTGGCCATCATCATCATTCCGTTTATCAAGATGCGTTCGCTCGAACCTATTGCCATGGACGAAGCGGAAGGGACGAATGCAGTTTATATCCCGAAACGCGCAGGCCGTATCGCAGACGGCGCACAAGTGTATGCGGAAAACGGCTGCTACCTCTGCCATACCCAGCTTGTCCGGCCCACCTACGCTGGAAACGACATGTTCCGTCCTGATTGGGGTGGACTTGTGAACGACGAAGACCGAGGCGACACCCGCCGCGAGACAAATGCTTTCGACTTCGCAGGTGAGAAATTCGCACAAATCGGTGTATCGCGCATGGGGCCGGATCTTTCGAACCTCGGACGCCGGGTTGAGGCGCTTTATGCTCCCGCTGATGAGATGGAGTCGGAGATGTGGCTCTACCGCCACCTATACAATCCGCGTTGGAAACCACGGCACCGCAGTTCCAGCTGTCCTTCCTTTAGGTTTCTATTTAAAGAAACCGAAATCAAGGGTATCGCTTCCGATGAATCACTGCCGTTCGAGGGTGAGGATGGAGGCGAGATCTCCCCGAAGCCAGACGCGCGTGCATTGGTTTCCTACTTGCTCTCCTTGAAAAAAGATCAAACGGTTCCTGCATCCCTCGATTTCTCTCCGGAAGCAGAGGAAGAATCAATTCCAGCAAAAGCCCCGTCGGCGGCGCCTGCAGAAGAAAAGACAGAAGAAGCGGACACATCAGAAGATGCGGCATCCGAAGAGGCAGCTCCGGCGTCAGAAGATGCTTCGGCTTCGTAACCAAATTCCCAATTTTAAATTTTCCCATCCACCTTTCCCAATGTCTTCGCCAAGTCAGCAACCGACCAACAAACCCGACCTCGACGAGTCGATCAACGTCACCAAGGCCCACGGCCGCGTTGATCGTGAAACTGCAGCCACAGCTCGTGAGGAACGTCTCGTGGACAACGGCCATGAGCCGGTCTCGCTTTGGGTTATCGTTGCTTGCGGAATCGTTCTGCTGATCGCAGGGGGAGTCCTTGGTAAGGCCGGAACCCTTTTCTCGTATGGCAGCACTTTCCAGGAAGGCTACGTCCGTGGCAAAGCCCCGGGAGCTGGGGATGAAGGCCCGGTGGCAAAAACGGCTCTGGCGGCATTCAGCGGCAAAGGTGCAAAGATTTACTCGAAGTGCAACGGTTGCCATGGTGCCGACGGAAGAGGTGATGGTGCGAACTATCCTTCCCTAGCAGGTTCCAAATGGGTGGCCGGTGATACACAGAAACTCGCCATGGTGATCCTCAACGGTCTCCAAGGCCCGACCAGTACTGGTAAGGTGTATGGAGCTGGGATCATGCCCGCCCAAGGAGCCGGAATGGGTGCAGAGGATCTTGCCGGTGTAATGACTTATATCCGCAACAGCTTCGGCAATGCCAGCGGTGACGTTGTTACCGTGGAAATGGCTCAGGCTGCCCTTGAACTTTCCGCTGCTCGAGCGAAGGGTGGGCCGGTGAATGCCGAAGAAATCGCCGCCGACCACATGACTATGCTTCCTGGCGAGGCGCTTGATCCGATGACCCTGGTCAATCCCGCGACACTCAAGCCCGTCGAGTGATCCAATTCCATTTTAAAGTTTAGAATTTTAAGTTTCCACTATTTATGAGCGCCCACGCAGCATCCGATTCCGGCCACGACCATCATGACGATCATGGTGACCACCACAATCCCGGCTGGATTAAAAAATACGTCTTTTCAACCGATCACAAGACTATCGGCATCCAGTATGGCATTACCGCTATGCTCTTCCTTGCATTCGGTTTCTACCTGATGATGGTGATGCGCTGGAGCATCGCGTATCCACACCAACCGCTTCCAGAGTGGATGAGCTTCCTTTTCACCGATACCTGGAAAGCCCGCTGGCTGCAGGACGGAAAAGTCACCGGTGAGACCTACAACATGTTCGGTGCTATGCACGGGACGATCATGGTCTTTCTAGGTATCGTGCCGCTCGGTTTCGGTGCTTTTGGCAACTACATTACGCCCCTCCAGATCGGTGCGGTCGATATGGCCTTCCCGAAGCTAAACATGGTTTCCTACTGGGTCTATTTCCTCGGTGGCGTCACCATGTGCGCCTCCTTCTTCATGGAGTCCGGTGCCGCGAAATCAGGTTGGACGAACTACTCGCCGCTCGCCGGATTTGCCGACGGGCAGATCGTTAACCAATGGATGGCCGGGCAAACCCAGTGGCTACTGGGGCTGGTGCTCCTGATTACCTCCTCTCTTCTCGGGTCGGTTAATTTCATTACAACGATCATTAACCTTCGTGCACGAGGGATGACCTGGATGCGACTTCCGTTCTTTGTCTGGGCGATGCTTGTCACAGGTTTCCTTCTCCTTCTCGCATTTCCGCCGCTTGAGGCTGCGGGCATCATGCAGCTCATGGACAGGGTGGGGCACTCGTCCTTTTTCATGCCTTCCGGTCTCTTTACGAAAACAGAAGGTCTTGCTGATCTGTCTGGCGGCGGTTCGCCACTGCTCTTCCAGCACCTTTTCTGGTTCCTCGGCCACCCGGAGGTTTATGTGCTCCTCCTCCCTGCGATCGCCTGTGTTGCAGAAATTATTCCAGTTAACACTCGCAAGCCGCTCTGGGGCTACAAGTCGATGGTCTATTCCGTACTCATCCTCGGATTTCTCTCCTTCATCGTATGGGCACACCACATGTATATGACCGGCATGGGTGCTGGAGTTTCCACCTTCTTCCAGACGACGACGGTGCTGATCTCGATTCCATCGGTCATCATTATCACCGCGATGTTGATATCCCTATGGGGCGGTTCCATCCGCTTCACGGTTCCGATGCTCTGGGCATGTGCTTTCATCCCGATGTTTGGTATTGGCGGACTCACCGGTCTACCACTCGCCTTCAACTTAGTCGGACTACACCTACACGATACCTACTACGTGATCGGCCACTTCCATTACGTGGTTGCGCCGGGCATTCTCTTCGGCCTCTTCGCCGGTGTTTACCACTGGTATCCGAAGATCACCGGGCGCTACATGAACAACATCCTCGGCCACCTTCACTTCTGGCCAAGTCTCGTGTGCATGAACATCATCTTCTTCCCGATGCTCATCCAAGGTATGTCTGGCTTCCATCGTCGCTGGTACAACGGTGGCGACGCTTATCTCGAAAAGGCCGCCGACGGATCCAACGTGTTCGGACAGATCGTCCGTGAAAGCATCGACCTGAACATCGTGATGTCGATGGGTGCGTGGGCACTGGCAATTGCACAGATCCCTTTCATCATCAATGTCCTGCTCGCATGGAAAGCCGGTCGTAAGGTCGAGAGCGACAACCCATGGGGCGGCACCACACTTGAGTGGTCAACACCGACGCCTCCGGGTCACGGCAATTTCACTTACGATGTCGCGGTCTATCGCGGACCATACGAATATTCCCGTCCTGATTGCGACAAGGATTACTTCCCTCAGTGGGAGGCTCCGAAGAAGCGAACTGAGGAACCCGTAATCGCCAGCACCAAGGATAAGGAAGAAACTCTTTAACGTTCAGTCTTCCCCTGAAAACTGAGAACTGAACACTAGCCAACTTTTAGAAATGGAAATCCCATATATTGTAACTCCCCGTAAAGACACGGGCCTGATCAACTCGAAGATCGCCATCTGGCTGTTCCTCGCCTCCGAGGTCATGCTCTTCGGTGGATTCTTCTCCGCATACGTTTACTTGCGCATGGGGGCGGATTACCCGTGGCCCGAGCGGACGCTTCCCGTCCTTCCGGGTCTGATCAACACTTTCGTCCTCATCGGATCATCGGTCACCGTTGTATTCGCATGGGTGGCTTTGAAAATGCGCGAGTGGCGTAAATTTCAGATCTATATGGGTATCACAGTGGCATGCGCCGCGCTTTTCATGGTTCTGAAAGGTGTCGAGTATAACGTGAAGCTCCATCACCAAGCGGTGCGCCTTGATGACTATTCCGTTATCGAAGGCCACCTCGGGTATGAACTTAAGGAAGGTGCCGATAAGCATCACCCCAATCCCGACGATTACGAAAAAAACCATAACGGTCACAAGATCGAAGAGAACATGATCCGAGTGAAGTCGGAGAAATTGACCTTCAGCGTAAACCGCTTCTATAAGTCATGGGTAGAGGAAATCCTTTCTGAGGCCAAGCACCAGAATGTCACCTACATCCTCGAGGAGGATGTTGAGGCTTTTACTAAGCCTGCCTCTTCCAAGTCTGAAAAAAGGCAACCTAAGATCCTCGCTAAAAAGGGAACTGAGCTTTCCGTAGAACTGCTTCAATCACTCAAGAAAGAGTATCTCAAAGCACGCGCCCACAATGGCGTGATCCGCACCGAAGCGCTTCGTAGCGAATGGGTTATCGCCAAAAAAGAGAATCCTGGCAAAAGAGGATGGGAAGTCGCTACCGGTGTGAACATCGATATGGATGCCATCGGGCACGAACTCCTCACGGAGGTAGCCTCTGCTACCTTTGTTGCTGAGGGTGGCGCAGAGCTACTTTTTAAACCCCGCAATATCCAGGAGGGTGAAACTTCCTCCCGCCTCCGTGATGATACGGTAATTACCGGGAAGCTCGAAGAAAGTCCGATGGTCTTCCACAATGTTGATGCCATCGATTTCCAATGGCTGGTAATGAAAGCGGAAGAGAAGGGGATTTCACCGGAATCTGCGATTGAGAATTCTTGGCTGATGAAGAGCAATAAGTTCGTCAGAGATGCATGGGCTTGGCATCTCAAGCGCAACGAAAGCAGACAGAAAGAACTCAACGACCGTTACGGTTTCGAAGAGGGCAAAAATGGAAAAGAGACAGATATTCCAAAACGTGTCCTAACCCATAAGGAACTCTACCGTATGGGATGGAAGGATTTCGCCAAGATGGGCGAGGAAACTAAGAATGTCAGTGTCGGTGGGGTTGATGCTTTTAAGGAAGAGTTCCTGGGCCCCAACTACAAAGCGCGGGGTGAGGAGACCTTCCCACACCTCTCAATTCCCCGTGAAGAGATCCGCCACGCCGCGAAGTTCTCACCCGCTTGGAACACCTACTATGCAATCTATTTCACGATCACCGGACTTCACGGTCTGCACGTGATCGGTGGTGCCCTTGTTCTTGCCTACTACTTGCTCTTCGGGCGGAAAATGTATCTTGAGAATCCCGAGTGGCTAACCAACCGGGTAGAGGTCGGTGGCCTGTTCTGGCACTTTGTTGACCTTATCTGGATCTTCGCTTTCCCTATCCTTTACCTCATGTAATCAGGGTATTTCCTCATATTTTAAAACTACAAATTACTCCGAAATGGCAGATTCCATTGAAGCACTCCAGAAGTCAAAGAAGACCTATTTAGCCGTCTTCGGTGCACTCCTTGTTGGTACCGTTCTCACAGTTGTCGTGGCATCCCCACCTGAATTTCTTTACTGGTTAGACGTGGGCGAACACGGCTTCGACAAATGGGATGCAATTATCGGCCTTTTGATCGCCAGCACTAAAGCGACTCTCGTTGCGGTGATCTTCATGCACTTGAACCACGAAAAAAAAGCCATCTATTGGATTTTCGGTGCCGGTCTTATCTTCGTTACATGGATGGCGCTCCTTCTGGCACTTGCCTACAGGGATCCGATCCACGATTACCTCTTCTACAAATAAGCAGCCATGTCACTCCGTAGCTTCCACATCGTATTCATCACCGTTTGCACTCTTCTCTGCGCGTTCCTGATTGTGTGGGCATTCGTGCTGGCTCCAGAGCCCTCAGGAATGGCGACAGCCTTCGGTGTGGTAGGAGCGATCGGCCTGCTGCTGATGCCTGTATACGCTTTCTATTTCCGGAAAAAAGCCAATCAACTCCACCTCTAATCCTGTCATGAATTTCCTCAATCAACTCGCTTGCTCCACATGCGCTGTCAATTTTGAAGCGTCAGGGGATTCGATCGGTTACTCGATCTTTTTCCTCCTTGTCGTCATTCTCTCCGTCCTCAGTGGAGTGGCTTTCTTCATGATCCGTCTGGCCCGCAGGGAGCAGGCCAATCTCGACCCAGAATTGTGCGACGACTACGTCACTAACTAACCGCATTTTCAGCCTTTCAGAATCTATCCAAATGACCTTCGCAGAATTACTCGGACTCCCCGAAAACTACTCCGCTCACGGCGGCCACGTCGATCACCTCATCGTCGTTGTTCACTGGTTCATGCTTGCCCTGTTCGTGGGCTGGACGGCCTTCTTCTTTGTCTGCCTTTGGAAATTTTGGCACAAGCGGAATCCAAAAGCATCCTATGACGGTGTAAGGAGCCATCTTTCCAGCCACATGGAGGTTGCGGTGATTATCATTGAGGCAGTTCTGCTTCTCGGTTTTGCGTTTCCTCTCTGGCAACAGCGAGTCGACGACTGGGAGACTGTTCAGGAAATGGATCCCGTCCGTGTCCGCGTGGTCGGCTGGCAGTTTGGCTGGACTTATCATTACCCTGGTCTTGATGGAAAATTTGGTCGTACCGATGCAGCTCTCATCAGCGGAACAAACGATCTGGGTATCGACTATACTGATCCAAACGCATACGATGACTTCGTTGCTCCTGTTTTAAAACTCCCTGTTGACCGCCCTACTGTCCTCAACATCGGCACCAAGGACGTGATCCATAACTACGCAATCGTGCCAATGCGTATCCAGCAGGATGCGATTCCCGGTAAAGAGATCGCGATGTGGTTCACTCCGGTAAAAGTCATGGAAACCTCGGTCGTCTGCGCCCAGCTTTGCGGCGAAGGCCACGCAAACATGATCGGAACCATGGAAGTTGTACCGCAGAAGGATTACAACTCATGGGCTATCGCCCAGTCCGAGACTGCGCTTGAAGCTCAGAAGAAGGATTCCGGGCAAACCGCTCTGCTGGAAGAGTAACTAAAACGACAGGCGGATGGCCATAGAGGTGGTCAGTGTTTCTACGTGACCTCCGGGTGTTCGAAGTATGTCGTATTCGGCACCAACCATTAGCCTTAGTTTTTTGCTGCAGAGGTATTGGTTGATACCGAGATAAAACGTGTCTAGCTGGTCGCCACGACCGGAATTTACTGGTGCAAAAGCCTGACTACCCGCCAAGTAGCGGGTGTTTGCTCGGATCGCTGCGGGCTGAGATGATTCCAACCGGTTGTATTGGAATACGAGCTGGGTCTTCTCCGGAATAATCCATATCCACGGCATGATCACGATGCCGTAGTAGTCTCCGCCTCGCCCGGCAGGCTGGCTGCCATTGTCTGCCAGTGCCAGTGTGGCAAGAAGTCCGAAGGACTCCTTATCGTAGATCAGGTTGATCGATCCGCCCCAATCGTAGGTGAAAATATTCTGATGTGTTTCGGAAAGATTGTTCACGATTACATCGGTTCGGAGTGCCCAAGAATCGGAGAGTTGGTAGTCGAACGAAACGAAATAGGCGAGTCCTTCGTGCGAGGCTTCGAGAGATTTCTCATCGATGCCGTTATAGATCCCAAAGTTCAGGAGCCAGGGCATCTTTCCCACCGCCAAGTTCAGGCCCGTTGGATACCTTCCTCCGGAAAGCATGTTTGCAGTGGCCGAACGCTCGATGGTAATGAAGCGATCCGATGACTGCATTCCCTCGTAGGTGACGGAGAGTTTTTGTCGTCCGTAGCTGAAGGCTAGTTTGTCGAAGTCAGAAATCTCGAACAGATTGCGGATATCAAAGGTAAGGATGGACTTGCCGTAATTCTGAAACTGCCAGTCGGTTTCCCCTTTGGCGAAGTGCCGATCGCTGACGAGGTTGGCCGACAGATCGAGGGTGAAGTAGCGAAGAAACGCGATTTTTGTGCTGGGTCGGAAGCGGCGGAACTCGTTGTCCGAGTGGTGGAACGAATTTCCAGCCTGATCTTTTCCGTTAAGATGATAGGCCTGCCAGTGGAGTCGGTTTCCGATTTTGAATGATTGGATGATCGTGTTTTCCGCATCCTCATACAGATAAGAGGTAGATGCTTTGAGTGTTTCGCACCAATCTCCGGAAGGAGATGCGGATACGGCGTGGGAAAATACCAGGAAAGCAATGGGCGTTGCGGCTATGAGTCTCACGGAAATACCGGGAAGTTGTAGTGACGGAGTAACCGCTCAAGCTAGCTAGCAAAAACAAGAGAGTAGCCTTACTAGGGCTCGAACCTAGAATGACGGAATCAAAATCCGGAGTGTTACCATTACACTATAAGGCTGTTTATCTCTCGGAGGCGAAGCCCCGGGCGCGGAAAGCTACCCGAGCATCCCGGTATTTGGCAACCCGGAAATTTCCACAAGGTGAACTTTTTCTTCAAAGATCGTTGATTGAACCGAAATCAGGAGAAAAAAGGCGTTTGTAGGTTCTGGCAGCGTAGCCATCGGTCATTCCGGCCAGATAGTCGCAAATCAAGCGGGCACGAGAGGTTTCGTCTGCTGCGGAGTTGATTTCATCCACGCTATCGGAAGGAAGTAGTTGGAAATCCTGACCGTCGATGCTCTCACCTTTGACGTATCGAGTTTCGAGAATTTCCCAGAGAAGACGCAGCATCCGGGAGCCTTTGTGTTCAAGTTGCTTGAGCTGAGGGGAGAGAAAGACCACTTCGTAGGCGAGTTTCTTGAAAAGCTCGGATTCGGCACGGACTTCCGGGTCGATGACGAGACGGTATTTATAGCGGTTGGTTGTCGCGGAGAGGAAATTTGAATCTTGTTCCAGCTTGGCTGACTGGATGTATTTCCCGATACGCTTGCCGACGAAGGGATCGACGCGGTGTTGGCGGATCGCGGTGATGAGGTCGCCGAGCGGGGTTTTCGGGGCGATGTCGTGATTGTTCTTTGCTGCCCAGGATTCGATTTTCTCGATGTGCAGGAAGCCTGCGCGCACGCTGTCTGAGAGGTCGTTCAACGAGTAGGCGGTATCGTCCGCCCAGTCCATGACCTGGCATTCGATGGATTTGAACGAATCGCGTGATTTCCCGGGAGTAAGCTCTACCGGAAAATCAATTTCGCCTACTGCCCAGTTGAGAAAACTAAACTGGGAATCGTAGATGAAATGGTTTTTCGGATGCTCGCCGTTCTTCAATAACTCTGACCAAAGGGATTTGTATTTCAGGATGCCGTCGAGGAAGGCACGGGAGGGATCCATGCCGGTTCGCTTGGCGGAAAAGATTCGCTCGGTGAGTAGGCGGAGTGTCTGGGCGTTTCCTTCGAAGCCGCCTTGCGCGCGCATGAGGTGGTTCAGCGTGCGCTCGCCCGCGTGCCCGAATGGTGGGTGGCCGAGATCGTGGGAGAGGCAGATGGCTTCGACTAGGTCGGTATCGATATGGAAATTTTCCGAGAGCAGGGAGTTTTCCTGACGGAGCAGCCATGAGCAGATGGATTTTCCGATTTGCGCGACCTCGAGGGAATGGGTGAGGCGGGTGCGGTAGAAGTCGTATTCACCGGACCAGAAGACTTGTGTTTTGTTCTGGAGGCGGCGGAACGTAGGGGTGTGAAGGACGCGGTCGCGGTCGATTTGAAACGGTGTGCGATAATCGCCGGTATCGGAGCGTTTCGAAAGGCGCTCGGTATCAAAGGCGTTGTAGAACTCGTTTCCCATGGGTGAATTGTGACGGGGTGAGGAACGTCGGTTCAAGGGAAGAGTTCCGCGTTCTTCCCCACGGGGTTGCGGAGTGGTTGCGCATCTGCTAGTGGTTTTTGAAATGTTTGCGAAACAGGTATTGAGAGCGGCTTCGGGATGGTTGGAACTTGGCATGCCCGACGACGCGCTGGAGGAACTTAGTTCGCTAGAAGGGGCTGACAAAGAGAGCCGGAAAGCGCTGGAACTGAAACTTGCGGCGGAGATGGTGAAGGAGGATTGGAAGGTCGCTTCCGAGACGGCACGGAGTCTCTGCAAACTGGCGGTTGATGAACCGGATTTCTTCCTAAGTGCCGCATACTGCCTTCATGAAAACGGGGATACGGAAGAAGCCAGGAAGTGGTTGCTCAAAGGCCCCGAATCACTCCATGAACTCCCGGTTTTCCATTATAATATGGCCTGCTATCTGTGGACTCTGGGAGAGAGGGAACGGGCGAAGAACCATTTGTCTAAGGCCGTGGATATGGATGAGAGCTTTCTGGAATCTGCCAAGGAAGACCGCGACCTTGTGGGGATGGAATTCTGAAAATTGCGGATCCCATTCGAGTTTTGACAGTTCGGAATACGTTTGGCAGTGTATCCAGATGCAGCCCATCCATTTCGAGGAATCCGTAGCCGCGATCTTGATGCGTGAAAAACGCTATGACGGGCAGGCTTACTTTTTTCTCAAGGATACGCTGGACTTTACGCTCAAGCGATTTTCGGAAGAAGGCAAGGGGCAGGGCAGGCACGTCAGTGGGAAGGAATTGCTGGAAGGTTTCCGTGATTGCGCATTGGAACAGTTCGGTCCCATGGGGGCTACCCTGATGGACGAATGGGGGATTACCGAGTGCCGCGATGTTGGCAATATGGTTTTTCAGATGATTGAGGAACAGGTTTTTGGAAAGCAGGAGTCAGACAAACCTGAAGATTTTGACGAGGTGTTCGATTTTCGGGAAGCACTGCGTGATCCGTTTCTACCCAAAGGGATTTCGAAAAAGGCGCGTATCTCGCGTTCGAACGGTTCGGTAGCCGGTTAGGAGGCTTCTTCCTGAGGAGCCGGTGGAGGCGGGACGTTTGGTGGCGGTGGAGGAAGCCATTTTGGTGCCTTGGGCGTCCGATCTGAATTCCATGCGAGGAATGTCAGTAGAAGGACGCCCGCGACGCTTCCAAAGCCACAGGTGAACGCGGCGGCCATGCCTATGATAAATGGTGCGAGTCCCAGGATGATGAGCAGGACGGAGGAGGGTTTTAGCTCGAAATTCATGATGGCGAGCCGCAGTCGGGAGCGGGCAACAAGCATTCCCATCATTGAGTAGCAAGCGACTACACAGAGTGCGCAGAAGTGGTAGAAAATGATCCCAAGCCACGCTAATTCGTGGGTTGCGCTCATACTCATGGTCATGCCACCACCTATCATTCCTGCCCCTCCACCCAATGCCGCAGAGAAGAGGAAGAGAACAAAGACTCCGAATTTTGAGGCGAGGTTTTTAAAACCGGATGCGGCAATTGTTCCTGCAGAAAGGATTGCAGCCGCAGAAAGGACGGAGCCCGCGTTGGCAATTTCGCCGAACCACTCGATGCCTCCTATGAAATATCGGATCACCACGTAGGGAAGGAGGGAAATAAACGTGAGGCAGCTAAGCCCCCATAGCATCAGGAATTTTCCGGAGACAATCTGCCAGCGGGTGAGCTTAGTGAGGAGCAGAAGTTCGTGGTTTCCCTCGTCGATCTCCTGGGGCATGAGGAAAAATCCAGCGAGAGGCATCAGCACTCCACAGATCGCCATAGCGACCCACCAGAAGGAGCCGATCTCATCGGGGTTCCAGAGGAATACGGCAGGATTGCTGCTGGAGTTGAGTCCGATGGACATCGTGAACTCTGCATAGATCGCGATGGTCGCGAAGATGTGGATGCAGATGAACGGATAGACGAAGCTGTTGCGCCGCAGGCTCTGGCGGAGTTCCTTGACGGTCATCGGCCCGAAGCGCTCGGGGAGTTCGGTATGCTCGCTGGTTGCCACTGGAAAGGTCAGGGCAGGATGTCTGCGTAAACCCCGGGATCGCTACCGGGTATTTCGATCGCGTCGCAGTTCTTCTCATAGAATTCGCGCGGCCCGACCCCACCGATGACGCCGTATGCGTAGCCGATATCTCGGAGGGATTCCAGCGCCTTGAAGAGCAGGGCTTTGCCGAGTCCGGTGCCACGTGCGGACTCGATCACTCCGGTTGGACCGAAGAAGCCGCGGTGGGTGGTTTCATAGCAGGAGAAGCCGAGGATCTGCTTGTCGCGAGTCGCGATCCAGCAGGATACGGGTTGGCGTGTGAGAGCGACTTCGATCTCACTTGCCCATTTTTCCGAGAAATTTTCGCGGGCGAATGCGGCTAGCGTGTGTTTCTCGAAGGCGCGCGCCCGGCGCAGGGTGATGCCCTGAGCCGCGACCTTGCGGTAAAGGTCGCCGGAATCCGGCAGGTCATAGAGTCGCACGAGCATGTCGATCATGTGCAGATAAAACGCCGGATCGGTCCGCAGGTGAAGCGCGGAATTTTTGAATTTAGTAGCTAGACCTCATACGATAGGAACGTAAGATACATCCGTATGCAAAGACTCGGCAAGGTAATCGCAGTATCCACCCTATTGATCCAGCCCCTCGTGGCGCAGAAGTGGTATGAAAAAATGGATGTGGGTCCGGCATGGATGAATACTTTCGGGGACTATTTCCACGGGGAAAAACGAATGAGTGCAATCAAAGGCCTTTCGGTGGATCTCGGAGAAGGCTGGCGTGCCCTTTACGATACGGAAACTCTTCGTCTCTCCAGTGTTTACAAAGGCGGTATCGAATGGGGTGGCACCCCTTGGACAGGCGCGCACGGCCGCTTAATGACCATGGGCAACAAGGAAGCCCTTCTCGTGACCGATACCACCTCTGGCTGGGCTGATGAAAGCGGTTCCTTCGATGACAAGCGCGAGATAAAGGGGCACGGCGACATTCCGCATGGTGCACTCACCGGCCATTACCGCCACGGGAGAACCATCGTTCTCGAATACACAGTGAACGGAACCGAGGTCCTAGAGAATCTCGAGCGCTCCGGAGAAACCATCACCCGCTCCTTCAAGTTCGGATCACGAAAAGAAGCCCTTACCCTTGTCGTTGCCGATGAGAAGGGCGCGTTCACCGTTGGTGACGATATGCTTGCCGCGAAATCTGCCGATGGTCTCGGCATCGTTTCCACGGGCGGTGTCAAACTAGCCACCGATCCAAAGAACCTAAATCGCCTTCTCGCGCTGATCCCGAAAGGTGACGGCGAACTCGTCGCACAGATCGCCATAGCAAAAGGTGACAAACCGACCGCGGGCGCGAAACCTGATTTCGCAAAGCTCACCTCCGGAGGCCCTGGCATCTGGACGGAGACAATTACGACCGAAGGCAAAATCTCAGGCAACGACGAAGACACCTATCTCACCGATCTCGTAACTCTCCCTACTGAAAATCCTTGGGACGCGAACCTTCGCTTCGGCGGCTTCGATTTTATCGACGAAGATTCAGCCGCCCTTTCCACATGGAACGGAGATGTGTGGGTCGTCAGCGGACTCAAGGGGGATTGGAAGGAATTCAAATGGCGCCGCATCGCAGCCGGATTGTTCGAGACCATTGGCTTGAAAGTCGTTGACGGGGAAATCTACGTAAACGGCCGTGACCAGATCACTAAGCTCATTGACCTGAACAAGGACGGCGAGACGGATTACTTCAAAGTATTCAACCGCGACGTATATATTTCAGAAAACTTCCACGAGTTCGCTTTTGATCTTCAGACGGACAAGGAAGGCAACTTCTACTTTGCAAAGGCAGCTCCGGTTCGTGGCGGTGGCCGTGGCTTTGACAAGATACTCCCGCATCACGGGATTGTTGCGAAAATTTCCCCTGATGGGAAAAAGTTCGAAGTTGTTGCCACTGGTATCCGCGCACCGGGCGGCATGGGCATCGGCCCGAACGGCGAGATCACCACGGGTGAGAACGAAGGCACATGGCAGCCCAGCTGTAAAATTAACTACGTGAAGGCTGGCGATACGCCCGTATTTTTTGGAACCGAAGATTCCCGCCATTCCCTCACGAGTGCAGCTTATACCCCGCCGCTTGTCTACCTTCCTATGGATGTGGACAACTCCGGCGGCTCCCAGGTCTGGGTTCCAGATTATGCGAAGTTCGGCTTGAAGACCGGCGAGATGATCCACCTCTCCTACGGAAAATCTAGCCTCTTCCGGGTGCTGCCTGTGACAAACAACGGTAGACTGCAGGCTGGTGCAGTGAAGCTCCCGATTTCCCTTCAGTCATCTGCCATGCGTGCGCGTTTTCATAGCGACGGTTCGATGTATGTGCTCGGTTTTCGCGGTTGGCAGACGAATGCGGCAAGTGAGTGCGCCTTCCAGCGTATCCGTTTCAACGCGGAGGTGGGTTTGAATATCCCTGAGAAACTTGATTACACAGAATCGGGTGTGAAACTCACTTTCCCGGTGAAGCTTGATGCCGAGTTGGCAGAGGACGTGACGAGCTATTCCATTCAGCGGTGGGATTATGTGAGGAGTGTGCAGTATGGATCTGGTGAATTTTCCGTGGACAACCCAGACACGGAGGCGATGAAAAAAGCCAAGAAGTCCGAATCGAAAAGGCATCACAAGCGCGACAGTGTGAAGGTAGAATCCGCGAAACTTTCCGGAGACGGCAAGACGGTCGAACTTGTGCTTGAAGGGATGAAGCCTTCGATGTCCCTCAAGGTCGGATACGATCTTGAGGATACGGACGGTGAGATACTCAAGAGCGAGGTGCACGCCACGGTTTACGGAAAATAGGACATATAGGGTTACACAATGCGCAGATTCCTTGCTCTAACAGCCATCATGGTCGGCACCGCGAACGCGGAGCTGACCGCCACTTTTTCCCAGAACGGGAAGACGGACGTCCGCTTGGATAGGATGGCTGCGATTTCTGTGCCGGCAGACCAGCCGGCGACTCCTTTCCTCGAATCCGGGAAATTTGAGGTGGTTTGGACAGGTGCAATCGAGTTAAAGGAAAGGCGTAGGCTTTATTTTTCCTTTGAAGGGAAGGGGAAGGCCAGCCTCACAATAGCTGGCAAAGAAGCGGTGGTTGAAGAGGGGCCTCTCGGGGCGGAAAAATCCAAGCGCCTCCGCCTCAATCCTGGTCTTCACCGGATCGTTGTGAGTTATTCGAGTGCTCAAGACGGCAGTGCCAACTTCCGCCTCTACTGGGAGGAAGAGGGAATGCCACGCCAGACGATTCCTCCAACAGTTTTTAGCACCGAGCCAAGCGATGCTGCGAAGCTCGGGGAATTGCACCGGCACGGAAGGATCGCTTTTACCGAACAAAATTGCGCGAAGTGCCACGCGCCGGAACAAGGTTTCGGCGCGACCCCAATGCCGGAAATCGGTGAGATCGGCCCCATACTCGCAGGTGTGGGCGAGCGTGTGACCGAGCAGTGGTTGAAGAAATGGATGGCTGATCCAAAGGCGCTTAAACCGACTACCCACATGCCGCAGCTTGTCGATCCAACCACGCCGGATGGCCTCCAGAAAGCTTCTGATTTGGCTGCTTTCCTGGCATCTTCGAAAATGGGTCTCCCTGTGTCACCCGCACCGGATGCGTCACTCGCGAAAGAGGGCGGTGTTCATTTCCACGAGCTTGGATGCGTGGCCTGCCATTATCCTGCCGCAGACGGAGCCGGTGGCGATGAAAGCCGTCGGGTGCCTTTGAATAACGTCGACTCCAAGTACCTCCCTGGCCAGTTGGTCGCCTTTTTGAAAAAACCCGAAGCCTATCATCCGTTCACAGGAATGCCGAATTTCCAGATGTCGGATGAGGAGGCGAATTCCATTGCCGCTTTCCTCCGTGCGGAATCGGAAGGAAAGGAAACTGAAATGGACTACGAATTTCCTGCCGGTGATGCCACCCGTGGAGCTGCCGTGGCCGAAAGCCTCCACTGCGGAACTTGCCATCCGGGTCTGCCAGGCGGGGTCTCGACTGCTCCCGGTCTCGATACCATTTTTAAAGCGGATTGGGATGAGAAAGGATGCCTCGCGGAAGGGGATAAGCGCCCGGAACTGCCCGTCCTGAATCTAGGGGGGGGCGATCTCGAAGGGCTTCTTGCGTTTTCAAAGACCGGAACGGATTCTCTGAAGCGTGACAGTTCCTCCGAGTTTGCAAGCCGCCAGATGGAAGCGAAACGCTGTAATTCTTGTCATGCCCTCGACGACGAATCAGCACTCCTCAGCTCCCTCCATAGTACGACGAAAAAGTATGCTGCACACGTCCATGATCTCGACGAGCGAGTGGATCAGTCGCGTCCCCAGCTCACCTTCGTCGGTGAAATGCTCTATACCTCTTACATTGAAGCGATGCTCAAAGGCACGGCGAAGCCAAGACCAAGGCCTTGGCTCGGTACACGGATGCCAGCATTTGGAGCTTACGCTTCACCGCTGGCCGAGGGGCTGTCTCGCCTTCACGGGTTCGAGCCTAGCGGCCCGGCGGAAGTCGAGACCTATCCTGAGCTCGTCGGGATCGGGAAAAGCCTCATCGGGACGGAGGGCTTCGGCTGCACCACTTGCCACGGCATCGGGGATATGGAAGCCACGGCCGCCTTCGAGGTTGGCGCGGTAAATTTCGAACTCGCCCCCCAAAGACTTCGTGAGGGTTACTTCTACCGTTGGATGGATCATCCCGCTGCTGTCATCCCCGGAAGTAAAATGCCGCGATACGCCGATGGCAACAAGTCCCCGCGCGGTGACATTCTGGATGGCGATGCTGGGAAGCAATACGAAGCGATCTGGCAGTGGCTACACACGGAGGATTGAACCCGTGTCGGATGGCGAAGCTATGTCCGCTCATACCTCTCGTCGCGAACGCATCGAGCATCTCTTCGCGGTACTCAGGAAGAACCCTCACGCGCCCTAGTGCTGCGTCACACTTCGATTGAAGGATAGAGGCGTTGGGGTTTTATGCGGGTGGCGGCGGTGTCGTCTACATCCCCAAAGGGGATACGGATTTAAGCCCGGGGTTCCTCCTTCGCCAAGGCTACGGGAGGACAAGTGGCGTAACGCAGTGAAACCTACCCCGGGACAACCGCACAAAAAAAACTCACAACCCCAACGGGGTTGTGTCCGAGCCTGGAAATTCAAAGGATATCTCATGCTTAAATCCCTGTCGCGAATCCTGATCCACACGGTTTATTCCACCAAAGACCGCCTTTTTTCCTCCGCGATCCAGAATTTCGGGACGGGAAATACGTCTGGGATTGATTCCGCACGGACGCAACCCCGTTGGGGTTGGGATATAGGGGGGCGGAGTTCCCGGGGTAGGCTCCGTTCCACTGCGCCAACCCCGGGCTTGAAATACGTAGCTCCGTTGGAGTTGAAGGTTTCTGCCCACCACTTTCACTCCTCGTGGGTGCTCAGGTTGAGCATTTTTTGAAAAGGCTCAGAAAATAATCATCTTTTTTCGTGTGACGCAGCACTAGCAGTTTGTCGGACTGATACAGCCACTACATCCACAGCATGTTGATCACTTGGAGTGCCGAATACAACCCATGGATGCCGGACCGCAATATATTCAATCAGTCGTTTTAACCTCGCCTAACAGACGTTTCTGTTAGCCTTCATGTTGTGTCTGTTGATCCAGGGAGGCACAAGATGCTACGCTAAACGATGCTGTCTTCTTGGGCTGCGTAAATGTTTTTCTGTAAAAGTGGCTGATGGCTTTTTCTGAAGGTGGTTGGTTTGTCGTTTTCGGTTTCTGTTAGTTGAGGGTGAGATAGGT
>CAJJBR010000080.1 GCA_905182475.1 Akkermansiaceae bacterium | reverse complement strand
TCCCTAGATTGAGGAAAGCAACCGCGATTTAGAAATCGCGACAGCCCCAGCCCCAAGGAGGGCGGCATCCTGCTGCCCAGCAACCCCAGCACGCAACCCCAGCAACCCCAGCAATCCCAGCAATCCCAGCCTTTGCGCCCCTTCGCGACTTTTGCGCCTTTGCGGTAAAGCATCCCCCACAACCCTAGCCCTCATCCTCTTTTTCTTCCAAAGCCGGAACTCCCCCCTACAAGGTCGATCTCTTCATAGAAGCCAACACCGCCTTCGCTCAAGCGAACAACACCGCCCTTTCCCATCCCACCGCAGCCCGCGATCTCTACGCAGCCTCCATCCTGAAATAGCCAACCTCATCGAAGAGCAAGGAGTCGAAACCTGCTGGCTCCCCGAAGACTCCACCGAAACAGTAGTAAAACCATAGGAGTTGACGTTTTCCGTATCCACACCTCTCAGACAATACCGGCTTGTGAAAAATTTCACAAAGCACACTTGCCGCCCCGTAGGCAGGCACGCATAGTCCGCGCAGGTCGTCTGGCCTGTTAATTTGCCTCCATTTTTCAGTCATGAGCGACACTCCTTCGGCCACAGCGGAAACCAAACTACCCAAAGACATTGCAGCCGAAAAAGGCTTGGTAAATGTGCAAATTGACGGCGTTTGGCACCAGTTCCCAAAAGGTACCCGCATGATCGAAGCCTGCCGTTCGGTAAAGGTCGACGTCCCCTACTACTGCTACCATCCCAAGCTCACAGTTCCCGGCAACTGCCGCATGTGCCTGGTCCAGATGGGCATGCCTCCGCGCCCGACTCCCGGCCAAGATCCCACTTTAGATGAAAGCGGCTACCAGCCCATCGGTTGGATGCCACGCCCCGCCATTTCCTGCGCCAACACCGTCGCGGAAAACATGGGCATCCGCACCACCGGAGAGCTTGTCGAAAAATGCCGCGAGGGCGTGATGGAATTCCTCCTGATCAATCACCCTCTCGACTGCCCAATCTGCGACCAAGCAGGCGAGTGCCGACTCCAGGAGCAATCCGTCGGCTTCGGACGCGGCGTTTCACGCTTCGTGGATATGAAGGTGAAGAAGCCGAAGAACATCGATATCGGCCCGCGCATCCGCCTTGATGATGAGCGCTGCATCATGTGCTCCCGCTGCATCCGTTTCATGGACGAAGTCGCGGAAGATCCCGTCCTTGGCTTCACCCAGCGCGGCACACACACGACACTCACCGTCCATCCGGGGCGCTTGCTGGATAATAACTACTCCCTCAATACCGCCGACATCTGCCCGGTCGGCGCGCTTACCTCCAACGATTTCCGTTTCCAAATGCGGGTATGGTTCCTTAAAGAAACGCCGTCCATCGACGTCAACTGCGGCACCGGAACCAACATCCTTATCCACACCCGCGAAAACACCATCCACCGCATCACGCCACGCCAGAACGACGATGTGAACTCAAACTGGATGCCAGATTCCCATCGCCTGAACTTCCACTACATCGATAGCGACACCCGCCTCACCGAGCCATTGGCTCTCGAGAACGGCCAACACGTCCCGACCACCTGGCAGTCCGCGAACGAGAATGCGGCTACCGCGTTGAAGAATTTCCAAGCCGACCAAATCGCAATCATCGGCTCCGGTCGCATGACCAACGAAGAACTCCACCTCCTGAAATCCCTTAAAGAAACAGTAGGCACCCGCCACCTTTCCCTCGTTGCGCGCACCGGCGAAGCAGACTCCCTCCTCATCGCCGCCGACCGCAACCCGAATACCACCGGAGCGAAACTCATCCTCGGACTAGACGATCCATCCGGCTCCCTCGAATCCATCCGCGCCGGTGTCCAAAGCGGCCAGATCAAAGCACTACTCGTCTTCGGAGAAGACCTCATTACGGATGCAGGTTTCACTACTGAAGACCTCGCAAATCTCGATTTCCTCCTCCAGACATCGCTCCTCGCGAACCCGACTGCCAACCAAGCAAACCTCGTCCTCCCCGGCGCGGCCTTCGCTGAGAAACGCGGCTCCATGGTCAATCTCACTGGTCGCCTCCAGCGCCTCAACCGCGCCATTGAGCCACCGGTCCAAGCAAAAGACGATTGGGAAATCCTCCGCGATCTCATCTCCGCAATCTCCGGCACGAAATCAGAAACTTTCCTCATCGAGGATCTCTTCAAATCCATCGCCGCCAGCGTTCCAGCATTCGATGGCCTGACCCTCTCGAAGATCGGCCACGCAGGCACGGTCATCATCGAAACCGACTACAAGATTCCTCTCCTCGAAAACGAGCGCGCCCGCCAAGCAGCAGGATTTATCAACGGCTGATCTAGACCAAGGAAGGGCTACCTTTGGCTGCCCAGCGGCATTGGTCTCCCCTCTATTCTTAGGTGAGGCCGTTGTTTCATTTTTTCGATCCTCCCAATCTCAGTAGCGGCTATCGGGTAGCCAACTTTCAAGCTCAAGCGATGATGATCTGATCGTATCACGTGATACGATCAAGCCGTGAATCTACCGTTCGGCATCACCCCCGAAATTCAGGGTCTCTCAATTGGTTTACGACAACTAATCAAAGAACCTATGCACTCCAGTTCAATAGTAATCCTGCTCACCACTTTCAGTTACACCCGGGGGCGCGGAGGTTGTGGATTCGTTTGGGATGGGAGGCAGGATTCCTCCCCAACGGCCTGGCGCAGGATGCACCAGCTACGGTTTCGCCTCGAGACGGGGCTTGCACGGCCTGCCGCGAGACGCGGCAGCTACGTTTTCTCGTCTAGCTTATCATTCACCTAGAATACCTTTCGGACAACAGAACTGTAATACGACGAGACTTCATTGCGTATCGTATTGTCGGTTCCTATTTTCGAAACGACGCTTTAACTCATGAGCCGCTGCCTATCCATTTTTTTCGCCCTCTTCCTGGCACCGCTTTGCCACGCGCTTTCCCCACTGGAACAGATCGCCGTCCCCACCTTTGAAGCGATGCGCGAACTCGAGCGCTACCAGATCCGCATTGCGGAAAAACACTACACCAAAAAGGAATACAAAACCGCCCTCGCGGAGTATGAGAAATTTCTGACCCTTTACGAAAGCAGCCCCGGCGCGCCCTACGCCCAGCTCATGTGGAGCCATACGATGATGCATCTAAAGAAACCAAAGACCGCGCTTCGGGAGGGTTTCCAATCGGTGATCGACTACTGGCCAGACACCCGTGAAGCGGTGATCGCCGCCTACTGCATCGCCGATGCCTACCGCACCATGGGTGAGGTAAAGAGTGCTCAAAAGGCCTTCCATTTCTTGATTAAGGAATACCCGGAGGACGAGATCGCGATCCGTTCCCGCAACGATCTCCTCCACTATGCGCGGCTTCACAAGGACGAGAAGGAGATCCTCTTCCTGCTCAACGATCTCACCTACGATGTGAAACGCACCGAGGTATCGAAGGGCTCCTGCGTTACAGCTAGCCGTGAACTTGCAGAAATCCACTTTTTCGATCAACGCCTCACCGAGGGGAAAAAGGCACTCGCGACTTCATACGCCGGCAAGGAACTTTTCGATAACGTCTATGCCATGTCGGCGAAAACCGTCGGCCATCTGCTTAAAAATCCGAAGACGAAACGCGCCGCTCTCAAGCTCGCCGACCAGTTGCTCGCGACTCTCCGTGAAGAAGCGATCTCTCGCCCGGAGATAGAGAAAGACCTTCTCTACCGCGCTGCCGGTCTGAACGGAACTCTTGGCCGCCCTTCCGAAACCTGGAAAATCTACGCTGAGATAGCCGAGAAACTCGGCAAGGATGATGGGCTGCTCGGAAAGATGGCAGCGTGGTATAAATCACGTAAAAAGCCGGAGGAAGCGCGTAAGATTTACGCGGAATTCAAGGATCAAATCGCGGGGCTCAAGAACATCGCAGCCATGGATCTTAAAGAAGGAAAAATCAAGGAGGCAATGGAGATTTTTCGAAAACTCATCGAGATTGATGGCGACAACGCCGATGGCTACCTCTGGTCCATCGCCAGCTGCTACGAGAAACTCTCCGAGTGGAAAAACGCGATCGCTACTTACCGACAGACCGACCGTTTTCCCGCCAACTATTTCGCCATGGCCTCGTGCCACCGCAGGATGGGCGAGCAAACCGAGGCGATCGTCCTCTACAACCAATGCAAGGTCGTAAATAAATCTGCGCCTGAAGCCACCCTCCAGATCGGCTTCACCTACGAGGAGGCCAAGGACAAGGAAAAGGCGATCCGCACCTTCCAGCTCACCTGCAAGCGCTACCCAAAATCAGGCCAGGCCTCCAAAGCCCACGCCCACCTCCAGAACGAATACAATATCAACGTGACCCTCGGTGGTGCGGAGGAATAGTAGGATCGCGTTCCACCAATGCAAATCCTTCCGATCTCAAAATTACGAAATTCGCCGGAAGTGACATCACGCCATCTCCTGCCTGTCTTGCTACAGCCGCGACCGGCGAGGTGTATGTAGGAGTCGATCTTCTTGGATCGCTTGGAAAGGGTCCGAGTAAGGGGCGCATCGTCCGTCTCGTGGACAACGATCACGATGGGGCCGCGGATTCACACACGGTATTCGCGCAAATCGATAATCCGCGCGGCCTCATTTCTATGGGTGACAAGCTCTACGTCCTCCACACGATCATTCCAAAGGACACCAAGATCCTCACCGGAATGAACCTCTCCGTCCTAGAAGACAAAGATAGGGACGGAATTGCGGACGGCCCGCCCAAAACCCTCATCCAAGATATTTCCGTTGCCTTGCACAATCAGAAGCGTGGTGCTGACCACACTACCAACGGCATCCGCATGGGTATCGATGGCTGGATCTACATCGCGGTCGGCGATTTTGGTTTTCTCAATGCGAAAGGCACGGACGGCACAGTGCTTACTCAACTCGGCGGCGGCGTCCTCCGAGTGCGTCCCGATGGCTCCGAAATGGAGGTCTATACCCACGGACTCCGCAATATCTACGATGTGGCAATCGACCCCTTCATGAACATGTTCACCCGCGGGAACACGAATGACGGAGGCGGCTGGAACATCCGCTTCATTCACCAAATCCAATCCGGCGAATACGGCTACCCTGTCCTCTTCAAAAACTTTACCAACGAAATCATCCCCGCGCTCGAAGATCTTGGCGGTGGCTCCGGGACAGGATCCCTGTTCATGGCCGAGCCAAGTTGGCCGGAAAAATACAACAATCAACCAATGATGGTGGACTGGGGTAGGAACCAAATTTTCATCCACCGCATCACGCCGGACGGTGCTTCGTTCACCCAGAAACCGGAAGAATTTATCGGCCTTTCCCAGCCGAGTGATCTCGATGTTGACGGCTCCGGTAGACTCTACATCGCCGCTTGGGAAGGTGCCGGATACAAAGGAAATCCTGGACGTGGATTCGTCGAACGCGCCGTCCCTGCGGGGTGGAGATACAAAGCGTTTCCCGATCTCGCAAAGCTCCAGCCGGATGCTCTCGTGAAAGGATTGGAAACAGAAAGCGCCACCACCCGTCTCGCCACCCAGCAGGAAATCCTCTCACGTGAGGACAAGGAAATGGCAGATTCCATTCTCGCCATCGCCAAGGACTCGAAAATTCCTGCGGCCTCCCGTGTCGCCGCACTTTTCACCTACAAGCAGCTCCTCGGTTCCGATTCTAACCCAGCCCTTCTAGAACTGGCCAATGACGCAGTCATGAAGGAATTCGCACTCCGCGCCCTCACCGACAGGCTTACCCAACTCGACGGCCTTTCCACTGCACCATTACAAGAAGCCCTTCAAAGCAAAGAAGCCCGGATCCAAGCCGCCGCCGCAGTTTCCCTTGGCCGTCTTGGCAAGAAGCAAGCCGCGGATGCGCTTCTCGCAGTTTTCAATCCACCCGCCGCGGCGACAAAGGCTATCTAAAAACCAAAGCCCCCTCTGTTCGAAAGCGGTAAAATCTCCGGCAATCAAAGCCTCGTCGAAGTCCAGCATGCCACGCCAAATGCGCCAATCATCGTCCCCCACCTCGCAGTCCAATCGCTTGTCCGCCTGCAAGCCGTAGAAGCCTGTCTCGCAGCCGTCGGAAGCAGCAACAGCGAAGGAGCTCTGTGGGCTTTGCGCCTCATGCACCATCCAGCAGTAGTGGATGGTCTGATCGGAAAATACGCTATCGCCACAGACGATGGACTGAAAAGCAAGATCCTCGCCACCCTTTCCCGCCTCTATAACAGAGAAGCACCCTATGACGGCTCCTGGTGGTGGGGCACCCAGCCCGACACCCGCGGACCCTACTACAAGCCAGTCACATGGGAGAAATCCGCAGACATCGAAAAGCTCTTCCGCGAGACCTTCGCGGCTGCGAACGTCGACGGGAAAGACTACCTCATCTCTCTCGCAAACCGCCACCGCATGAACCTCGAAGGCATAGGAGAGGTCGAAAAATCTAAAAACAAGAAAATCAAAACCATCGGCCAGATCTCCATCGAGAATATCATGCTCGATCTCGACAAGATGAAAGGCAAGCCGAGCAAAGGCATGGAGATCATGAAGACCCAAGCCTGCATCGCCTGCCACAGCATCAAGGACGCCGATCAAAAACGCGGGCCCGAACTCAACCACATCGGAGCACGCCTCGACCGCGAGGCCATCGCGGAGGCAATTCTCAAACCCGATGCCGGCATCGCCGATTCATGGGTGGATGTCACAAAAACAGACGGCTCTCACATCCAGGGAACACTGCTCGAGAAAACCGAGTCACAGGTCGTAATCCGCGACATCGCCGGATTACCTGCCACCCTCAAGGCCGCCGACGTGAAAGGAATCAAAACCTCCGCATCCACCATCATGGGACCGCATCTAATGGACGCACTCACCATGGCGCAGTTCGCCTACGTGATCGCATACCTTCACTCATTGAAATGAAAGAGGTCTTGTCTTGGTGCTACAGGGAGTGGAGGCAGAGTTTATTTCCACCCCCTCATAATGACCCAGAAACAGGAAAGTTTACTGTCTTTGTAAACGATCTAAATACGTGCTAGAACCTTGTTGATCTTTGAACCTTGCAAGGAGATTCGAACGCAGGAATCTGAACCGGTCGCGATGGCCGACTCTTGCGGGACAACAGCAACTCCGCCCAACTACACGAAACCCTTTGTCCCCTACTTCACTCCAGAAATAGGCTATCACTTTTCAGTTTCACCAAGCAATCCATGCAAAACTACAGACTTTTTCGCACAACTCGTCATCTGACGCTTGTCCTCGCCCTTTACCTCACAAGCTTCGCCTCAGGCGCAGATAAACCACCGAACATCGTCTTCTTTTTCGCTGATGACCAAGGCCCTGAAACCATCGGTTGCTACGGGAACGACACGATTAAAACACCGAACATCGACAGCCTTGCCGAAAGAGGAACTCGATTTAATAACGCCTTTGTCAGCCAACCGATCTGCTGGGTAAGCCGCACTACGATTCTCACCGGACTAACCGGCCGAAGCTACGGCACCAAAGGCAACCCCGAACTCACCCGGGCAGACGCGGCAGCAACCCTTTATTCCGATATCCTTGCTCAGAAGGGCTATCGCACCGGCTATTTCGGAAAATGGCACGCCAAGATGCCAAAGGGCTGGAAGCGTGAGGATCACTTCGATGAATTCGAAGCAATCGGACGGAATCCATACTATAAAAAACAACCTGACGGCAGCCTACGACATGAGACGGAGCTCATCGTTGACCGTGGGATCGCCTTCATCAAAAGCCAGCCAAAGGACAAACCTTTCGCGCTCAACATGTGGTTCAATGCCTGCCACGCCGAAGACAGTGATCGCCGCCCAGGCATCGGCCAATTCCCGTGGCCCAAGTCTGTCGATGGCATGTATGACGATATCACCATTTCCCCTCCCCGCCTGAGCGACCCGAAAATATTCGATAACCTACCGGAATCCCTGCGGACATCAATCACCCGCGAGCGCTACTTTTGGCGTTGGAACACTCCTAAAAAATTCCAGACGAACATCCGTGCCTACTACCGGATGGTCAGTGGAATCGATGGTGCCATCGGTCGATTCATGGCCGCTCTCGACGCGGCCGGCCTCAGCGAAAACACAATCATCGTCTACTCCGCTGACAATGGCTACCTCATGGGAAATCGCGGGCTTGCCGGAAAGTGGTCGCACTTCGAGGAATCGATACGCGTGCCTCTGATCATCGCCGATCCCCGGGTATCTTCTGACAAGCGTGGCCAAGTGACTGATGCCCCTGCGCTCAATCTCGACCTTCCCGCCACTTTCCTCGATTGGGCGGGAATCAAGCCGCCCGAACGCTATCAGGGCCACAGCCTACAACCTATCGTCAGTGCCGAGAAACCAGCCGACTGGCGAACCGAGACATTCCACGAGCATTTCGCTGTGCGGAATCGGATTCCCGCCTTCGAAGGGATTCGAAACAACCGCTTCAAATACAGCCGCTACTTTGACCACGGTGAGGAATTTCTCCACGACATCCAAAAGGATACAGATGAAGTCGTAAACCTCGCCAAGGATGCAGAATATTCAAAAGTCCTCCAGGAAATGCGCACCCGCACGGACAAAGTGGTCGAGGAACTCGGAGGATCACTCGAACCACTCAAGGGCAAATTCCAAGCCGCGACAGTCCCCCACCCCGTGGCAAGCGCCATGGCGAGTAGCAAGGCGGACAAGGACGGTTTCGTGACTTTGTTCAACGGCAAGAACCTCAATGGCTGGGCTGGTGAATCGCAATACTGGTCGGTAAAGGATGGTGCCATTACCGGCGTGGCGGACGGGACACTTCAGCGAAATCATTTCCTCACATGGAAATTATTCACGGTCCGAAACTTCGAGCTTCACGCCAAAGTGAAGGTCTCAACCGGTGGCAACAGTGGGATCCAGTATCGGAGCACGCAACGGTCTGAGTTCGGTCTCGATGTGCTGTCCGGATACCAATGCGATGTCGTCGCGAGTAATCCGAAATACAACGGCATGCTCTATGAGGAGCGAGGACGCAGCATCCTTTCCCACGCCGGTGAGAAAGTCATCGTCGCCGAGGATGGGCAGCCTTGGGTCGTTGGCACGATGCCTGTGAAAAACCCTGAACCCGAGAAGTGGCATGATTTCAAAATCCTCGTGCGCGGTAACCATCACCAGCACTGGATCAACGGCCACCCCACCGCCGATCTCATCGATCTGGATATGAAAGATCGATCGCTGGAAGGTGTCCTTGCCGTTCAGGTTCACATTGGGCCTGCCATGAAAATTCAATACAAAGACATCCGTATCAAACACCTTCCGGACGACCTCCCGCTGATCCAATCCAAGGACGCTACTATCCCGGACGATGCCTATGGCGTGCGGCCTCAAGGAAAACTTCCCAAGAATTGGAAGCCTCCGGTATACGGGCTTGAAGGAAAATAAGCCATCTAGATGAATGCCTAATCAGGCCAGGGCAAATACCTAGTGCTGCGAATTTCTTAAAATGAGTGGTGGCGAAGGCGATTTTTTCCGGAAACAAGGCGCAACGAAGGAGTGATGCGAGCATCAGGACTGAGGCGCAACGCGGTTCCCGGGAAAAAGCTCCGAGTTTCCCTGGCTACGGCTAACGGGAGCATTTTTCTAAACCTCAAAAAAATACCCATCGCTCATTTCAAGGGATTCGTGGCACTAGGGATATTCTGCCAATTCCGAAGAATTTTTGACCACAATGGGAGCGAAGCGGACATAGAGGAACTTGCTCAGACTATCCCTTCCTCCAATTGAACGGATAAACACGGATAAGATAGGATGGAATCATATTTTTTTTGTTTAATGAGATTCCCCCCTATGCAGCAACCATTTTTCATTCGGATTTCTGGGTCTTCATCCGTGAAAATCCGTTCAATCCGTGGTTAATCATCTTATTACTCCCTAGTGTAGGCGCCCTGCCTAATCAGGCGAAGATATCCGTAACGATCCTCGACGGCTTGGTCACGTTACTGAGACGCTGGTCAAGACCTTGGAACTGACGTGTGAGCCGTTTGTGGTCGAATCCGAGCAAAGTCATCAGGGGTGGCTTGGAAGTCGTGAGCACTGATTTTGTCGATGATCGCGTCGTAGCCAATCGGGTCGGTTTCGCCATAGGAAAAGCACCGGGTCTCCCTGCTGGCGGCACTGAACTCCCTGATAGACGCTCGGGAGGAAACCGGAATCCCAAATGAATTTCCCCGCATCGGAATTTTTTCCCACCAGAAGTAAGAACCATGAAGCCGGGCAGGTTCTGGTTTTCAGATGAAACCCATACAAAATCCAGCCGCCTTGGAAGGACGGCGCTCCGCAGCTGCCCTTGTCTCGCCGGCGAGGAAAAACCAAGCGACTTTCCCTGCTTGTCCGGTGCTCCGACACTGGGCAGCATGGTTGCATGTTGGTGGATGTGAAGAAATTTGAATGGATTGGCGGATTCCGGACGTCCGAAGATACAGCTCAATCACCAGCCGACGGATTTTTGGAAAAACCGAGATTTCCCGGCAGTATCCATGTCTTAACCCCACGGCGCTTTATCTGAATGAGTTTTCTAAAAAAAATCCCACTGTTTATCCTCCTCAGCCTTCGTCTCACCGCCGCGCCTGTGGATGATGCCGTTACTCTTGAGGCACGGCTCAAGGAAACTGCCGAGGCTTCGCCGACCGGGGCTAAGCTGATGCTGGAATTGCTGGATCTCTACAACAAGGACGGGCAGGTATTCGGGCTGATACGGACGGCTAGTAAATTTTCGCGGGCGCAGCCGGAGCATCCGCGACGGGCGGAGGTGATACTGAAGCTCATCGAAGGCTACGCGGCGACTGCGAGGCACGAGGATGTCATCACCACCTCTCGCCAGTTTCAGGATATTTTCCCAAACAACACTTTGAGTAATCAAGTGCGGCAACGTCTCGCAACCGCTTACGAACGCACCGGCAGAAAAACGCATGCTGCGACCCAGCTTTCGGATGCGTGGAAAAACGGCGGAGGCACGAATACCGGAGTTGACGCTCTCAGACTCCGTATGAAGGCGAACAATGCGACCGGCTACAAAGAAGCAACCACTCTTTCCCTCGCCATGGTCGAAGCACTGCCCGCCGATGCCACACTGACAGATGTCGCTTTCCAAGGAATGGAAGCAGCCCGCAGCGCGGAGCAATGGGCGGAGGGTCTTCAGATTGCGAAAATCCTTGTTCGCAGCAAGGCACCGCTCGGCAACGGCGAACAACGGAAGCTGGACTCCTACGAAGGCAGTTTCCAGTCACGCCTCGGCCAGCACGGAAATGCGGTCGATTCCTTCCGAGCTGCCCTTTCACCTGGCGACGCGAAAGCACATTCGAACCTTATAGCCGCGATGATCAGTGCGAAGAAGCCCGGAACTAAAATCGAAGCCGAGGCGCGCCGCTACCTCGCAGCCTTTCCCAATCGCGCAGACCGCTACTCTCCCCTCGCCCGCACCGCCCATGCTGCGGCGGAAGCCGGCAACCTAGCCAAAGCCACTTCCATCGCCGCCGAGGTGATCCGCCACGATGTGGAAAGCTACGACGTTCCCCGCGCATTCGTTGGCTGGTGCGGAGACAATCATGCCCGCGCAGAGAAAGGACTGCTCGATGCCATTTCCGCAAACCCGGATGGAGCAGCCAAGCTCCGCGCCATCCTCGCTATCGTCCTCTACCGAGATAATATGAAAGACGTAGCGAAAGCGCGTGCCATGGGGCGCACCTTCCTCGCGAACAAACCCACTGAAGATGGATGGGCGGAGGAGATCGCAAAATACCTCTACAACTCAGCTCCTGACGATACCACCTTCCGCGAAGATCTCGCTGCCGTCGTTACCAGCGCGAAGGCACATCCCCACCTTTTCGGATTCAAGGAATACGTTTGGAAATCCGCACCATCTGACAAAAATCGAAACCGTATATGGCAGAAGGCGAAGAAAGATTTCCAAAACGATTCCACGACAAAACTCTGGAGCCAGACCAAGGAAAATGGCGGTAAGTCCGGCCAATCCTGCAAGAGTCTCCTCCAGAAAAAATGGCCTAAGGAAGAACGCCACTATCTACTTTCCCGTCTCGCCTACGTCTATCGTTACCACCTTGGCGGAAAATCAAAAGTGGTTTCCTCGGCGCACTACGAGACGCTCTGCAAAGCCTTCCCTAAAGACCTCGACGCGGCTGCCCGCTGGCTGGAATCCGCCAAATACGGCAAGCCGGAAATGACGCCAAAGGCTGCCAGCCACCTTCTTACCATCCCGCCCGCCGAGATCCATCCGGATAGCTGGGTGCGCCTGATCGAGACCAAGGACGAAGGCATCATCCGCAAGGCTCTTCCATGGATCAAAGCCTCCTCGAAAACCAACAATCACAACCTCTACCTATCCGCCCGCATCGGAGATACTCTCAAAGAGGTAGGCATGGAAAAGGAAGCACTAGCTTGGTGGCGCTCCCGCATGAACATCAGCCCGGATAACGGCGACGCTGTCACCTGCGCACTGCGTGTCGCTTCGGAAATGGAACCAGCCAAGGCTCTTTCCTTCCTCACTCCACGCTTCCAGGCAGATACGAATTTCCACGGAGCCTACGCAGCAGAGATCGCGAACATTCGTTTCAAGGGAAACAACTTCGCCTCCATGGAAACCATACTCACGGCCTCCCGCAAACGCGCCGATGTGCGACCCTTCCAGTCATGGGGCATGAACGAATGGCCGGCCCGCGGTTGGCTCGATGCGGCTCGTAACACTGCCGATTGGCCGGAGGAAAACAGGAAGCGCGTTTTTAAAATCGTTCGCGACCTGCGTCTTAACCGGCTCAGCGCAGAGGCCGGGATGCTCCTCCTCGAAGAAGCCCCACGCAACATGACCCGGTTACTTTCCGCACAAGATCTCATCCTCATGGCCGGAGCGCATTACAAATCATGGGAGCGCCTCTACCCCTTCGCACAAGCAGCCATCGCCCGTGAAGATCACGCCCTTGGCTCGGTAATCCTCAACGGACTTTTGAATTCCATCCGCTCGGTCGGCGAAGCCGAAATGACCGACGCCCGCACTCTTCTCCGAAAAGCATACGGAAAAATGGGAACCCTCAGTGCGGACATCCCAGCCGATAGCCCCATCGCTCCCCTCCTCCAGATTGTCCTCCACCTCCGCCTTGGCGAAAACGACCTCGCCGAGCAGGCCTATATGGACAACCGCAATCTCTTCGATGCGCACCGCAACGACCTTCCCGTTGAACTGCTCCTTTTCGGAGCGAACACACACATTTCCCTCGGCACCCCCGATGACCATGAGCGGGCGGAAGACATTTTGCGCGGTTGGATGATGAAATTCGGTGAAGCGGAAAACGTCGATATCCGCGACAAGGCACGCATCCAGATCCTGCTCGCGAGAAACTACCAGCGCGCCTCCCAATACGATATCGCACGTGCGGAATTCACCACCGTACTCAACGTTTACAAAGACCAACCCGAAGCCATCGAGGCTCGCTTCGGGATAGGCGAAACCTACATGGCACAGAAGGTCTATGAGCAGGCGGGAGAACTTTTCAGTGAGCTTTCGGAAAGCCCTGTCCCGGCGATCAGGATACGCGCAAATTTCCTCCTCGGAGTCCTAGCCCTCCGCCAAGAAAGCAATGAGGAAGCGCGCAGGATCTTCCTCACCGTCCTCGAAAGCACGCCCGATGCGGAGCTCGCCAATGAGACTCTCTACAACCTCGCCGAAGTCTATGGCATCGAGCAGCGCTTTCTCACCCAGCTTGAAACTCTCCGCACGGTCGGCCGACTCGGTCAGGAATCAAAACTCTGGCAGACACCTGGAAACGCCCTACCCATCGTCGTGCAGGATCCGGATCTCGGCATCAGCCGGGGCGATACCCGTATTCCAGTCCTCGTCCGCACCGAACCGGGCAACGACTCCGAGGAATCTTTCCTCACCAGCGGCGGCGCGGGAAAAGGAATTTTCCTAACTGAAATTCCCACCGCACTCGGAAAAGCCATCCCCGGTGACGGCATACTCCAAGTCACCGGTGCGGATACGGTCACGGTCGATTACCCGGAGGAGTTCAAGAACCAGTTCCAATTCGAATTCCTCGGTTCCACCCGACTGAAAATCGCATCCAATGGCGACCTCCGCGTGGCCAGTAGCGAAATTCCCGATGAAGCCGACGCCACCTTTACCGAAAAACTCCAAGACGAGATCATCGAGCCAGAGGAGGAAAAACCACGCTCCGCAACCCGCCCGGCCAACCAGATCAAACCCGGCAATTTTATCTATGTCCGGGTCCGCGATGGCGACCGCGACATCTCATCCGAGCCGGACAAGGTCGGGATCAAGCTCACCGCCTCCAGTGGCGACGAAGTGAGTATGGAGATCGTTGAGAAAAGCCAGCACGGCGGGGTCTTCTCCGGAACAGTCAGCACTGGAGAGCTTCCTGCGGGAGCCGGGGCTTCGGACTCCGCGCTCGATCACAGTCCGCTCATGGCCATCGATCACGATGAAGCAAGTGCGTGGCGCAGCGAGCCGGATGGGGCTGCACCCAAATCGCTTTCCGTGGACATGAAGGAACTCCGACAGGTGGAAACCATCACCCTCACCTCACCGAATGCCGAACAAGAAGCTCCCGTCCGCATGGTGATGCGGGGCAGCCACGACGGACGCTACCTATACAAGCTCGGCGAGTTTCCAGCTCCTCCACCAGCCACCGCCATCGACTTTGGCGAGGCAGGAATGCATCTCCGCACTTACAAGATTTCAGCGAAGGCTCTCCGCGAAAACTACACATGGGAGCAGATCGCAGACATCGCGAAGAAGATCGAACCGACTGCGAAGAGTGAGGTGGAAACGCTTTCCTGGACTGCTCCCGAGGAGAGCCTGGACGCATATTTCCTCATCTGGTCGGGCGGACTCGTCCAGGAGCGCGACGGGGCGTTACGGCTTTCCGTTTCCGGAAGAACTACTGCAATCATGGTAGACGGAAGATTGGAACTCGCGCCCGGCGAAGGTGACCGCACGCTCGACCTCTTCCTCGAACGCGGTCTCCACGACCTAACCGTTTTCTCCATCGCCACTCCTAAGGCCAAAACAGCCGAAGCCCTCCGCGCACGCGAAAACCGCCAGTCGGCTAATGTTTCTCTCCGCCCCTTCACTGCCGCCGACTTCGATCCCGCATCCGTTCCTGGTCTTCCGAAGGTGGAGCGCGCCCCCGTCCCCGAAATTAAACAGGAGGCCAACCAATGGACTCTCACCATCCCCGCGCGCGAACTCCGCCACGTCGAGTTCGAGTTTCTCGAATACCTCGGCGAAGCCGTCGCTATCAGCAATGTGGAAATCACAGGCGAAGGAGACCGCCACATCCCGCCCGCAGAGAACGTCCTAGAACTTGCGGAAAATGATATCCTCGAACTCGCGCCGGGAGATACCGTGACCGTTTCCTACCTCGACGAAATCACTGCCGGTGGCGAGCAGCGCAACCGGCAGCTCACAGCTTCCCTAACCGCCACATATTACAATGGCGTGATCACCCCGGTCACCAATCAGTTCAAGCGCAATGCCGATGGCTCAATCAACGGATCACGAATCGAGTTACTGCGCATTGAACCCGGCGAACGCATCGTCGCGGAAGTCGTGGACTTCGATGCCGATACCGGACTCGACAAAGATTCGGTTGCCGTGGAAATCCAGGTAAACGCCCATCCACCAATTACCTTTACCGCCACAGAAACGGACGACTCAACCGGAATTTTTCTCGCCGAAATCGATACCTCACCCGAGCCAGTGGAAGGCAAGATCACCGTTAAGCAGGGCGACAAGGTTTACCTCCGCTACAAGGATAAGCAGAACACTTTCCCCGGCCATGCTTTTGACCGCGAGGCAGTCGTCCTCCTCAACGAGCCATCCGATGGCCTCGTGCGCATCCTAGAAAGCGAAACTCCTGTCGTGGGACAGCCGCGCATTATTTCCGCCACTGGCACCCACCAACCGGATCGCGTGAGCAAAGTCGATTTCGCCATGCCGCTCACCATCGAAATCATCGACCCGGACATGGCAAAGAACGCACGCAGCAAGGTCATGATCGAGCTAGCCACCAGCCAAGGCACGAAAGTCCTCGTCGAATGCGTTCTCTCCCGCGCCTTCGCCGCCGCAGATGAAAGGATGGATGAAAGCCGTAACCCCGCCCTCTTCGAAGGCCGTTTCACCGGTCAGGTCCCGCTCCATCTCGGAGGCATCGACAGCTCCTCCACAGTTCCTGCAGACCAAAGTTTCGCTCGCGGAGGCATAGGAAAAATCCTCGCACCAGAAGAAGAAACGGATGATGCCGGCACGCCCACTGCCCAGGCAGGCTTCCGTGTTCTCAACGTCATCGGCTCCGACACTTTTACCGCCAGCTACAATGATGCAGCAAGGTCAACCGGCGATCCAACCGGACTCACCGCAAAAGCCACCCTTTTCTCCGCAGGCAACCTCCGCATCACGGATGAAGAATACATCGAAGACGCGGAGATCGCCCACGTCGGCCAGAAGCTCTATCTAATTCTAACTGATCCCGATCGCGACATTTCCTCCGAGCGCGACAAGGCAATGGTCCGCATCCTCACCGCCTCGGGCGAAGACGAAACCGTGGAGCTTGAGGAAACGCTCACCCACAGCGGCACGTTCAGCGGATCGCTCCCACTCACCGCTGCTTCCAAACCGGTCTCCTCGAATTTCGCAGGAACCATCGAGTGCTTCTTCGGCGATGAAATCACCGTCGGCTACCTCGATAATGTCGTGCGCACGCCGGAGGGACTGGAAATCATCGAACGCATGGTTCCCGTCGCTGTTGGAACCGATGGCGAACTCACCGCCTTCAGCAAGGTTTTCAAAGATGAAGATCTCGCGATCCAGACCCGCTTCCACATCGCGGAAAGTCACTTCGAACTCTTCAAGAGCCACCGCAAGCTCGGTAACGACACAGAATCTGCCGCATCACTCGATGCTGGCCGCCGTGTCCTCCGCCAGCTGCGCGAAGACTACCCGAATCCCGATTATGCCCCGCGTGTCTCCTATCTACTCGGCCAGTTCGCGCAAGAAATGGAGGCATGGGACGAGGCCATTTCCGCCTACGGCTCCATCGTCCGGAACCACCCGGATCACAATCTCGCCCCCGACTCCCAATACAAGCTCGGCCAGTGCTACGAGGAGGCCGATGAACTCGACGAAGCCCTCGAAGCCTATGTCACCCTCGCCGCCACCTACCCGAAAAGCCCCCTCGTCGCTAATGTCATGCTCCGCATTAACGAGCACTTTTATGTAAAGCAAGACTTCGCTGTCGCCGCCTCGGTTGGTGCCAAGTTCATCGAGCGTTTCCCCAACCACGAATGGGCACCGAAGATGGCCTTCCGCATCGGCCAATGCCACTACAAGCGCGAGGATTTCCGGAAAGGTGGAGAGGCTTTTGATACCTTCGTAAAGCGTTTCCCCGACCAGGATCTCACCGCACAAGCACTCTTCTGGGCAGGCGAAAGCTACCGCATGGCCAGCGATATCCCCAGCGCCTTCCGGCGCTACAACCGCTGCCGCTGGGACTTCCCCGAAACCGACGCTGCAAAATACTCACGCGGCCGCCTCGCTCTTCCTGAGCTGCTCGCCCAGTTTGAACGTGAAGCAAATCTGGATGAGTAGAGTCAATTGTATTGCGTTAGCCTCCTTGCAGTTTCAGCCCGAGGTTGGCGCAACGCAGTGAAGCCTACCCCGGGACAACGGCACCAAAAAAACCATCAACCCAACAGGGTTGCGTCCGAGCCTGAAAACCACCGGAACCACACGCCTTCCTCAAAATGGATAAAATTCCCGCTTCACCTCGCACCGTATCCCTTGCACCCTGATACATCGCAAACTCATGACATCTTCCCCATCTCTCCTCGCCGCCGGATTCTTCGATACCGGTGCTATGAAAATCCTGCTCGAAGGCGGCGTATTCATGTGGCCCATCCTCGCTCTGCTCATCCTCGCCATCGCGGTGATCATCGAGCGTTACCGCAGCCTCAAGCTTTTGGATTCCGACGCCTCCGCCCTGCGCGATGAAGTGATAGACCTGCTTTCCGAAGACAAGGTCGAGGAATCGCTGGAGCTATGCGATTCCGCCCGCGGCCCCGTCCCCGCCATCCTCTCGAACGGACTCCGGAAATACCTCGTCCTCCGCCGGCTCAATTACGATCCAGCCCAGCTTGAGCAGCAGGTCGTCAAGAGCATGGAAAACTACGGCGTTCACATCGTCGCCGCGCTGGAGCGCCACCTGCCCGTGCTCGCCACCATCGCCTCGGTCGCGCCCATGCTCGGATTTCTCGGCACCGTCCAGGGAATGATCGTCGCCTTCGGAGACATCGAGGCGAACATCGGCCAGCAAAACATCGTCCAAGCCGCCGCCTCCGGCATCCGCGTAGCTCTCCTTACCACTGCCTTTGGTCTCGTCGTCGGCATCCCCGCCTACATGGCGTTCAACTACTTTACCGGCCTCATCAACGACTTCGTCCTCCAAGTGGAATCATCCGCCGCGGAACTCATCGAAGTCGTCACCCTCCGCATGACTCTCGACAAGGGCGACCAATGAAACTCCACCGGGGAAAACTGCTGGTCGATCCGCCCGCTTGCGCGAGCTCGGACATCGCCTTCACGCTCATCATCTTCTTCCTCGTCTGTGCCGCTGTGCAGCCGGAGACGGGTATGTCTCAGCTCCTCCCGAAGACCGAAGAGAAATCCGACAAGCGCGAGCAAAGCCAGAACATCGAAGTCTCCATCACCGCCTCCGGCATCGTCCTGAACGGGAACCCCATGCAACTCCCTGAGTTTTCCCGAAAGCTCTCCACAGCCCTGAAAGCAAAGACCCGCGAAGCCGACCGCATCGTCGTCGTGAAAAGCGCACCCGACACGCCCTATACGGCATGGGTCGCAGTCTCCAGCGCCATCGAGCAAGCGGGCGGCGTCCTCACCCTGGAACTGGAATCCGAAAAAATCATCAACGTCCGATGAAGATCCAGCGTAAGCAAATCACCGCCTCCGTCCCCTCCTTTGCGATGGGTGACATTGGTTTCCTGCTGCTCATTTTCTTCGTCATCCTGGCCCGTGCCCAAGACGATAGCCATGTCCAGTGGCAGCCCGCGCAATTAAAAGATGTGGAAATGGCCGCCGCTCCTCTCGCAAGCGTCGCCATCGACACTGGCTTCAAGACCTACCTCGATGGCAAAGAAATCGCCACCTCCGAACTCGCCGCCGCCCTGACCATCCTCCTCGGCGATGCCACTGCCGGCCAGCGCAACGTCTTCCTAAAAGTTCACCGCGAGACAAAGGCCACCCATTTCGAACCCGTCATCGCCGCCATCAGTGAGGCCGGCGGCGATCTCACCCACATCCTAGAGCCCGAAGAGGAAACCAAGAAACGATGAGCAAATCCAACCGACCAACCACTCCAGAGCGAACCGCCCTTGCCAGCACCCGCGCCGACCTCCGCGAGCTGAAATACAACTCCTCCGCCACCGTCCGCGAGCTACGCGAATTCCTCCGCGAACTGAAAGGTCGCAGCCCCCAGGAAATGCTCGGCCTCGTCTCCGCCAGCAGCCTCTTTCGCTCCATCTTACTCTCCACCGCCCTCGTCGCGGGAGGTATCCTCCTCTTCACCGCCATCCCGTATTTCTTCTGGGAAAACGAAACCCAGCCCCCTGCCGAGGAAGCATCAGCCGACACAACACCAGCCGCACCGGAGCCAACTGATCCGCCTCCCGCCGAGACCACGGCATCCGCCCCTGCGGAACCCGCCGACCCTCTTTCCCCACTCGGTGTGGGCCAGGAACTCTCCGCACCTGCCAATGAGAATCCGCTAGAGAACAAGGGCGACGATTTCCTCAAAGACCTTGAGTAATGGATTGGCGGAAAGTCATCGAATTCCTGAGAACCCACTCCCGCAGGCCGGGCGTGCGCACCATCGCATTCGCCATCTTCTGGTGCTTCGCGTGGTTAGATTCTCAGATCTGGTTCCGTTTTCCCACCGGCCTCCACATCATCGTCTTCCTCGCCGCTAGTCCCTTCTGCTACTACTGGATCATTAAGTATGCAACGCGAACTTTAGTCCGCATCCCTCACGAATGGTTAGAAAACCTCCCCTTCCTCCATCGCAAACGCCGCGCCAACAGAAGGAGAAAACCGGCTTGGAACGATCCTTCCCCAATTAGATTTCACGCCGCGCTCACCCTTTCCTACCTCCCCGCATGGCAGCTTGCCGCGCATTCCCCCCTCCTCTTTTCCGCCTACTCCCTCTCCTCATCCATCACTTCCACCGGGGCGTTCGGAGCCTTCTTCATCGGCCTCGCTTGGGCCGTCTGGTGGATCGACCGCGAGACGAAACGCGCCGCCCCTCCCGCCGCGAAGAAACGCATCTGGGATCCCCGGCAGCTCGTCGCATGGTATTTCGGAAAGAAGAACCCAAAGCTGCGCCAATCCGTCTTCACCCTGCTCACCTACACCTGCATGTATGGCCTGGTGTTTTTCCTCCTCACCCGTCTCACCGGCTGCGCCATCTACGAGGCACCATTTGGCGGTGGCGAGGAAAAGCAGCTTCGCCAAATCGTGAAGATTCAGAAGGTGGTGAAGAAGAAATTCGTCATCAACCCCTATAGTAGCGTCCTCTTCAATCCCCCTCCCATTGATGACGTAGAGCTGGATGTCTTGGAGGTCACCGAGCACCTCTACCAAATCGGCCAGGGCAAGGCGAAGGGTGCCGGCTACTCCGCAGGCACCACCCGGGGGAAGGTCCGCTTCATCCGCTTAAAATACAGTGGCGGCGATTGGGAGCAGGACATGGCCCGCGGCTCCGATCTAAATCTTCTAACGGAATACGGAGTCCGTCTCGGCCATCCCGTCAGCGACCGGCCGGAGCCAATGGAAATTTCCCGCCTCCGCGCCTTTCCCGCCCGCAAAAGTCCGCCCATGGTCTATATGACCGGCCAGCAGGGCATCAGCGTCAGCGGTGGGGAGGTAAAGATCCTGCGAAAATATCTCTTAGAAAGCCACGGCATGCTCTTCGCCGATAATGGCGGCAGCTCCGGCTGGGAAGGCCAGTTCGTCTCCATGATGCAGCGCGTCCTACCAAAGGTGGAACCCATCTCCGTCTACCTCGATCACCCCATCCACCGCATCCCCTATCCACTGCCCCGCCTCCCCATCGTCGCCCCCCACGGCAGGTCAAACGCCCTCGGCTGGGTTGTCGATGGTCGCCTCGCCGTCTATTATCATCCCGGTGATATCGGCGATGCCTGGGCCGATGGCCACTCCGGCGTCCCCCGCGAAATCTGGGAATCCTGCTACCAACTAGGCATCAACGTCATCTACTACGCCCACGCCGAATACAACAAGTGGCTGGAGGCTACGAAGGAGTAAAAAACGAGGTGCGGCCTCCCTGGACTGCCCATTACTTTCAATTTCTACTGAGCCGAAAAACGATACTGGCGCGCATTGGGTTTTGTGATTTGGCGCTTCCGGAAACGGCGGAATTTCAGCTTAGAATCTTAGGTCTTCCTCGCTGTAGGCGAGATGCAACAACAGCATGGGGTTTAGCCCCATGAACTTCCCAAACCCCAAGCCCATGCGTGCTGAATGCACGCGGGAAATGCGCAAGCTTGGGAAAGGAACCGCGATTTAGAAATCGCAACTGCAACGGCTGCGGAGTTTCAGGGTGATTCGCCGGGCAGGTCGCGATTTCTAAATCGCGGTTCCCTTCCATCTGATGCGTCGACATTTCACAATTCTCTATGCGCGGCAGTATCGCCGTGGGTTTCAACCCACGGACATCGATTCCGGTCTGGCTCCCGTCGCGTAGTGACGCCTCAAGCGCTTTCACGGCGATCAACGCGATCAACTCTCGTCCGTTTTAAACCGTCACGCCGTGACGGGGAAATGGCTTGGTGGTCATCCGGGAAATCAATCCCCCCGGCTTGTCAGCAATCGTCCCGATAGGACGCAGAATGGATGCAGTTTTGCGTTTCCTGGCCTGTCCTCGTGAAGCCCTGTGCTTCGTGCTGTCTGGCCTTCAGCCCGGGAGGAAACCTGTCAGTCCTCAGGCACTTCCCATTTCATAAATCATAAATCATAAATTTTTGGGTGGTTGACGCGGTGAGCGCTGCCGCGCCTCCAATGAGCGAATCGGATTGATTTATAATTTTTGATTTTTGAATCGCGAAGGAATCTGACCAGCAAGTGGAGCTATCGGGCCTTCAGCCCGGTCAGATGGGCTGAAAGCCCTGCAGCACAAAGCCCCAAGGAGGGACTGCATTCTGCTGCCCAGCAACCCCGGCCACATCCTCAGCGATTTCCAGATTCTTATTTGAGGGAGGGATCAGTTTTCGTGTCCCTCTATCTTCGCTGCGCTCCGGTTGAAGGATAGAGGCGTTGGATTTTTATGCGGGCGGCGGCGGTGTAGTCCACAACCCCAACGGGGTTACGTATTTCAGCCCGAGGTTCCTCCTTCGCCAAGGCTACGGGAGGACAAGTGGTGCAACGCAGTGAAGACTACCCCGGGACAACGCACCAAAAATTCCATCAACCCCAACGGGGTTGCGTCCGATCCTGAATAACCACCGGATATCTCATGCTTCATGGCCCGCCGCAACCAAATCCTAGATAGCTCTCTCATCACCTTAGACACCCGTTCTTATCGTGTGGTGAAAGACTCGTCAGCAATGATGCTAAGCATCATATCACGCAATTTGTAATCGTCCTTCTTTGCCTCTTCCAAAAGACGTTGAAGTCTCTCAGAATCAGCATAATTCATCCTCCGCCCCATCGCATACTGTGAAAGCTTGGTGAGTAAATTCTTGGCGATTTTATCTTTGTCCTCCAGCAGCAGTTTTTTAAGACCTTCAATGCCATTGATGGTACGGCCATCACGGTGCACGGTCTCAGACTCTACCTTGGTCGTCTTCTCATACTTGCGATCGATCTTCTCGTTCTTCGTCACCTTCCCTTCGGCGGTTATTTCGACAGTTGTCTTGGTCTCAACAAACTTCTCATAACTCTCGCGATACCGGCCCAAAACATCAAAGTTTTCCATAGCCAGGCCAAAGGGGTCCATCTTACTGTGACAGGAAGCACATTGCGGATTCTTACGGTGCTCATTGATATGATCCTTAATCGTGAATGTTTCAGTCGGCGCTTTCAGGGCTGTAATTTCAAGATTGGCAGGGGTTTTTAATTCCTGTCCATAGATACTTTCAGCCACCCAGGCGCCACGATAGAAAGGGTTGGTGAATTCGCCATTGGTGGTCATCATCAAGATGCCTGGTTGCGTTAGCAGCCCCCCACGGCGGGAACCTTCATCAAGATCTACTTTTGCAAATTTATTCCCTAAAGTAGTAAATGATTCTACAAAATCCCCTCTGTCCCCTCTTTCCCACACCGTCGATTCTTTATAAAAGACATTTTTCCCATCCTTCTTTAATTGATAAAGTTGATTCAACGTTTTGTTGATCACAACAAAATCTGAATCGATGAAATTTGTCAGGCTTAAGTTCTCATTCAAAATCAATTTGAAAAACTCAATACTTTCCTGCTTAAAGAACGGCTTTAGGCGACCTACTTTCCCGCCGCCCTTGTCTCTAAACGTATAGAGGAGGATGTTCTCATTCGGAACAACGGGGTCTATTTTATCAAGCTTGAGCCACTGGGTCGTGAAATCAGCAGCAAAACGCTGTAATTTAGGGTCTTGCAGCATCCTTAAGGCTTCCGCAGACCGAATCACTGAATCCTTTAATTTACCTTCAGACGCTAACTTCATCAAACGATCATCTGGAAGGGAGTTCCACAAAAAGTAAGACATCCTGGAGGCAATCGCATAATCATCAAGTTCCACCGTATCGCCTTCGACCTTATACAGAAAGTTTGGTGAGCAGAGCATCATCTTCAACGCTGACTGCACGGCATTGAAGACATTTTGATCTGTTTCGTATTTCTTCTTTGCGATACCGAAATAGTAATCCAAATCATCGTTACTGACCGGTCTACGAAAGAGTTTGAGGGCAAGATTTCTGATGAATTGTTGGTACTGTTTATGTGGGTCACTGCCTTTGAGACCTTTATAGTAGGTGTTATAAAAGTCATTTGGGGGAGGCCAGCTCTCATATATGGGGCCAGTGACTTCAGCCGAGACCAAGTGTGGAAGAGTTCTCGAAAGGGCGCGCAACTCCTTTGCTGCTGGAAACGGCGGGAGACGTGTGAGCTTACCAAGGTCTTTTGGCAATTTAATGAAATAATTGTGGCCTCTGAGGTAGAGGCTCATTTCAGGTTCCAAATAGACCCTTACTTTTTCACTCAGTAAAAACTCTTGAGAACTCTGAAATGTAGGGTCGGGCGCGTTGCCCATATGGCGTTCGATTTCCAAACGTTCATTTTCCCTACCGACATCTGCTTTGATGCTGAAATCACGCTTATTAAAATCGATAGCAGTATCATAAAAAGTAAAATGTCCGTTGATCTTTACGTCGTAATGGCCGGCCGGCTTCACCTCATCTGCGAATTTAACCGCCGCGCAAAAATCCTTACGCTTAAACCCTTCGGTCGTCAGCCTGTCATTCGACGTTGTATGACTCGCGCCCTTATGTGAGTTAACTCTGCGAATGTTATGATCATCCCAACGATAAACGCTCGTCGATGCCTTGGGCATCTCACCGACGACCTTCTCGGCAATTCCCGAAGCAGATCGAAAATAGGCGTCTACGGCAAGGGGTGACATAAAAAGGTTATCGCCTTGGTTGTCAAAGCCATCTCTCGTGTTGTCCACAGGTAAGGTGGTTCCAACTTTAAACTGCGTGAAGAAGACATCATTGATGGTGTTCTCATATTCAGTGCGATTCAACCGTTTGAGAACGCCTGGCAACGTTGCTTTGATTGTCAGGTACTGTTTGACCAAACGCTTTTCAAAAGCAGCCACATCCTCAGCTGAAGGTTTCTCCTTCGCTTTCTCGGGTGGCATTTCTTCTTCTTTTACCACCATTAAGATCTCATCGATCAATTCTTGATTATTCCAGTCCTGGTCACTGAATTTTTCAAAATTATGATCGCCCTCACTTTTTTCATCACCATGACAACTGACACAGTATGTGTTTAAGAAGGTTTTATTCAGCTCGAACGCTGAATGGGTTTCCGCAGCATTCGCAGCGGAGACCAAATTCGACAGCATCAAGGCCAATGAAACTGGGCGAAAGCACCCGAGAGATAAGCGTCTCATATTAACTCTCCTTAAAGCTTGGCGCATGCAGTGCTGTTGCCAAAACTATCGATTTCGCAGCCTAGATGTTGTAATGCCGGGAGGTAGATATTGCTGCGGTTATCAGCACCATCAAACTTAATATGTTTGTTATGATCAAAGCCGCCGCCGGCGACAATCACAGAGATATTCTTATTGCCGTGAGGGCCTTCTTCCTTGCTGATACTAAAGGAGCTGGTGATCAAGCAAACCGTCTGATCCAGCAAGGTTCCGCCAGTTTCTGTCTTGGTCGATTTGAGTTTGTCCAGGAAACGAGCCGTCTGCATCATGTAAGCTTGGTCCGCCTCTATGTTTTTAATGTGGCCGTCTTTCTTTTGAATCTGATGAGAATCGGTATGATGCCCTGTCCAATTCCATTCGCCATACAAATTCACCACTCGCGTGACGTCATATTTGTATGCCAGAAAGATCAAATCCAGAAAAGTTGAACGTTCATTAAAATACTTGTCTGTTAAAATCTTTTGCAGGTAATCGCTACTCCCCTGCGTGTCGAATTTCACGTTTTCAGGGAATGGTACCTCTACTTGCTTTTTACTCAACCAGCGTTCCGCTCTTTGGATCGACTTTTCAGATTCACGCAAACTGGAAAAATACTCATCTAATTTGACCTGGTCTTGCTTGGAAACCCTATTAGTCAAACGCTTCGCTTCTTCTCTGGTACCGTCCAACACGGATTTTTTAAGCGCCAGCAATTCCGCACGTTTGTTCTTGTCGACTTTCCCAAAGATGGTCTGGAACAATGCCTGACTATTACTGATCGGAGAAATGGCCAGGCCACCCTTCCATGAGATACCAACTGAATTCTTCTGCTCAACGACCAAGTTCCTGATACGCGTATCGTTACCAATACGAGCGGCGGCGACTTCGTCTACCGAATCCAAAATATGTTCGGGATTTTCACTTGCCGCATATTCAGCAAAAGCAAGCATGGTTCCACCATGCCCCCCGGTCTTCCTTAAATTCGTACAAAGCGTGAAATCCTTCTTTAATTTCTCCAGTGGCTGGAAGGTAGAAGAGCTCTGATAGTCCTTGCCCGTCGACGTCGGGTAGTTGTCAGAACACATGCCGTTGCCAACATTCATACAAAACAAACGATTCGCTTTCACCGCATCATCGCCCGTGGCCTCTTGACCAAAGCTTTCCAACGCCGGCAACATCAAAAAGCAACCCGCTGATTTCAACATTTTCCGCCTGTTCATGGGCGCACCTGTCGGTTTTTGAATTGAACTCATCACCCCTGATACTTCCTAGATCGGGCACTTTGGTCAAATAATTAGGCCCGGGCGGTTTTAAGACGCCCCCGAATATCCTCTACGTGTTGTTCTACAGCGAGTTACGTCGTTTCCCAGCCTTCGCCTTCCGGCCAAATCCCTGACACTCACGCGCCGCGCTCTCGGGCGGAACACGGACTGGCACGCGCTACGGGTGGTGGGAGGGCTACTTCAGCAGTTCGTCCTTCCTTGCCTCGGCGCCTTTGCGCAAGAGTCCGCCAAGATCAGTTCCTTCTGCTTTTGCCGCGGCACTGAGTGCTTCAATCGCTTCAATCGAGAGATTGATTTCGCCGAGTCGAACCCGATGAGAGGAAACGCTGCGCCATGCCTTCTCAGATTCATCGAGCTGGACGTCCGTAGCACCAAGAGCTTTCGCCACCCCGCGTCCCATCATGATGTTGCCGTAAGGATTCATGTGCACGCCATCACTGGTCAGCTTCTTTCCGTCGGGCCGGTAGGGTGGAGGGGTTTTCAATGCAAGCTGCATATCCGCATTGACGTCTGCCAAGAGGCATCCTTTGTCCGTTGCGAGTTGACGGATAAAGTCATTGTAGGCAAGCAGCTTCTGATTCAGCTCATTCGCCTGGTCTTCCTTGATCATGGTTGAAGTTAGCAGCAGGACTTTCACTCCGGCCGCCTGGGCTCGGTCGACGATCTCAGTGATGTTCTTTTTGTACGGTTCGAGCGCAACCCCGTTCTTGCCGTGCCAGACATCATTGACTCCGCAACTGAGCGTCATCCAGTCTGGTTGATGATTCAGAACGTCTTTTTCAAGACGGGCGAGCATCTGGTCGGATTTATGGCCGCCGATGCCAGCAAACACGGCCGTCGTCTTAATGCCCTGATCTTTCAACGCGGCGAGGACGAACTGACAGTAACCGCCGGGATTTCGACCTGCAGCGGTAATGGAGTCACCGAGGAAGGCGATTGTCTCTCCGTCCTTAACTGCGATTTCGCCAGCCTTGGCATTGAGGGATGAGAGAACTTCACCGGCCGCAAGGTCCGCAATCCGAAGATTCCGATACTCGACCTTCATCACCACGTCGCCGTGGATCTGCAGTCCGAGCGGGGCGGCGCCGGAGAAGTTTGCATCGGTGTATTCCGACGCCTTCTTGCCGTTGATCCAGCAAGAGAAGGTGTTGCCTTTTGCCTGCAGGCGCAAGCTGTTCCATTCGCCCTCAGGGTTCAAGAGTGCTTTTGCTTCGGTGGCTTGCCCTGACTTGGGGTAGCCTTTTCTGCCTGCGTAGAACGAGCCGGTCATGTCCACTCTCAGGCTGCCGGAGATGCCGAGCTGAAGTTGCAGCTTCGGTTCGCGCAGTTCGATACCCGAGTCGACGCCACGTTTGGTGGTGCCTTTCCATTTCGCGTCAAATTCGAGGATGAAGTCGCTGTATTTCTTGGTGGTCCAGAGATAGTGCTCGCTCTTCGCTGCGTCGTTTTCGCCGATCAGGACGCCATCTTCGATCCGCCAGAACTTCTCCGCATCTTTGGTCTGGAAGTTGGTCAGGTCCTTGCCATTGAACAGTGGCACGAATGCAGGATCGCCGGCAGCGGGAACGGCTGTATCGGCAGCAACCACGACCCGCAGACCGTAGTTGTAGCGGACCTGCTTGGGACCTACCCACCTGGCGCGTTGTGAGGAGCGGGACACGAGGGGAACGCTGTGAAACGAGCCACTGCGCAGACAGCGCAGTTCGGTTTCCTTGGTGTTCTCCGGATCAACACTCGGTGACCTGCTGTAGAAGTCCTTGTCATACCAGTCACTGCAGAATTCCCAGACGTTACCATGCATGTCATACAAGCCCCAGGCGTTGGGCTTCAACTGGCCGACCCGGTGGGCGTAGTCTTCCTTCTGCCCCGCGGGTATCCCGCCGTACCAGCCGTAGTCGATGAGTTTCGACAGCTCATCCCCGCAGGAAAAGGTCGTGGTGCTTCCCGCGCGGCAGGCATATTCCCATTGCGCTTCGGTCGGCAGGGAGACGCTCATGCCGGTCTTCTTCGAGAGCTTGCGGCAGAACTCGATGGCATCATAAGAGCTCATCCAGACAGCGGGATAGTCGTCAAAGCCTTCTGGTCTCGGCTGCGCACCCGCATACGCCAGAGCCGTCTTTGTCAGCCATGGTTCCGTGCCCATCACGGCCTTCCACTGGGCCTGCGTCAGCTCATAGATGCCCATGTAGAAGGGCTTGCTGATCGTCACCTCATGAGCAGGATACTCATCTGACACCTGCTCCTCCTCGCCCCCGAGCTTCTTGATCGTTTCCGCCGGGGTCTCGTGGTTGCCCATCTTGAACTTGCCGGCCGGAATGAGCACCAGCTTCATCGAGACACCCTTACCAAGCTCCAGACTGAGATCTTTGCTCACGGTATCGCCGCCGGGGTTTTCCGCTTGGCCGAACGCAACCGGCACAAAAGCCAGCAGCGCAACCGTCAGGATGGTTGCCGTCAGCAGGAAAGACGAAAACGATTTCGGGAGAGATCGCCTCGTGGACGTCATGGCAGGGTTCCTTTGCATTGGATGATCATTCATTCTATCACTACTCCCGGCGATGCCGCATCTTTACAGATCATTTTCATTTTTTCTTCCTCGGCGCGCTTTTTGGCTTCTTTTGTTCAACCGGCGATTTTGACAAACAATTTGCACCGGGCGGTTTCAAGACGCCCTTCATGGCCAAAGCTGGGATGAGGAATACGTCTGGGATTGATTCCGGGACGGACGCAACCCCGTTGGGGTTGGGATATCCGGGGGGCGGGAGTTCCCAGGGTAGCCTCCGCCCTGCTCCGGCAACCCTGGGCTAAAATCCGTATCCCCGTTGGGGATGAAGAACCTACTCGTTCATATCGATCTTCACCTCGCGCCCGCCTTTGCGGATCGTAACGACCCCGCTGCCGTGCTCCGAGCTCATGAACGGACTGTCGAAGAGCATCCCCGGGCGCAGGTCGATGGCTGTGCCGTTGACCCTGGGCAGAGCTTCGGAAGCGAGGTGCAGGGAAAGCGTCAGCTTCTCATCCTTGCCGCCCGAGAGCTTGAACCACCCGTCTTTGGGCGTGCCGGAAAAGGTTCCGAGGTAGCTTGCGAAAGCTTCGATGTCGGCGAAATCCGCGCTGCGGCCGGCGATGAGGGCGACCGGCGCCTTGCCGTCGGCCATGCGCAGGAAGACCTCGTTGTCCCACTTGTAGCCGCAGGATTGATTGGACTTGGTGCGGGAGAAGCCCTTGATGCCGAGCCAGGCCTTGTCCTCCTTGAGGATCAACCACCCGTCGCGCTCGACGAGGCGCGCCTTCATGCCCTTGAGGCCGAAGAGGATGCGCATATCTCCGGTCTGCTTTGCCTTGTTGTGACGTTGCGCCAGCAGGACATTGTCGCGCTGCACCGCCTGTTGCTCGCCATAGGTCTTGCCGTTGGCCAGCCCTTCGCATTGGGGAATCACCCGGGCGTTCACATCCGAGGCGAAGGTGATTCCGTGGTAACGGTTCTGCGCGGTCAAATTGGGATAGCCCTCCGCAAGATCCTTTCCCTCAAGGTAGTCGCGGGAGCTTACCCGCGGCAGGGTGGGATCGATCATCAGCGAGCCCATCACGTAGTCTGGCGTGCAGTGGTCGTAGCTCACCATTCCCGGATCTTCGGGGTCCAGAGCATACCACGGAGGGCGGGTGACGGGCACGTCTTTCGCCGCCATACGGCGCTGTCTGGCCACGCGCCGCGCGACGTAATTGTACTCGCCCCGGCCCCCGGCATCATTCGCGATGTCCACAATCACATCCGGCAGGCGGTATTGCGTCGTGGCCAGAACCCAAGGGTAGCCGATGATGGGGTTGGGGTGATAGGAACGCGGGTTCCACCAGGTCCCGCTGTTGAGCAGGAAGCGGCTCATGCTCAGCCACGTGTCCCCCGCTCCCCAGCGGAAGGTCCTTTCAGGCTTCGCGGGATCACCCTGATACAGGCGAAGTCGGCCACCGCCGCGCACGCCGTTCAACTGACCGATCGCCCAGTCGGCCCAGATCAAGTCGAGTAGTTTTCCCATCCTCGAGCGAAGCACGGGATCCTCGGCCAAGTCATACATGTTGAGGAGTTCCGGCACGGTGTATTTGCCGTAGCCCGAAAATATTTCGATCAGCAGGCCGTGCTTGGCGCGCTCGACGCAGTAAAGCTTGTAGTAGGAGTTCCACGCCTCGTAGTGCTCCTTGAGGCTGTGGCCGTCGGGCAGCCTGCGGCCTTTGTAGGCGGGGCTTTCCTTGAGCGCCTGCAGGGCGAGCAGCGCGTTGCTGTAGTGCATCATCTCGTGGTTCTCGGAATTATGGATGCCCCAGACATGCTGCGGCGCGGCGCGCTCCAGGCGGCTCTTGTCGCAGACGTAGAACCAGAACATCTCCTCGATCATGACCTGCGTTTCCGTATCGAGGCGTCCGGGATGGAAGCGGCTCTTGTCGTTGAAAAGCTGGTAGATCCGGTTCCACGTACGCATCTGCCATTTCACATGCTCGGAGGCGGCGATCTCCGGGGTCATCGCATCCGTCCCGCCCTCATTCTTAATGATCGCCTGATGTGCTTCGCGGATGAGGCGGTTGCCCTCAGCCAGATCCCCTTTCAGCCACAGATGCGCGAAGCCGCCCTGCAGCGGCCAGACTTTTCCGGCGTTCAGGACGCCCTCAAACAGCTTGTCGGCGTTCTCGCCAGGGACGCGCCGGATGCGGGCGGACTCAATAGATCCGGCGGTCCCCTGCTCTGCATCCACCCCCACTTTCATCTGAATCAGGACATAGTCGGGTTTGAGTTGGACGAGGTCATCCAGTTTCTTTGACAGGACTTGAAGGGTAGCCCCATTCTTCGCGTAGTTGACAATCTGTGCGCGTCTATCAAACCGCTGTGCAAGGGCCGGCCCCCACCCGGATTGCACCGCGACGGTGGCCCCCCCTATGAGGCCGACTATGACAGCTTTCTCCTGAGCCTCACCGGAGGCAGGTTCCGCCGCCGAAAGAAACGACGCGGACTCAGCCGATCGTGCCCGAAGCTCGGAGCGCAGCTTTCCAATGTTCGGCTCCGCTCCGGCGTCCCCTCCGGGCACCGATCGGCTCACGCGGAGATTCGCATAGCGCGCCGAGCGCGTGAACATGTGGCGTAGTCCGATGCGTCCTTCGGTGATCACGGGCAGGTCCGGGTTGGTCATGTGGCAATAGACGACGTGGTCGGTATTCTCGACCCGCATATGGAGATCGCGGTCTTTCTTAATGACCGTGATGTGGTGCCTCACTCCGGTGGCGAACAGCTTAGGCGTGGAGTAGTCCGGATTCAGTGCGGTGCCCTTCAAACCCTGCCTCTCCGGCATGTAGCGGCGTCCGCGGATGTATGCCTCCTTTGTGCCCGGATTCGCCGCATAGCTGATGTGATAGGAGTGCATGTGGTCGTAATACATCTTCATCGCCGGTGTCTTACGCAGCCCGCTCCACTTCGTGATGTCTTTCGCGTAAGGCCCCTTGCCGATCCCCGTCGCCTGGATATAGAGGATGGTGACGCAGTTGGGTGCCTTATCGAGCCGGGTGTATTCGTATTCGATCTTCAGTTCGCCCTCGAAGCTGTCCTTCGTCCACAGCACCATGTGATGGGCATCGTTTCTGAATTCCGGACCGGCCGTCAGGGTCATGCCCTCCGGGCTGTTCGTCACGGTGCCCACTACGCCGTCGAGAAACCACTTTTCCTTCCAATCCGTCGTACAAGGATCGGAAAAAACTTCCGCCCACGCAGCGCCTGCGGCGGCCTTTTCGAACGCGGCCTTGTCCGCAGCGGGATTGTGCTTTGGCTCATCCGCCGTCACATGGGCGGCGAGCAGGAAGCAGGCGAGGAAGGCGGGAAAACCGCATATCAGTCTTGGAGTGGTCATGGAAGTCTCGTGGGGTTTCACTTCTTCTTCCTCGGCGCGCTTTTTGGCTACTTTTGTTCAACCGGCGCTTGGGGCACATGGTCGTCAGTTCGGAACGGATGGGCAGGCAGATCCCCCTTGTTAAAGAGATTGGCATTCGGGAAGCCGGTCCAGGCGTAACGAACGTGTTTGGGACTCTTCACCGCATCGCTTGAAACAACGACTTTATCGCCCTGAATCGTCGCCTCCGCAGGAACGTAACTGTGGCCATCTGCACTCAGTTCGAAACCCTCCAGTTTGGCGCTGGTGGTTTTGATATCTTCGATCTGAAACGCCTTCTTGATCAAGCCCCCGCCAACATGATCGAAGACGACCTCGATTTTGCCGCCTCTGACCTCGTGTGATTTGTAGGTCGGCCCGCTGTAGACCAATTCCTCGTCATACGCATGTTTCCGTGCCGCCAACACCAAGCGCTCGCTGACACTGATTTTGTGAATTGGGTGAATGTTGCGACGGGCGCCCTTGTCGATGGCCAGAGCAGCGCCAACATTGGGCAGCGCCAGGGCCATATCCTGCGACTCGCGCAGCAACGGCCAATTGCGCCTGACTGACTCATTCCAATCCCAGCCCGCCAGTTGCACATAGAGAAATGGGAAGTCGCCTTGCCCCCACTCCTTGCGCCAAGACTCGATCATCGTAGGAAACGTCCTGCCATAGGCGATACTCGACTCGACGCTCATCGCGTTGCTCTCGCCCTGATACCAGATGACCCCTTTGATGGCGAACTTCTGAACGGGAAAGATATTGCCATTGTAATGGGAGTCGGCTTCGGCCTTAAGTCCGGCTGCCTTCAACGCCTCAGCGGACATCCAGGTCTCGATCGGCGAGCCGCTTTTGTTGGTGTCGATGAGCCCGATGGGAATGTTGAGGTGTTGGTGAAGTCTCAGTCCGAAGACATAACCCATTGCCGAGGTCAGGAGCGTGTATTTCTCAGAACTCACCTGCCAGGACTGATCAAAATCCTTTACGGCCTCCAGTCCCGCTCTCTTTGCTCCCGGCCTTTTTTCGGCAACGAACATTCTTAGATTTTTGTAACTTGCTGCGTTCTTGGCAATTTCTATGTACCTTTTGCGTTGCTCTCCATATTCGTCGAGGTACTCGTCCTGGGTATTCTCCGGTGAGGCAAACCGTGCACAATCAAAATCCATGTTGGATTGTCCGGTGCAAAGCCAGACATCGCCGAACACCACATTTTGCAAAGTGAGCGTATTCTTTCCTTCGATGGTCAAGCGATGTGGACCTCCTGCCTTCATGGGCTTGAGCGCTACCAGCCACTCGCCGCCTTTCGCCGTCGTTTTCGCGGTCTGCCCATTGATTGAAACGATCACGCTTTCGCCATCATCGGCCGTTCCAAACACCTTTGCAGGGATGTCCCGTTGTAGCACCATGTTGTCGGTGAACAGGCTATTTAGCTTAACCTCAGCCCGGGTCGACGCCGTGGCGCAGACGACAATGGCACCTACCAGAACACTCTTAATTATCAGTCGCATATTCATTGCCTTTTTCTTATTTGATCTCTGTTACCACACTGACCGTTTTCGATTGCCAAGGCCGGTTTTGAGCGGCGCATTTATGGGCAATTTTCAAAATATTGTCACGGCCTTATACCGTGAGCTTGAAACCATTCCCTTTGTCCACAAAGGATCTCTACTATTTGTCTGGGAACAAGTGGTTGAAGCCCAATCATCAAACCATAATGTGACGAACTTAGCGCGCTGGACACTAGCGGTGGCGCGTCGTTGATGAGTTCGGAGACGTTGGTTGCGGTCTCTGCAGCCTGGAGCTTGAGCGCCTTGTGGAGCTCAGGGTCGAGATAGACCGTGCATCGCTTGGGTTTGTCGGCGAGAGCCATCAGGAAATTAAACGCTGTAGTGTTTTAGCTTCAAGACGTTTTTTCGTCGTTCAGGAGGCATGCTGGGCCTCTCAGCAGTTGATATTTCACGGAGCCATGTCTGTTTCACTAGGTCTGTTTCACGGGGCCAGGTCAGTAAGAGTGCCTTCATCTGCGTGCATCCCGTCCATTTGACGAAATAATTTAGTTTCCAGTTCGCCTATGTCCGCTGCGCTCCCGTTGCGGTTGAAATCATCTTTCTCTGGTCATGTTTTCCCAAATCTAGATGCCCTGCTTTCTGAACAGAAATCTTCCGCCAAAAAGACTCTTTTGAGATCTTTGTTCTCTTGGACTTGCTCAGGGTGATCAAGCTAGGGAACAGGAAAGATTGGATTTGCCACAATTCCGCGCAATTCCACAAAACGAATCGATGGAGAGCACCGATTGATCTACCGGGTGGAAGGAGACTGCCTAGTTGTTGCGCAAGCCAAGGGGCACTACGAATAGAATCCCGTATCCATGCTGACGCGCATCATGTTTTGTGGAACCCGGTGTCCGGTCTTCAAGGGCATCGGCCTCCCCCCACCTCGGGCTGGAGTTGCCGTGGTGAAATGGGTGGGGCGACGAGGAAAGAATTTTTAACCGCAAGGAACGCAGAGAACACAGAGATCTGGATCGAGGACTCTACCCCGGTGAATCACGTCACTTAGTGAGTGAGTGCTAGGAATTTGCTTTTGGGGTGGGGCGCTTGGGGGGCGCCGTTGAGGGGTGAATGGGGGTTGTTGCGTTAACCCGTAGCGAACTGACGCTACGCTTTCAACCATGCGTTTGTTGTCCGCTTGATTGAAATGCACATCATTCTTTGTCTGATGCTTGGCAAGCGTCGGTTCGATGATGTCCCAGTTGCCGTCGGCCTCAGCTGGGCACTACTTTGCCACGATGCTCAGCTTGTGGGTCACCGGCTTCACTGCGGCGCGGGCGGTCTCCTGAAGTTCCTCCTGCTTGCCCGCCAGCTTCTTGTAAAGCACGTCCAGCAGTTCGCCGACCTCGGGGTCGTCCTTCATCAAAGCCCGCATCGAGCGGAACCGGGTGACCGTATCCTTGATCATACGCGTCTCGAACTGCTGCTTGGTGTTGACGGCGCGGTCGAGATCTTGGAAGGGCTTCGAAAAGGGGTTGTCGAAGAACTCCGCGGCGAGGTTGACCCCCGCCTCCAACTGCGCCCGTGTGAAGGTTTTCGAAGTCGGCCCCCAGCTCACCTCGGCCTGTTCCGCGCTGAGGTTTTTAACCACCAGCATGTAGCGATTCAATTCTTCGTTGAAAGGCAAGAAGGGGAGAACGCTGCGCGTTGCGTTCGGGTCTTTCTCGGCGCCGTAGAAGCAGAACGGGTAGCGCGAGCTCTCGATCTCGACCTCGCCCGCCTTCGCCGAGAGGATCTTGTGCCCCTCGGAACCAGTCGCGCCGTCTTTCATATCCACGCTGATCGTACCGATGTTGCCATCGACCCCGAGCGCTTTGAGGAAGGTGTAGGCCATGACCAGGTGGCCGTTTGCTCCGGGGTGGACTCCGTCGCCACCGCAGACGTGGTAAGCTGCGCCGTTCGCCTCCTTGGCCTTGGCCATGACGTCCATCATCAAGGCGTGCATATCGGCGAACTCGAAGCCACGCTCCTTCGCCAGCTTGCCGGCGATCGCGCTGAGCTTGCCGAGATTTTCGTTGTAATACTTGTCGGCGTCCGGCTCACCGCTTTTCCACGAATCGACATCGACCGGCCCCGGACCACCGACGACCATGCGCGCGCCGAGCTCCTTCATGCGGTCTTGGATACGGCGCGTCCCGTCTTCGTAGGTCTTCCCGATGGCGTCGCTGTAGGGCCGGTAGCTGCCGTCGTTCATCCCGAACGCGGTGGTGACAACCGTCGGCTTCCACGGCACCAGATCGTTGTCCATCCGGTTAGCGAACCCCGGCGCTCGCTCGCCACTCCAGCCGAACTGGAAAATTTGTAGCCCGAGCTCTGGCGTGCAGGCCAGCAGGTAGTCCTCGATGAATCGGCTGTACTGCTTCTGTTCGGTGATGGAATCTCCGACGATCGCCAGCCGGTCGCCCTTCTTGAGCAAGAGTTCGCGGGCCTCGGACGATGAGGGGGAGAGTAGCGCGAGTCCGGCGAAGGACAGGGCGACGGCACGGAGGAGAGGGCGTTTTTGGATCATGATTTTGGAAGTTGGATTGAGATTGCTTTTGGTTGCTAGCTTGCTAGGAAATTGCTTTTTGGGTGGCGTCGCTGAGGAGAGAAAGGGGAGTGTTTAGGGTGCGACATGGGAAGCGCTTAGCAAGTATTTACTTGCTCCTCATGTAAGCAGAGCCTTCCTGGCCAGTATGTAGCGCAGCGGACTTTTTTTTATGCTGTTGCGGTCATATCGCATCCGCTGATCACCTCCGCGGGCTTTCCTTGCTCTTCATCCACTCCTCTGTGATATCCTGCATCTTGAGATCGGAGGTGATCAAGAACTTGTCGATCATCGTGCCATCTTCCCGCATCCAGATGCTCAGTGTGTGCACGCCGGGCTCTTTTACGTCAATCCATACGTCCGTCCACCCCGTCCTGCCAAAGCTGGCAGTCACGTCCTTCTGGGTAACCATGTCAATCCCAGCCCAGACCGAGTCGCTGTTCGCATGTTTGCACGACGCCCGCATCCAGAGCTCGTATGACCCTGCCACAGGGAAATCGACAAGATAGTCCAGCCGAGGGCTTTCGGCTTCAAAATACCCCACTGCGCCGAAATTCTTCCCTGTATCCGGAAGCGCCTCCATCATCCCTTTGCCCGAGCTGTCCTTCTTCTCTTTGGAGAATTCCCACTTCCATCCGCTGCCAGCGCCGCGGCCGTCGACCTTATTCGAGTAGCTCTCCGCTTGTATCGTAATGGATTTCCCGTCGGTACTCCTGAATACCTTGGCGCCGCTCCATTCTGCGGATGCCGATGCGGAAGGCCGACCCTCGTTATTGTTCAGGTCGCGCATCTTGACCGTGTATGAGTATTTCTTTTTCGGGTTCAGCCCAGTGTCCTTGTAGAAAGGGGTCTTTATCCAGCCACTGTCATCACCCCCGGGATTACCACTGGTTTCGGTGAAGTAGTATTTTACGTTCCCGAGAGGATCGACGCCTTCCTCTGATTGCATGACCGCGGTGGTCGAATTCACGAAGATAGGGTCGATCTTAAACGCTGCAGGATTCGGCGTCGGTGGGGTTTCGTCTTTGATGGCCACGGAGTAGATTTCGAAGGTGTCGATCGCGCCCTTAAAGTAGTTTCCCTTCCGTCCGCGACCCAGGTAGCACTCGGTGGCATTCACATCGTCTGGATTCAACGTCATCTTCTCGTTGCTGGCGGCCTCTTTGTCGTTGATGAACAGCTTCCCGCTGTCTTCCGACAGGATAACCAGGATCTGCGTAGGAACACCTTTCTTCAAGGCCGGACCTTTGAGTTCCTGTCGGGTGGAGCCCTTGCTTATAGAGAACACGCACCTGCCGTCTCGTGTACCCAAATAGACGCGATCGCCGCGGCTGTTGGAGAACTCGGCAATGGTTGCATCGCCTTCCCCCTGCCAAGTGACGTCCGCCTTCATGGATATATTATTCATGTCCGCAACATCATTTTGCAGCTCAACGAACTGGTCCTTGCCGTTGAGCTGGAGGACACCCTTGCCATTCTCCTTCGCGAACACGGGCTTGCCCACCAGGTAGCCCCATGTGACGCCAAAATCATCCGCGGCCATCCATTCATGCGCTGTGTCGAAGCTCATTTGCGTGTAGACGCCACCGAAATCCTCGTCGGACTCCCCGGCCTCCTGGCCTCCGCCCCAGCTCCACGTGAACCATTTTCCTTTGTTCACCAGGTTGTCCTTCGCGTAGGCTCCATCGACCATGGCGTTGCCCGTAACACTTCCATTAGATACGGCTACACCCTTTAGTGTGGCAAGACCACCACACACTTCCCCCATGGATGTGGCGTGCTCCAGGACCTTCGCGTGGTCTTTGACGGTCGATTTTCTGGATACTTTCCCCCAATCACGGACTTTCGCATGATCCTGCACGGTGGACTCACGCTCAACCCGTGCGTGACCGCTCACGATGGCGTTGTCGCGCACGGTGGAGTCAGACACCACGGCATAGTCTTCAATACGCGCGTTCCCCAGCACCTGAGAGGTGCCCAAGACCTGCGCGTGGGGACCGACGTAGGCCGTCGCGTCCACTCGAGCCGTCGCGGCCACGAAGCCGCCGCCGTTTTTATGCGGAGCGCCGTTTTCGGTCGGCGTCTCATTCATCAGAACATCAAGTGGCGAGCAGCTGGTGAGTTTGAGCTTGTAAGGGAATTTTTCCTGCTCGAAGGAACGGAAATCACTCGTCATGTCGATGGGGAGGATCTTCGTTGGCACAGCACACACAACCAAGTAGAGTCTCTCGAGCCCCTCTGTGCTGATCGTGGCTTCGCCGCCCGTCTTCACGACATCACCATAAACCGGCTTGCCGTCCGGCTTCACGCCAACGAATGCGGCGCGCCAATCGCCTCCGCGTTTCTTGCTGATGTAGCCATCAAGCAATGCCTTTGCGGTTTTCCCATCGATCTTCATCGGACAGACATTGTAGCCGAGCTGCTGAGGGGTCATCTCCTTCGGCGGGCGGCACCAGTCAGTGTCATAGGGTATCTTTTCGAGAAGCGTCTGTGCGTAGCGCTTCATCTCAGGACGCTCCCAATCGCCATCCTTCTTGTAGAGGTCGTCGCGACGGATTATCTCTCCGTCGTCATCTTCCGGGAATATTTCATAGTCCCAGGTGATGCCTTTCTGGATCTTGCGCGTCCATTCATAGCCGAGGTCCGTCGAGGGATCCGGATCGAACCTCGGGAAGGCCGTCCACGGATACTCCGCTGGGTTTGCGTCATACCAGAGCTTGGAGATGAACATCGGGCCGTATTCGGGCGTTTGAGACAGGTGCTCAAACATCAGGCGGTCGTGGTAGAAGGTTTGGCCATTTGCCGGGAAGAACATCGACACCCGACTCACCTGGAGTGGGGGCACAGACTGGTACATACCCAGGTATGTCTGCGGGAAGTTGGCGTGCACCTCCCAGTAGTTGTAACCCATGGTGGAGCCTGTCTGTGTTTGGCAGCCGTGCAACAGCTCATGCGGATTCATGAATCCGGGCGCCTGATTCCCATAGCCAAACCCTTTCTGTGATCCTGAATACCCTCCACTTGCCGGACGTATCACAATGGAGTACTTGATGCCATCGCCGCGGGTCTTTGGCGAAGTGCTTACGTGGGGGACACGCAACGCCATGCGCTCAGCGTAGATTTGGTAGATCTTCTCCGAAAACTCGAGCATTCCAGGGACTCTTTCCTTAAATGCCCATTCTTCATCCTCGTCCATATCTTCCAGGCTGCATTCGAACTCTCTATCTGCGATTTCCTTCATGAACATTTTTCGCGGCACAGAGTGTTTGAAATGGGCGGATCGCGCCGTCCACCAGAACTTGTCGCCTTCTGCCCGCCACCAGTCGTGGATATCCGTCCCGAGCATGGGCCCGCCCTTGGCGTTATGCCTGACCTCCTCCTCACTCAATGCTTCCGTGTGCAGGCGAACGGTGATGAGCTTCCCGCTGAACGATGGACTGCTGGAAGAAGCGCCGCCGAGCACCATCTTGTGGCCCTCAGCAATGCGTAGCTTACGCGCGCCGCTGGAGACCTTCTTGCCATTGAGATACCATGTCTCGCGATCGGCGGTGCAGTTGACTGTAATGAGCTGGATCTCGTCGGATCCTTGGAACTGCTTTGGATAGGTCAGCGTGCCTGATGTCTGCTTGCCGTCTTCCGACTGCCAGCCAAAGATCGCCTCGCCCTTCTTCGGGTCCTTGTCCTGCACCCACACTTCGATGGCGAGGTCCTCATTGCCCATCGCGGTCTTCTCAATCACAAAGTTGCCCTGCATGATATCGTTACCGTCGAACTCAGCAGCGGGCACGTTCCCGATGTTGACTGCGTGTGGGTATTTTGCAGCGCGCTCGGTGTGGGGCACGTGAAGGCCAAAATCGCCGAAATTACCACCCACATCCGACTTTTTCCCGCCGCCGGATTTCCCAAGGTTGTACCAATTCAAGACGGTATTCTTCTCGAACGTGCGCGACATCATGAACTCCGCATGAACTTCGACAAGCAGCCTTCCGGCCACCGCCAGGTTCCCGATCTTCTTGCCGGTTACCAGCGACTCTTCCTTTTCTAATGTTCCAGCAGCGGCCTTTTCTTTGATGAAAGCCTGATCAGCTTCGGTCAGCAGGGCGACCGGCAATTCGGTCGTCTGACCGTTCGCCCGTTTGATGGAGGCGGTTTTGTCGTCTTTCATCCGGATAAACTCGCCTTCTAGAGTTTTCCCGTCCGAGGCCCGGGTGAAGGTCCGAGCCGAAGTGTCGGACATGAAACCGGCAGCGATCAACATCACTGCGAGTATGGTCAGGAGTTTAATCTTCATGATTTGGGAATAGTTCGTTCAGCTTCCGGGGTCAAGCGGCTAGCTGGAGAGGCGTGGAACTGAAAGTGGTGGGCAGGATTATTTTTGAACTGGGTGGCGAAGGTTCTTCATCCCCAACGGGGATACGGATTTCAGCCCGGGGTTGGCGCAGTGGAACGGAGCCTACCCTGGGTACTCCGTATTCCGCATATCCCAACCCCAACGGGGTTGCGTCCGTGCCGGAATCAATCCCAGACGTATTTCTGGCGCCCCGGCAGATCGGCATGACAAGATTCGGGGTTCGACATCGATCCGCGAGCATTGGCAATCGTTCGTTGATTTATGATTTACGATTTTTGAAATGGGAAGTGCCTGAGGGCGTTCCATTTGCGATTCTGTTGCTTGCGTGGGACCTTCAGGACGATGCTTGTTGATTCGCTATGTGATTGCTCGCCTTTGAATTCGGCAGCACTTCAACGACATCGATCACATCGACCGCGAAATCGATTAGTCGTTCCTCAAGATCATATGGTTTGTTCATCGTATCCTTCTTACTTCATGATTCAAAAATCATAAATCGGAAATCATAAATCAATTCGATCAGACCTTCGGAACTGGTCGAACAAGGGCGACTCCTCCGGTTTCCAAGGCTCCATGTTGTATCTGATGAAGGATTTCCGTCATGCCGATCTGACAGAGCGTCGTATTTCTCATCCCAGCTTTGGCCATGAAGCATGAGAAGATGTATTCTGTGGTTTTGCAGGCACGGCCGCAACCCCGTTGGGGTTGATGGATTTTTTGGTGCGGTTGTCCCGGGGTAGGCTTCACTGCGTTGCGCCACTTGTCCTCCCGTAGCCTTCTTGACCGCCATAGCTTCAGCGAAGGAGGTGGCGAAGGAGGAACCCCGGGCTAAAATACGCAACTCCGTTGGAGTTGAAGGTTTCTGCCCACCACTTTCAGTTCCACCCGCTGGAGAGTGTGGGTTGTCGCCCCCTCCCCCTTTCACCCCTCTGCGATCCCTTCAACGGCGCCCTCAAGCGCAAAAAGCAAAAAGCAAAAAGCAAAAGGTAAAAAGTAAATCCCTTGCAGTCCCAAATACCCGATATTAGGCTCCAACTTCACTCATCGCCCCATGTCACGCCACG
>CAJJBR010000079.1 GCA_905182475.1 Akkermansiaceae bacterium | reverse complement strand
ACAACCTGTGAACAACCTGTGAATAACCTTTTCAAATCCTTTATCTACGGCACATTTAGCCAACCCAAAACACGAACAACTTATGGCCAGACGCGCTAGCTCCAGCACAAATCCAACAATCATTATCGGAATTGCCGTAGCAGTCGCCGTTGCTGTCTTCGCTGGAAAAAACCTCCTCACGAAAAAATCGGCCTCATTTTCCGACGTGAACCCACTTATTGTCCAAGACCTCCTCGACAACGGAAACAGCCTTAGGAATAACGAATACGTCATCGAAGGAACAATCGACGAGCGTTTCTTCCGCGCCAGCAACTCTGCTTCTGTCGTCAGTGTCCGGGTCAAATCGAATTCCGGCGACGAGATTATCCCGGTGAAAATCCCCTCCGATTTTAACAACGTAAACATTGAGCGCGAGCAACGCTACGCCTTCAAAGTCCGCTTCGAACAAGGCGGCATCCCTGTTGTAACCGCAGTCAACCGGCTCTAATTTCCCAACCACTCCAATCGCCATGAAACCCACTCTCTTGCTACTAGCACTGGCCTGCACAGCAAATGCCCAGGTTTACACACCACCCCAAGGCGGCGGCACACCTGCGCCCGCCGTGCCCACCGACAACAGCCCGCCACCCAAGAAGCAACCCGCCGGCTCACCGCTCGGCCAGGAAATCCCAATGCTCGACCCCTCGGCGGAGACCATCTCCGTGGGCGGCGTCGCAATCCCATTGGGAGACAACCGCCTGCTCAAGGCACGTTTCGAAAAATACCTCAGCCAACCGCCAGAGACCGATGAGGACGCCGCAGAGTATCGCAAGAACGTCGCCGAAATCCTCGCAACCATCTCCCCTTTCCGCAGCGGCGGTCCCAATCTCAAGGGCGCCTTCCAGCTCCTGCCACGAGCTTCGGCATATCCCGGCGATGCGAATCTCTGCATGTCCCTTGCCGAATCGATCTACATGGCATTGCTCGCAAAAAATGACGTCTCAGCACTCAGCGATCTGAACAAATCGATGGAGAAGGAGAAAAAGGCGATTGCCCGTAAGGCCGATTGGGATGCACGCCATGACCGCTCCAACAGCCTCGACGCAGGCAAACCTGCCAGCGCAGAGGCTAAGGGCGGCACCGGAACGGATCGGGCTGGTCCGGGAGCTGGCACAAACTCACTCAAATACGCCGACACACTGCGCCGCATTGCCGAGATTGAGATAATGAAGAAGGAGAACAGAATACGCACCGAGGCACAGACGATCCAAACCAAGGCACAATACCAAGTCTCTATGGTTCAGTGGTTCGCGCAGCGCCGCTACGAGCACGTCCTCATGGCCGCACGCTTCTACAACCAGGTCTGGAAAGACGGGGACTCCACACTCCGCGTCGACAAGGGCTCGGACGTATCGAAAATGTTTTCCCAATCCCTGGGGATCTCCCCGACCGTAGCCTCGCTCGACTCCCTCTCCAACGAGGCCATCCGCGAAGTCGCAAAATACATCGAAGCATTCGATCTGATGCTCTCGCGCGACGAACTCCACTCGGCCTCCCAACGCCTAATGGAAGCCTACGCACTCGGCGAATACCTTGCGCCGGTCGCAACCCTGTCACTTGAGAAGAAGCGCCGGGTCGCCCTATACGTCCGGGATCTCCATGAACTCTATGGAACCCTCCAGGCAAGAGATTACGTAAAATGTAAGGAACTCGCAGCTAACCTTAAGGCCGCCGCGAAGGATTTCCCATCCTCCAAGGTCGATTCCGCCATCGCCGCCTACACGCTCGCCTCGGATCTTGCGGTCGAGGAAGCGAAAGCCCATCTCATCAGCCGAAATTCCGACAAGGCGGCGGAGAAAATCAAACAGGCCACCGAGATCTGGCCGACCAACCCGAAACTCGAAGAATTCCGCATCCTCGTGAACAACTCCGGCGGAGTTGCCACCGCCCGCAACGATTTCGACCGTCTCCTTTCCGAAGGTAACTATCGCGAAATCGCAAAACGCCAGTATGAATTCGTCCCGGCCATCCAAGGTGATGCAAACCGCGAAGACGCCTTCAGGCAAATCATGGAGAGCCTCCGGAAAATCGAGGCAGCCATTGGCAAGGCCAGTGAATTTTCACGAATCGGCCAAAACTACGGAGCATGGGAGCAACTCGCAGAAATCCGTGAGCAATTCCCAGATGATCCGAAACTTGGCCGTGAAATGGAGCTTCTAGCTCCAAAAGTTGCGGACTTCACCCTCGCACTCGACAAGGCACGCCAGTTCGAAAGCCGCACCCCCAAGCAAACCGGCTCATCACTCACCTGGTATCTCAAGGCAAGGCAGATCCACCCACGATCCGAGCAAGCTGAAAATGGAATCGAACGTCTCTTGGACGAAATCCTGCCAGAGGAGCAATAACTCCGGTGAGTTGTCGGTAGCCTGCGGTTGCACTCAGTTCCCCAAGCGCTCTACAAATTCATCGAGCAAAGCGTTGAGCCGCACCTCTTTGGCTATTTTCTTCGGCACATCGAAGCCAATCCAGATTGCGGTCGATCCGCTGGGACCAAGGCGCAGCGTCCAAGCATCACGCTCGGAAGCGGTAGCACCGGTAAAACATCGTGTTCCAGAGCGGTTTTTTAAAACGCTTACAGCCTCTTCAGCTGCCGGTTCACTCAGCGCAGCTACGGACTTCGGATTGGCAGTGTAGATCGCCTCTCCTTCGGCATTCTTGATCTGACTAATGAAAAAGGGCTTCGGCTTCTTTCCTTCATTTCCCAGAGTAGCAAAGCCGACCGACATTTCCATTGGAGTTGCAGCGACGGCTCCACGATAGAGATCTTCGGTCGTTAGAAAGGGTCCAGTAATCCCGCACCTCTTTGCCAAGCGTTCTACTTCGGCAGGCCCAATCTGCCGGCCCGTCTGGATGGGTTTGCCGGGAAGAACCAGCTTCCCCCGCTCCGCAGCTGCTGCTGCGACGAAGGGCTCAAAAGCAGAACCGAGATCGCGCTTTGACCGTGTCCTGTCGTATGCAGAATGGGAATAGTCCCTTCCTCCTACCAGAGCCAGAACCGCTCCAGTTTTCGTTTCCGTCGTCACGGCTGCGTATTGAAGATAATCCGTCGGCCCACCGGGCACAAAATCGCGGTGGCGTGAATGCTCCCATTCGCCTTCTTCCTCGAGCGCTACCACCGCACGGGTGAGTTCCGACTCAAGCCTCCCCTGCCAACCCACATCAAGCGTAGTCGTTACCTGCAAGCCTCCCAGCAAGATATTTTCCTTCTCCAGAATTCTCTCAAATTCGTTTTGAACCTGCCTCAACGCATACGACTGACGGCTTTCTGCCTCTTCGTCCTTCGAAAGCCGAATCGCGAGATTCTCGACCGCAATCGCCCGCTCACTGGTGACAAATCCCGCATCTACCATCCGAGCCAGCACTTGACCGCGCTGCTCCTCTGCGGCAGAAAAATTCCGAAGTGGTGAATAAATATGCGGCCCGCGAATAATCCCCACCAGCATCGCGCATTCTCCCGGATGAAGCTGCGAGGTTGTTTTTCCAAAATAGATTCTGGCCGCCTGCTCCACACCGTATGCACCGGAGCCGAAGTAGATGCGGTTCAGGTAGTTCGTCAGGATTTCATCCTTCGAATAACGCGACTCGATCCTCATCGTCAGAGCAATTTCCACCGCCTTTCGGTGCAGGGATTTCGCCCGCATATCGTAAGTATTTCGCGCGAGCTGCATAGTCAGAGTCGATGCTCCCTGGGTGAAATCCCTATCCTTTACATTCCTCACCATCGCCCGTGCAAGACCACGAAAATCCACCCCCCCGTGTTCAAAAAAACGGGCATCTTCCCTTGCAGCAAGAGCCTCCACCATAAAGTCCGGGATCTCCTCGCGCTTCACCGTTTTCCGGCCACCGACTCCCGGAGCCGTCATCTCTATCCCATCCCGGTCGTAAAATACCGTTTCCCTCGGAATCTTCGAGACCTCATCTAGATCGAACTTCGAGGCCACTAGAAAATAGAAGAACGCGATACCCAGCATGATCACGGCAGCCACAATCGAAGCTTGAAAAAGCAAGACCACAGGCCCGTGTAACCACGCAGGAAGACAACGCTTCCAAAGTGGGGTTTTCTCAATAGGTCGCCAGGTTGACATCGCTTAGACTCGGTTCCGCGCGGAAAAGACCACACAATTACCGAGATACCAACCCCATTCTGAACCCGCGCAGCGGAAACTTACTCGGCAGGATAGCGGAAGTGTTCGAGAATTTGATAGTCGAAAATAGCGTTTTCCCATTTCACACCACCACCCGCAGGATGGTGAACCACCCAAGGAGCACCGCCTTCGCCATCGGGTCCTGGAACTACGATTCCGATATGGGTTTCAGCATTCGAGAGCGCCCACAAGATCACGTCACCCGTTTCAAAAGTCGATGCATCGCGGCTGTTCTTGATTGTCTCACCCTTACGGCTGAAAAATCTCTGAAGATTCGGCACGCGACGATGGTCGATGTTCGGATCGATTGAATTAGATCCCCAAAGCTGTGGGTAGAGTCGATAGTTCGCTTTCATGTCCTCATGGATTTCAGCCTGAAGATCGATTCCGATCTTCCGGTAGCAGCGAACCACAAGGTCAGCGGCTACCCCTTTTGCTAGTGGAACGTCACCGTCCGGATAATCAATTTTAAAATACGCCGGATCGTAGGTTATCGCTAGATTCGAGTATCTCAGAGCCTCCGCAGCTAGTTTATCGCCCGGTTTCCCAGAAGCCACCAAGCTACTGGCAATCAACTCAGTCTGTGCTTCGGATGGCCCCTTTTGAGCGGCAAGAACGTTGCCAATCCAAGGCTTCACAAAGAACATTCCGGCAATGAGCGTAATTGCCACAATCACCCAACCTCCGAAGAAATTTGGTTTCTTTGGTTTGCGCGGGCGCGGGCCTATGTATTCAATTGCGTTGTAATATCCTGAGCGTGAACGTGCCATTTGGTCAAAAATTCGTAATTACCTAAGCAGGTCCGGATCCATGCGACCATGAAAATATCCGAAAAACCTATTTTTCTTATACGGACGTTTGACGGCGCGCTTTTCACTAAAATCCACATTTCAAACAACTTTATGCAAATCTTCAATTCAAGCAGCCCGCTCGCCTGGGGTGAGCTCGATGTTCCCCTTCTTGGGATCACCTCGGACTGGTTCGGAAAGACCTTGACGCCACCCCTCGCATTCTCGCTGGCTTCGGATTCAAAGCATCTTTGGTTTATCGCGACCAGACAGGCTCCCGCCTCCGTCCTCCCGGATGCAATTCCCGGTCGCTTCACACCAGATCTCTGGAAACACGATGTCGCAGAATTGTTTATCGCCGATCCCAAGGGGAAATCCTATTTGGAGTTCAACTTGGCTCCGAACGGTGCCTGGTGGGCCGCAAAATTCTCTTCGCAACGCCAACTTTCCGAAGTCCAACCGGATTTCGAATGCCATATGAAAGCATATGCCGATGCAACCGATCCCACTACATGGGTGGCCGCCCTTTCCATTCCGCTGGAGTTTCTTGGCGAACACATCTGTTTCGGCATGGGAAGTCCGATTAACACTACTTTCATCCTGAATTCACCGGCGCAAACTTTCCACACTGCTGCAAAGTTACCCGGCGAAAAACCCGATTTCCACCAGCCTTCGGAATTCCCAAAATCGATGCTACTGAAACTACCTCTCCGCTAGGATTCTTCCAGCTTGGACACTGCTCATATTCAGATATCATTGCGCGTGAAAATGGAACGGTTCGAACTCAGAGACATCGTCACCCAAGACAAGAATGGGATCGTGTATGTCGCGCAGGATTCTGTTCTTGGACGGAAGGTTTCGATACGCCGTTTCTTCCCCTTCGGCCAGAACGGGGGAGGCCTGGAAAAGGAAGAGGCCATTGCTTTTGAAATCGCTGCAAAGCGGCTCTCTGAGCTCGAACACGTTTCTTTAAGATCGATTATCATCGGAGACATCGACCCAATCGATGCTATCCCCTATCTCGTGACCGAATGGGTGGATGGAATTTCCCTGAAGACGATACTCGCAGATGAAACCATGGAACCTGCCCTGGTGATCGACGTTCTGCGGATCGCGTTGGAAACGTCCATTATACTCTCCCACGTGCTGGGCGAAGAAGCCGTATGGGTCGAGACCGAAATCGAATCTATCGTAGTCGGCACGCAGGAGAGCGGGCGCGGTTTCACGTTCTGGATTTCTCCCTTCAAATGGCTCGGTGCCGATATCCAATCGCGCAAACTTTCTTCGATCGTCGAACTCGGAGATGAGCTAACCGGATGGAACAAAAAAATCGTTAGTGATCAAGCGGGATACGGCCTGGGAGGTTGGCTGAAATGGCTTAGGAACAACCCGGACGCCAGACTACACGAAGCCCTTGAATCACTCTCCGCCTCCACCGGAAATGAACCACCAGCAGCAGAGGAAGCACTCGTCCAACAGGCGAGACGCCCTGCCGCGCCAAAACTCAAGGAAACCTCTTCCAAGACGCCTTTACTAGCAACTGCCGGAGTCGTATTGCTCGTGATCGGGGCTTCGCTATTCTACCTCCACAAGACCGCGAAAGCTCCTGAGATTGCGGCTGAATACACGGAACAAGAAATCTCCCAAGTCATCGTAGATACAGCACCGGGACGACCTTCCACAACGCAAGTAGATGAACCAAAAAAAACTTCAAAATCATCTCTAACCGCCGCTCCGAAACCGAAGGATGACGCGACCAGCAGAGTGAACGCCCTTGCAGAAAAACTTAGGAAGGACGCAGATGAAAGAGGCAAGAAAGAGACCGAAGAACTCTCCAAACAAAATGAGCGAGTCGAAGCACAGAAGAAAATTTTCGATGAGCGCGGCGGGTTCATTACGCCGGATCAGATTGAACTCGTCAGGACTTTCAAATCCGGTGACCAAGCCATACTCAAGGGCACAATTCTCAGCGTCCGCACCTCGGGTTCAGGAAAAACGATCTATCTAAATTTTTCCGATCCTTACGATCGCAGCCTGACAAACGCACTACTCCACCAGAGGGATTACAAAGGCGAATACGAGTTGGATAAATTCAAAAAAATCATTGGAAAAGCGGTAACCGTAAATGGAACTATTTTCATCGAGTCCCTGAATAAATCGCACTACGTAAAGGTCACTTCGATTGATCAGGTCACCATCGGTGAATGATCAGAAATCCAAGACCTTCGGATTAGCCGAAGGCTGGTGAGTGCCGTTAAATTCACCACGATGGTGACTGCTGCCTCACCGCCTCGTAGAGAACAATGGCCACGGCTGTGGACAGATTCAGGCTACGCGTCCCACCGGGTTGCATCGGAATCCTCAGCGCACTTCCTCCTGCCGAAGCAACCATATCTTCCGGCAGACCTTTGGTTTCCCTTCCGAAAACAAGACAATCACCCGGCGCGAACTTCACATCCCATGGTGAACTGGTCGCTTTCGTAGAAAGATACCAAAAGCCCTTTCCCTCCATCGCCGCTTGGAGTTCGGAGAAATTTTCCCAAACGTGCAGATCCACATCATGCCAGTAATCGAGCCCCGTCCGCTTCACATACTTATCCTCCAGAGAGAACCCCAACGGCTTCACAAGATGGAGGGAGGAACCAGTAGCCAGCGCCAAACGCCCAGCAGCCCCAGCATTATGCGGAATTTCAGGCTCAAGCAAAACGATATTAAACATCCGAGGAACCAATCAACCCAAGTCTTCGTCTTCCTTGAGATTTAAAATTTAAAGTTTAAAGTTTACCGACTGGTCGGGCTAGCGGGACTCGAACCCACGGCCTCTACACCCCCAGTGTAGCGCGCTACCAGACTGCGCCATAGCCCGTTTAACCAACGGATAAATAAAAAAGCAGCCGATTCGCGAGTTGGCAAGCACCGAAAATCGTGGGATGTAATTCCCCGTGAAACGAATTAAAACAGCTATCGTCGGAGCCAGCGGATACACCGGCATGGAACTGCTCCGCATCCTCCTCACACATCCCGCCGTCGATCTTGTCGCCGCAACCTCCCGCGCGGAGGCCGGTAAACGCCTCGACCAGGTCTTCCCCCGTTTCACCAAAGCGCGCTCCGCAGGACTCGCCTTTTGCGAACCCGATCCCGACCACATTGCCTCCACCGGGGCGGAAGTTGCTTTCCTTGCCCTTCCGCACGGTGTCGCTGCAGAAATCGCACGCGCTATGCTCGAGCGCAACATCAAGGTCATCGACCTCAGCGCAGATTTCCGCCTCAGCTCACCGGAAGTTTACGAGGAATTCTACGGCCAACCGCATCCTGCCACCGACCTCTTGGAAAATGCCGTTTACGGTCTTCCGGAAATCCGCGCCGATGAAATCAAGAACGCGAAGCTCGTCGCTTCCCCCGGCTGCTACCCCACCAGCATCATCCTGCCCCTGCTTCCACTTGTGAGGGAAAACCTCATCGACCACACCACCATAGTCGCAAACTCCATGAGCGGGGTCTCTGGCGCGGGGCGCAAGGCGGATCTCTCGCTTCTCTTCTGCGAGTGCAACGAATCCGCACGTGCCTACGGAGTCCCGAAACACCGCCACCTTTCCGAGATTGAGCAGGAACTCGGCATTGCAGCAGGGGAAAAAGTCACCATCTCCTTTCTACCCCATCTCATCCCGGTAAACTCAGGCATCGCCACCACTACCACCGCGAAACTCCGCGAAGGTGTCACCCCCGAACAAATTGGAGCCGCCTTGGAAAAAGCTTACTCCGATGCCGCATTCGTCCGTCTTCTCGGCAGAGGGAAGCCCGCTGACACCAAGCAAGTCACCCGCACCAACTTCATCGATATCGGCTACGAAACCGACCCGCGCACCAACCGCGTGATCCTCATGTCCGCCGAGGACAACCTCGGAAAAGGAGCCGGCGGCCAAGCCGTCCAAAGCTTCAATATCATGCACGGACTCGACCAAATTACCGGCCTCAATACCTGGTAGTGTGAAATAATTTCATTTTACTCAAAAAATGAGCTTGCTCACCTGCGTCCTCGCCCATAGCGTCCCGCCCTCCAAGGACAGATGTCAGAGTGGTCGAATGAGCACGCTTGGAAAGCGTGTGTGGCAGCAATGTCACCGAGGGTTCGAATCCCTCTCTGTCCGCCATTCATCGTTTGATAAATGGAAAACGTTTTCCCTCGTTCAAAGCCGAACGACCATTCAGCCCAGAGAGGGATGAGAACCCCTTTCCGCAGCGCAGCGAAGGAAACGGGTTTGACTGCAAGGTAAGCCCCAGCGAGCAAATCATTCCTACCGCGTAGCGCACCCCGCAGAGACGGAGCGTAATGCAATGAAGCGTAGTCAACGCAGAGATCGCCATTGCGATCCTTCTCCCATCTGGAATCCGGAGGAGGATTCCACAAACCGCTTGGACGGAACGGAGTGTAGTCAACCTCTCTCTGTCCGCCATTCAACTCACCCCGGATCAACGGAATCTGATGTCCTTCGACCTTCTCCCCCTACCATCGAAATCTAATTACGTCCGCAAATCGCTTGAACATACAGAATAAGCCCTGCACGTCCCAGCCGCCACCCGACGCCTTTTCTTCCGAGCAACTGCAAGATCGCGTTTCCAAAATACGTAGTTGGAAAACAACCGTTTCTATACGATATTCCCACACCCGATGAAGATCCTACTCCGCGCTGCAATACCCGTCCTGATTCTCGCAGGCGGTTTTGTCGCGTGGAAAGTCCTAGGCGTCCCGGAAGAGGCACCGAAACCGCAACACCACGGACCAAAGTTCCTGAAGACGGAAAAAGCCGTCCTCAACCCTACAGCTTACAAGATTTTCCTTGATAGCCAGGGCACTGTGCAATCGCAACAGACTACAACCATCACTCCTCTCGTCTCCGGCAGCGTTCGCAAGATCAACCCGGCGTTCGAAGACGGAGCATTTTTCAAAGAAGGTGAAATCCTCCTCGAACTGGATCCCGCCGATCTTAAAACATCCGTCTTCGCATCCAAATCCCGCCTCGCACGCGCCGAAGCAGCCCTGATTCAGGAACAGGCGCGCGCCAAACAGGCAAAACTCAACTGGCAGGATATCGGCTATAAAGAGGAACCTTCGCCTCTCGTTCTCCGCGTCCCCCAACTCCGTGAAGCCGAAGCAAACGTCAATGCCGCGCAGGCCGAACTCGAACAATCCAAGCGCAATCTAAGCCGCGCTCAGGTTCGCGCACCTTTCGACGGACGAGTCGACAAGCGCCTTGTCGGAGTCGGCCAGGCAGTAGGAGCAACCACACCCCTCGGTAAAATTTTTGGAACCGCCACTGCGGAGATCCGCCTCCCTCTCGCGCCATCCCAGCTCCCCTTCGTTTCCCTTCCGTCTTCAGTAGATGACGAGCCGGTAGAGGTCATCCTGACGGATGCCCTTATCGATCCCAACCAGCCGACTCAACATCAGTGGAAAGCTAGCATCGTCCGCACCGAAGGCACCCTGGATCCCACCTCTCGTGAACTTTTCGCCATCGCACTCATCGAAGACCCCTTCCATCTCAAATCCGATCTTCCCGGGCTGCGCATCGGACAGCCCCTCAGGGCTTCCATCTCCGGCATCACCCTTGATGACGTCTACATCATCCCACGTACCGCAATGCGCGGACTGAACCGTATTTTCCTGGTCGATAAGGATGAACCGAAAATTCTTAAACAGGACATCGTCCCGGTCTGGTCGAACACCGAAGTCATTATTGTCCGCAACGATCTCAATCCCGGTGATTGGCTCGCCACGTCACGCTTGCCCTACGCCCCGAACGGTGCCCCAGTGGAAATCGTTTCTCCCCCACCTGAAGACCAAGCGGCCGAATCCGCTGGCACCAAAAAGCCGGAGGATTCCTGAACGACCGGAACATGCTCCCGATCCACGAAATCGCGGCCGACCTAAAAAAGTCCGCCGCCATCCCAGTCAAATCTCGCACCCTCCTCACTGCCCCCACCGGCTCGGGGAAATCCACTGAAGTCCCCGGCATGCTGGCCGATCTTCCGGAAATTGAAGGCCGCGTCATTGTCATCGAACCACGCCGCATGGCAGCCCGGCTTCTCGCCGGCTTCGTCGCGAAAAACCGCAAAACCAATCTCGGCCAAGAAGTCGGATACGCCGTCCGCTTCGATACGAAATACTCAGATAAAACCAAAATCCTCTACCTCACCGACGGAGTCTTCCAACGCATCCTCCACGAGAATCCCACCCTCGATGGAATCTCCGCAGTCATCTTCGACGAATTTCACGAACGCCGCCTCGCCGTGGATATCGCCCTGGGCCGCTGCCTCGATCTTCAGGAAAACAACCGACCCGACCTCCGCGTTGTCGTCATGTCCGCCACCTTGGAGACGGGTTCGCTGGCCGACTTCATGGCACCCGTGAAAAAGCTCGAAGCCGGTGGCCGCACCTTTCCCGTGGAAATCTTCCACCGCCCGCATCGACTTCCACAGAACCACCGCCAGGCAGGCCCGCAACGCGAAACCCCCATCTGGGAGCAAGTCACCGCCCTAACCCGTGAAGCCCTCACGCTCCCCGATCCCGGAAACATCCTGATTTTCCTCCCCGGCACCCACGAAATCCGCCGCACCATTGAGCTTCTGGAAAACCTCTCCGCCGCCAAAACCTACGACATCTTTCCCCTCTACTCGTCCCTCCCCCCCGCCGATCAGGAAAAAGCAATTCGCACATCCGACACTCCAAAAATCATCGTTTCCACCAACGTCGCAGAAACCTCCCTGACCATCCCCGGTATCCGCACCGTCATTGATTCTGGCATCGCACGATCCTCCGCCTTCGATCCACGCCGAAGCATCAACACCCTCCTCATCCGAAAAATTTCCCGCGCCGCCGCCGACCAGCGTGCCGGTCGCGCAGGCCGCACCGCCGCGGGCCGCTGCCTCCGCCTTTGGTCAACCAACGATCATTCCCGCCGCGAAGAATTCGAGCCACCAGAAGTCCACCGCATCGATCTCTCCGAGGCCACCCTCATGCTCAAAGCATCGGGAACCGACGACCCGCGCAACTTCCGTTGGCTCGACGCACCTACCGAAACTTCCCTCGAAAAAGCCGAGCACCTCCTTCACAATCTCCACGCCATCGACCCAGCCGGAAACATCACGAAAACCGGTATGGAAATGGCAAACCTTCCCCTCGAACCACGCTTCGCACGCCTCCTCATCGCGGGACTCCACCACGGTTGTTTTGCCGAAACTGCCTTCATAGCCGCAGCCGTCCAAGGCGAAGGTATTTTCGTAAAAGGCAAATCCGCCACCGGTAGAAAGGACTTCATTTTTCCCGACGACCCCTCCGATTTCGCAGGCGAGTTCCGTGCCTTTGAATCCGCCGATGCGATGAAATTCGATCCCCGCCGCCTTGCCCCACTCGGCATTCACGCAAGGGGGACAAGAGACACCGCCCAGATCTTCCAAAGACTTCTGCACCTTTTCCCAAAGTCTGCATCACGTACCATCGACTTCCACTCAAACCGGGAAGCCGTCGCAAAATCCATCCTCTCCGCCTTCTCCGACCAACTCGCCATCCGCCTCGGACAAGGAACCCTCTCCTGCCGCCTTGTAGGAAGCAGGCGTGGCAGCCTCGACCCCGAATCCTGTGTCAAACATGCCGCCGCATTCGTCGCATGCGAGATCATAGAAATCGAAGCCCGCGAAACCACCACGCGACTGCGCCTTGCAACCGCCATTGAACTCGCATGGCTAGAAGAACTTTTCCCAGACGAAATCGAAACCATAGACGGCGCAAACTACGATGAATCCCGTAGAAGAGTCACCTGCCTGAAACAAAAAAAGTTCCGAGACCTTGTCCTCGAAAGTAAAGAGACCGACCAAAACGTCCTGCTAGACGCCGCCGCCGAAATCCTCGCAAAGCGCGCCCTCTCAGGCGAACTCATCCTAAAAAACTGGGACTCGCAGGTCGAACAATTCACCCACCGCCTCGCCTGCATTTCCAAATGGATGCCCGATCTCGGTCTTCCCACCTGGACAGAGGAAGACCGCATCACCGCCGTTTCCCAGATCTGCCACGGCGCCGTCAGCTACAAGGAAATCAAAAACGCCCAAGTCTGGCCTGTCCTCAACGACTGGCTCTCCTCCCACCAGCGCCACCTACTAGATACTCATTGCCCCGAGCGCATCCGCCTCGCCTCCGGCCACTCCGCAAAAATCACCTACAGCCCGGAGAACGATCCTTTCTTCTCCGCAAAGCTCATCCAGCTCGTCGGCACGAACACCACCCCCACCATAGCCTCCGGCCGCATCCCCCTCCTAGTCCACATCCTAGCCCCCAACAGCCGCCCTTGGCAAATGACCAAGGACATCCCCAACTTCTGGCAAAACGGCTACCCCCAGATGAAAAAAGAACTTGCCGGCCGCTACCCCCGCCACCCCTGGCCGTGAAACTTTAAATTCTAAACTCTAAACCTCAAAAAAGACTCAGAACCCAGAACCCAGAACCCAGAACC
>CAJJBR010000078.1 GCA_905182475.1 Akkermansiaceae bacterium | reverse complement strand
CTCGCCTGCAGCGAGGAAGACCTAAAATTCAAAGCTGAAATTCCGCCGTTTCCGGAAGCTCCAAATCACAAATCACAAATCACAAATCACAAATCACAATGCGCACCAGTATATTTCCTCGATTCTTATCGGGCGCTCACAGAGACGCCCCTCCTTGGGGCCTCAAACCTTACCTTTTCACATCCCTGCCAAGATGCTTTTCCATGGCTCTAGTGGGGGGGTGAGGCCGGGCTTGGAATGCCAAGTGTGGAGGCGGCCGTCCGTGGTGTCCTAGGGTGCGCCTTCTTCGTGGATAAATATTTTTGTTAGAAGATATTTGTTGCGAGGAAAGGAACCGCGATTTGGAAATCGCGACCTGTATGGCGAATCGTTCTGTGGCTCCGGTAGCGGTTGTAGTCGCGATTTCTAAATCGCGGTTCCTATCCAATCATTCGCCCGCCGCTAGCCAGCGAACCGCATTGGTGATGATAGTTTTGTAGGCGGGATTCGCATGGGATTTGTCGTCGTGGCCGTGGGTGTAGGCGACGATGCGCGCCTTTGGATCTTTCACGATCCAAAGTGCCGGATGTGAATCAGGACTATTCCCATCCGGCTTGTTCTCGACGAGCACGGTGCTTTTTGCGCCTTCGGAGAACGTAAAGTGATAGCTCTCGTCCGCGATGGTGAATGACTTCGGAACGCCCTTGAGGATGGCATGCTTGCCCGGTCGGGTGGACTCCGCCGCCACGGCACCACGGCCGTGACCCCGCGTGCCTCCGGAGACGAAACGCTTGTTGTATCCCTTCCATGGATGCTGCCATGTCGCAGCGTGGAGCAGGAGTATCCCCTTGCCCGCGTCGGCGAAATCATGGAGTGCTTTCTGGAATTCTGCGCTACCCCATTGGCCGTGGTTGCCGGAGAAAACCAGCACGTCAGCCTTCGGCATGGCGGCGAGCGCCTCGGCTAGATTCATCGTGCCGATGACATCCGCGCGATCAATCGCGGAGAGCGTTTCCCTATCCGTAAAAATGAAGTCCCTTGGGAAATTGTGGGAGCTTCCAGCACCGACAATGAGCACCCGGAGGCCGCCTCGCTTGCGGGGCTCTGCGAAGCGCTGGCCGGTTGCAGAAGTGCTTCCGGGCGGCAGCTTCTTCAGCCGTTCGCCGGCTTCCGCATCGGTGGCGGACATGTAGGCGAGAATATCGCGGATGACCTCCGGGCCGAGCCCGTCGAATCCCTCCGGCATCAGGCTGCGGCGGGTGTTCACTCGCGATGCGATGTCCGCCCTGCGGATCTCCGTATCGCCCCCCTGATTGCGTAGTGTCAGGCCAGCCCTGTTCTCGCTGGTGATGATACCGGCGAGCGTATCACCCTTCTTGGTGGTGATATTCCACTGCCAGAAACTGGGGTCAACCTCCCGGTTCGGATCGATGATGTGGACAAGGAGTTGCTCCGCGCCGTGGCTGCCCATTCCCGTCAATGCGGGACCGACATCCGCCTTCCCGACATCGCCGAAGCGGTGGCAAACTGCACAGGCGGCGGCATACATGATCTTGCCGTTCGCGACATCACCCGGCTTGGCGACCTGGGGAAGGAATTTTGCGATGACCGCAGCCTTCTCCTTCTCGCCGGGCATGAGCTTGTCGAGAAGTGAGTTAGCGCGGGCGGTAACCGCCTTGTCGGGATGGCTTCGCAGGCGAGCCGCATCGCCGGGGCTGATTTTCGCAGCCTTGATATCGCCTTCCTCCACCGCCTTGAGGAAAGCGAGTGCTGCGGCGGGGCGTTTCACAATCTCATCGAAGGCAGCGGGGCGGATGCCTGGGCTGATTTCGTTGAAGAGCATCACCAAATGATTCGCGAAGCCGCTGCTGCCGATGATTTCAACGATGGCGAGCTGGAGTTCTCGTGGCTCGTTTGAGTTCGGCAAAATCGAGAGCGCGGGAGCCACCGAATTCTGCGTGCCGACGGCGATGAGAGCGCGAGCAGCGGCCACTCTCACCGGGATTGACACAGCGGAGTCCTCGACCTTCACGGCGAGGGCATCAATCTGCTTTTGCACAACAGCTTCCATTTTCCCTTCGGTATCCCAACGGGCAATGAGCGGAAGGGCGAACGAAGCGGTCGAGGGATCAGCAAGCAGGCTACGGAGGGAGTCGCTGACATCCTTGCCAAGCGCGGGCTGCGCCTGGTTGTTTGCGATGATAGAGGAAAGGATCGCCGTCTTGATCTCGTCCGCAGACCGGGGTGCTTTGGCGACTGCGACGAGGAGCGTTCCGGCGGCGGCGGAAGGATCCGGTCTCAGCACAGCGGGGAGGATACTCACGACAAGTGGCTTGAGTTTCTTCGCCTGCGGGGAGGCCAGCGCGACGGAAACAACTTCCATTTCCCTGCCGTTGGAGGCCGCGATAAGGGCGGAGCGTGTCCAATTGTCATCCGCCTTCGCGAATTCCGATACGAGCGATCCGACGCCCTGCTCACCGCTGAATTTTGCGTAGGTTTTCAGGGCGGTAGAGCCGTTCTTCGCGATCTGAAGTTGCCCGGCCTCTCTCATCATCCGCATCGCCGTCATTCGAGTGTGGGCGTTGGAGCTTCGTAGCGCGGCATCCAAAGACTCCGCATTGGAGGTATCGATCACAGGAACAGCAACGGTCTTCGCCTGCTTGTGCTGAACCTTCCAGATGCGTCCGAAGTAATGGTCACGATCCGGGCGAACCGCAGCATTCGCAGGACCGTGGAGCGGGCCGCGGGTATCGTTGTGGATGGCCGCCTGATTGTAGAAATCGATCACATACAACGCCCCGTCGGGGCCAATCCTTGTCTCGATGGGGCGGAACCACAGGTCTCCGCTTCGCATAAACTCAGTTTCCTCCCTGCCCTCTTGCTTCGCGGCGGAGTAGGTGATCCCATCCGGCTTCATGAAATAGTGGCTGACTATGTTGATCGTCGGCTCTGTGACGAAGTAGCTGCCGTTCCAGCGTTCCGGCCATCCGCCGCCCTCGTAGATCGCACATCCGGCGGCCGCCGTGTAGGAGCCGACGTAGTCGATCTGCTTGTAGGCGACCTGTTTCCAATCCATCAGTGGAAAGGTTTTCTGCCTCGTGATCATTCCATGAAAGCCATTGGTTCCGGGCAGTTTTCCCTTCGCCAAGACATGCTCGGGCAGCACCGTGTGGAAGAGGATCGTGCCGCTCGTTGGCTGGGTCCAGAAACACTGGCCGTCGGACGTCATGCAGAGACCCCAAGTGTTCCCACCCTTGCTGGAATACATCTCGATATCCGTTCCGTCGGATTTGAAACGGATCACGCCGGAGCCGATTTTCACCTCAGGTTTCGCCGCATCTCCCAGGCATTTGACCTTTCCACTTGAGTATCCGTGGGTTGCGTAGATCCATCCGTCCAGACCCCATCGGAGGTTATTGATGACCGCGTGGGTATCGAAAGTGCCGAGACCGGTGTAGAGCTTGGTGCGCTTGTCTGCCACATCATCGCCGTCCGTGTCCTCAAGGAACCAGATATCGGGGGCGGCCGAAACGATGACCCCGTTGCGGTGAAAAACGAAGCCGGTGGCGAGCTCCAACTTGTCAGCAAAAACATGTTTCTTGTCCATGCGCCCGTCGCCGTCGGTATCGGAAAGAATGCTGATTTGGTCGATCGGATCACGGTCGTAATCACCCGGCTTCACCGATCCACTGTCCTTCCAAACATCGGTGTTCGCCTTGCGCAGTCCGTTCGGGTATTCGGGCGTCTCGACGACCCACATCCTGCCCTTCTCGTCCCAGTCGATATTCATCGCCTTGTTGATGAGCGGCTCGGCGGCAACCAGCGAGAGCTTGAAGTCCGGGTGCATCTCGATTTTCGCAGCGGCCTCCTCGGGGCGGGTCGGGCCGCCAACCGGGTAGAGAAGATCACTTTCGGCCTTTTCACTATCGGCCAGCAATGCATCCACATCCTCGGATTTCCCCGCCCATGCGATCCCGCGAAGGAGTATCGTCTGCACCGAGATGTGGGAGAAATTTGCATACACGTGACCCGGGACAAAGGCGAAGGCGCGGTGCTTGCCTGTCTCATAAGTCCAGATCTGCGGCTGGATGTCGTAAATGTTGACTGGCTTGCGCCTGCCGGAAGAGCCGTCCTTCGGCTTCGGCGTATAAGCGGCGGCGAGAATCTTCGCCTCCGGCATCATCTGCATGTCGTAATAAATCTCGTCCTCGAGATCGAAGTTCGAGGCGCCTCGGGTGATGGGGTTCTCTCGGTCGGTGAAGTAGAGCGACATGTGACCTTCCAGGTATTTCGTTTTCCCAAATTCCCAGGAACCGCCGATCACGGCCTTGTACCAATCCGCATCGCGGGAAACCGTGGCGCCGTGGATCGCGACAACCCCGCCGCCCCGCTTGAGATATGCTTCGAAATTCTCGCGCTCCTTGCCTTTGATGTTCCCGGCTTCCGATGCATGGAGGATGACCACGTCAGTTTCTGCAAGTTGCTCCGCCGTGGGAAAATCGTCGCCGCCGGTGGCTTTCGCACCGCGTTTGTTGAGGAGTTTTGTCCAGTCACTGAGGAAAGCTGGGTAGTCATGGCAGCCGGGACCATGGGTCTTGGCGCCGGAGCGAATGAAGATGCGGAGCGGCTCGGCGGCCTGTGCAAGTTGCAGCCCGATCAGGCAGAGGATAAGGAATTTTTTCATGATGGTGTATTGAGCAAAGTTAGCAGTTGTTTGGCACAGGCTCGCGCGAACTCTGGGCTGTTGATTTCCTCGGCGTATTCAAGGACAGGAACCTCCGCGTGCGCACGGATGGAGGAGAAAAGAGCTTCGTCGGCGGAGGAATCGTGGAAGGGCTGGCCTTCCGCGCTGATCACGCTGATCGCCTTCGCAGGGATCATGATCGCGCAGCGTCCGGCGCAGGCGTTCGCCTTTTCCGCGATGATGCGACCTAGTTCTGTGCACTCATCGGGCGTGGTGCGCATCAGCGTCACCTGCGGATTGTGGATATAGAAACTACGTCCCTCGTACTTCGCAGGAACCGAAGAGCGCTCGCCGAAGTTCACCATATCCAGGCAGCCTGGCGCGATGACTACGGGAATCCCCGCCTTGGCAGCAGCATCCATCCGCTCTGAACCCGCCGCGAGAACTCCTCCGCAAAGCTCGTCCGCCCATTCCGTTGTCGTGAGATCGAGCACACCCGCCGCCATGCCGCTGGCGATGACAGCTTCCATCGCTTTCCCGCCGGCACCGGTCGCTGCAAAGATCAGGACTTCGTAGCCGTTCTCCTCAAGGATTCGCTTCGCCTCGGTGAGGCATTCGGTGGTATTGCCAAACATCGATGCTACGATCAGAGGGCTGGCCCCTTCGGTATGCACTTGCGTCGTCGCCATCCCGCAAATCGCACCGGCGGCACGCGTCAGGATGGTGCGGGTGAGCCGGTTCAGCCCGGCCACATCCGCAACGCTCGGCATCATGGTAATATCGCTGGTTCCAAGGTAGGGCGCCGTGTTTCCGGCAGCGAGAGTCGATACCATTAGCTTGGGGAAACCGATCGGCAACGGCCTCATCCCGGCGGTTGCGATCGCCGTTCCACCTCCCCCACCGAGAGAGATCACTCCGTCAATTTTCCCTTCGGACAGCAGTTTCGACAGGAACACCGGAGCTGCTTCCGACATCGCCGTGACGCATTCGCCGCGGTCCTTCCGCTCCATCATTCCCTCCAGGTTCACGCCCGTGGTCGCCGCGACATCGTATCTGCTGAAATCCGGCTCAACGGTCGGTTCCCCGCCGGTGCCGACATCGATCAGCAACGCCTTGCAGCCGTGGCCGCGGATCAGCTCCGCGACAAAGGCGTGTTCCGCACCTTTCGAATCTAGGGTTCCGAGGACGGCGATTGTTGCGCTCACTTCTTCAGTGAAATGGATTTAAACTGGCGGGTGAGATCGGTCAGCGATTTCTCGACACCCATCCGTTCCAGCGATGAGGCGCCGACGAAGCCCACGCAGTCGGTCGCTTGGATCACACGATCCGCATCCTCGGGGGTGTTGATCGGGCCGCCATGGCAGAGGTAGAAAATATCGTCACGCACGGTCTTCGCCGCATCGATGATGTCCTGGGTCCGCTTGATCGTGTGCTCCCAGCTCACCACCGCATCCTTCACCCCGATCGAGCCACCGACCGTCGTCCCCACATGCGCGATGATCGCATCCGCACCGGACTCCGCCATTCTCACTGCCTCCTCGGGCGAAGCGACATAGACGATGGAAAACATATCCATCTTCCGGCCGATACCGACCATTTCGTATTCCTTTTCCACACTCATCCCGGTCTCTTCCAGCACCCCCCGGAAATGGCCGTCCACAATCGTGTGTGTCGGGAAATTGTTCACCCCGGAGAATCCCATATCCTTCACCTTTTCGAGCCAGTGCCACATGCGGCGGCGCGGGTCGGTAGCGTGCACCCCGCAGATCACGGGAATTTCCTCAACCACCGGAAGCACTTCATACTCGCCGATCTCCATCGCGATCGCATTTGCATCGCCATAGGCCATCAGCCCGGCAGTCGAGCCGTGGCCCATCATGCGGAAGCGTCCGCTGTTGTAGATGATGATTAGGTCGGCTCCACCCTTCTCGATGAATTTCGCGCTGATTCCCGCTCCGGCTCCTGCCGCGATGATCGCCGTTCCTTTCGACAAGGTGTCTTGGAGGCGCTCGATGACTTCCGTGCGGGTATACGGGTTTCCTTTTCCGGTCCATTGATTTGGCATGGAATGAAAGTGACTGCGGATTGCCCTTGAGCCAAGGGGTAATCCTGCACCAGAATTTAAGTCAAATCCACATCCAGCCATTGAAAACGAAAAGCAAACCGCCTACCTCCGATCATGAGATCATTGGCAAAGGAACGAAATTCCGTGCTGTGTGCGGCCCCGGGGGCGGTGAGCGCAGCTGGCTGAGCGAGGAGCCCGAGTGCCCTTTGCTGGGCGGGTGCAACATCAGCCACACAGGCATCATGGAAGCAAAGTCTCCTTACGAGATCGTCCGCACCGACCAATCAGGCACCTTCATGCTCGCCTGCCTTGGAGGCGAAGGCGTCATCATGGTCGACGGATCATGGAAGGCGATACGCGGCGGCCAGGCATGCCTGCTCCCTCCCTTCGTGATGAACTCCCTGAAATGCGTCCCAGGAAAGGCATGGAGCTTTGCATGGGTCCGCTACGAGGAACCCCGCGACGCCAAACCCATCGTATCCTCCGTTTCCCCGGTCATCGGATCCTACGATGCTGACTGCCTTGCCCATGCCATCCGTGGCCTCCGCAGCGAATGCACCGGCGGCAACACCCCCGCCGCCCTCCATCAGTGGTGCACCCTCGTGAACCACTATGTGATGAGCTTCGCGGAACCATCCGGTCTCGACGCCCGGCTCTGGCGGCTCTGGAACGAAGTCACTCGCAAACCCTCGCATGACTGGACGCTTGAAGCCCTCGCCACCATCGCCTGCGTGAGCACGGAACACCTGCGCAGGCTCTGCCTCCGCGAACTCGGTCGCAGCCCGATGCGGCACCTCACCTTCGTCCGACTTCAACTCGCGATGCGAATGCTCACCTCAACCGGAGACAAGATCGAAACCATCGCGCGGAAAGTCGGTTTCAGCGGCATCCACAGTTTCTCGGGAGCGTTCAGCACCCGCTTCGGCAAGCCGCCCTCGGCATTCCGATGAGTGCGGGGGGATGGGGTTGTGGTCGTTGCCGGACATAGTCACGCCGGGCTCAGGTCTCCAGATTCCGAGCTGGCTCCAGGCCCATGCCCTCGATTTCAATGCGATCCGGGAAGCATTTGACGCTGGCGTAGGCGGTCTTCGCCTCGGTCTCGACCATGCCCTTCAGATTGACGTAGTGGCAGTTGCCGAACTTGGTGTAATTACCGGAGTGCTTGTGGCCGTTCATATAGGCGGCGACGTTGTCATATTTCCCAATCAGGGCGACGAGTTCCTCCGCGTTCCAAAGATTATGACCGTCCGCTGCAGGCATGACGGGATAGTGATTAAAAATGATGACGCTCTGGCCTGCGGTCTTTGCGGCGGCGAGTTCCTTCTCCAGCCATTCCATCTGCTTCGCGCCGATGGCGGCGTTCCAGGATGCCATCTCGCGGTCATACTTTTTGGCCAATTCCTCTTTCATCGCTCTTGCCTCCGCCGTTCTGGGATCAGCAGTCGGATACCTCCAGGTACTGATGTCGGTGCCGTCGAGGAAGACGAAGCGCCAACCCTTGATGATCTGTGAGTAATACGCCTTTTCCAAGCCCATGGCGCCGAGAACCTTGCCCTTGTCCTCATCTGCGACGGAGAAATCGTGGTTTCCGCAAATCGGGAAATGGGGAGCTTTGAGCTTCGCGTAAATCGGCATCACCGAGGAAAAACTCTTGAAATCCCTGTCGATGAGGTCTCCGAGTGTGACGGTAAACTCCAACGGTTTCGTGTTGAGATCCGCGACGGCGTGTTCGAGCTTTTCGAGGGAGTTTCGATAGAACCGGGTGCCCGCCGGATTGGCGTCAGCGTACTGCGGATCGGCGGTGACTCCGAAGGTAAGATCAGGCGCATCCGACGGCGCCGCCCCCGCCCTACCTGCAATCACAAGGGGCAGGGTAATCTTGAGGAAATTCCTTCTTTCCATGGCACAAGGATAGCCGCAGCTAGGAATGTGAAAAGTGGAAAAAACCAACGGTTTGATTTTTAGTCCCCCCGCTCTCTGATCTTCGGGTTTAATTGAAGCTTCGAAATCGTGGAGGCAGCACCGGTCTGGGTGCGCTGTTGGAGCAATGCGTGGCTGGAATCCCCAGCTACCGCACCCTCTAGATATTCCCCTTCTTCATCTCCGCGAACGCGAAGTTCGCAGCTTTCAGAACACTACAACAATTCGCGCAGTCAAATTTCTGAAGCCTGGCGACCGAGCCGGATGGCTCCTACCGGATAGTAAAAACGCCCCTGCGGCGCGGGGCCGGAGGGGCGTTTGTGAGTTGGATCCCAGGAGGGTTACTTCGCGGCGGCGACTACGTCTTCGGCGGTCATGCCGAGTTCTTTCATGACGGTGTTGCCGGGGGCGCTGATGCCGAAGCGGTCGATGCCGAGGACTTTGCCTTCGGTGCCGACGTGTTTCCACCAGATGTCCGTGACCCCGGCCTCGATGGCTACCCGCTTGGTGCAGGCTTTCGGAAGGACGCTTTCCTTGTATTCGGTGGACTGGCGCTCGAAGCGCTCGACGCATGGCATGGAGACGACGCGGACGCCGTCACCGAGTTGCTTAGCGGCCTCAACGCAATGCTGAAGCTCGGAACCGGTGCCGATGAGGATAGTAGTGAGGGCGGATTTTTCCTTCACGGCGATGTAGCCGCCACGGAGAACGCCATCGCGGCGCTCTTGGGCGGAGAGATCGTTCATGAGAGGAATCGCCTGGCGGGTGAAGATGAGGGCGGACGGGCCATCGGTGCGCTGCATAGCTGCGATGTAGGCTCCGGCCGTTTCCTCGGCATCGCCGGGGCGAATGACATCGAGACCAGGGATCACGCGGAGGCCGCTGATCGTTTCCACCGGTTGGTGGGTCGGGCCGTCCTCGCCAACACCGACGGAATCGTGGGTGAAGATGAAGGTGGTCGGGATTTTCGAAAGCGCGGCGAGACGGATGGCCGGGCGGACGTAATCGGCGAAGACGCAGAAGGTCGCGCCGCTTGCGCGGAAAAGGCCGTCGTAGGCGATGCCATTGCAGATCGCGCCCATTGCGTGCTCGCGGATGCCAAACCAGATGTTCCGTCCCAGAGAGTTGCTAGCGGAGAAATCGCCTTCGCCCTTGAGGTAGTTCTTAGTGGAACCGAAGAGATCGGCGCTACCGGTGAGGAACTGGGGCATGGCTTTTGCCAGGTCATTGATGACCTTCGCACCGGCACCACGGGTGGCGTCCTTGTAGTCTGCAGCGAAGGTCGCGATCTTATCACTGAGATCTGTAGGAACCGTAGCTGCAACACCTTCGGTAAGTTCTTTCGAAAGTTCAGGGTTGGCTTTCGACCAAGCATCATAGGTGGCTTGCCACTCGGAGAATGTTTTTGCCTGGGCTGCATTGCGTTCTGCGAAGTAGGTTTTGGTTTCCTCGGAGACGAAGAAACTCTCGTCTGCAGGAAGGCCGAGACCGGCACGAGCCTCTTCGATGAATTTCGCTCCGCCTTCGCCGTGGGCGCTGGAAGTTCCGGCAACTTGCGGGATGCCTTTTCCGATGAGAGTCTTAGCAATGATCACCTTCGGTTTGCCGTTGTCCGTTTGCTTAGCGGCTTGGACGGCGCTCTGGACTGCTGCGAGGTCGTTTCCGTCGATTTGCACTGCGTCAAAGCCTTGGGATTCGAAATAGAGCTTGGCGTTCTCGCTCTGGGTGAGATCAGCCATGGCGTCGAGGGTGACGTCGTTGCTATCGTAGATGAGGATGAGGTTATCGAGGCCGTTGTGGCCTGCAAAGGCGATGGCTTCTTTGGCAACACCTTCCTGGAGGCAGCCGTCGCCGTGGAGTGCGATGATGTGGTGGTCGAAAAGAGTGTGGTCAGCAGTGTTGAATTTCGCGGCAGCGCGTTTCCCGGAGAGAGCGAAGCCGACTGCGTTTGCGATGCCTTGGCCGAGTGGGCCGGTGGTGGCTTCTACGCCCGGAGTCTCATGAAACTCTGGGTGACCTGGAGTGATGGAGTGGAGTTTACGGAAAGAGGCTACGTCGTCCTTGGATACCTTATATCCGGAGAGATGGAGCCAGCTGTAGAGGAACATGGAACCGTGGCCTGCGGAGAGGATGAAACGGTCACGGTTGAGCCAACGTGGGGCGTCGGGATTAAAGTTCATGCTTTCCCCGAAGAGGACGGATCCGATTTCGGCGCAGCCGAGTGGAAGACCCAAATGACCTGAATTACAGGCGTGGATGGCGTCCATGGCGAGGCCACGAGCTTCAGTTGCGGCGGTGGATAGTGCTTGTGTGTTCATAAAAAATACCTCCGGTGGCGATTCGATCGCCTGCGGAGTGGAGAAACACTAGGAATCCAGCGTCCGTTGACAAGCCCGCATCGCGATTTTTCCCACGTGCGGGCTCAAATCCGGCTCATGGATGCCAGTTCCGCGTAACATACCCCGGATCCGCCGAAGAGATCCAGCGCGCTGCCGACGGTCACATCCACGAGTCCCCTGCCCGCTTCATCAACGAGCTTCACGTCCTCAAAGGTCGCGGCGCCACCGGCATAGGTGACCGGGCATTTTCCCCAGGCACCCAGCAGCGAAACCAGCTCGGTATCGATCCCGCCGCAGAGTCCTTCGACGTCGGCGGCGTGGATGAGGAATTCATCGCAGTAAGGCAAAAGAGAATCGAGAGTCTCGGGGCTAACGGAGAGGTCGGTGAGGGTCTGCCAGCGGTTCATTGCCACCGTCCAGCCACCTGCGGTGCGGCGGCAGGAGAGGTCGATTACCAGTTTTTCCTTTCCTACTTCAGCGACGATCGCATCGAGAGCATTTTGGAGAAATTTCCCTTCGGCATCGAAAAGCGCGGAGGTGACGATGACATGGCTTGCCCCGGCATCCAGCCACTGGCTTGCATTTCCGGCACGGATTCCGCCACCAACCTGCATACCGCCCGGCCATTCACCGAGAGCGTCGCGTGCGGCATCGTCATTTCCCGACCCCAGCATGATTACATGCCCGCCAGTCAGATGATCATCGCGGAATTTCCCGGCGAACCATGAAGGAGGCTTTTCGGAAACGAAATTCTCGGTGGGCGCGGAGCCGTCATCGCGCAAGCTGCCACCGACGATCTGTTTCACCTTCCCTCCGTGGAGGTCGATGCAGGGTCGGAATCGGCAGGTCATTTGCAGCATGTATCAAGCTCGTAGCGGTCGGGAGATTTCTCACCGTATCCGCACAGCTTACAAGTAAAAGAATAGCCGTGGTAGTAATTTTTCGGGCAACGTTCACATGAAGGTTTCATGGTCACAGGATCAAGTGGGGCATTCACCCTGCAAGAATTCCAAAATCCGGCCACCACCAGCATCACTGTCGCTAAAATTAATTTCGTCGCCATATAATCAGTTAGTTTAATATGATTATCAGGTTTTACTGGTATTAGCCAGAACTAAAATAATTACCGTTTAAGAACCTGAATATGAAAGAGTTTTAACCGCAGATACCCCTTGAATGTCCCGTTCGTAATCCCCCGCCTCTTGGATTGCCGTTTCCGTAAGCGACTCTAGTGTAGCAGATATGCATGTCATCACGTCACGCCGCAGCTTCCTAGCATCGACCTCGACTTGGGCTGCAGGTTGTGCCCTTGGGCTGGGGAAATCCGCCGACCATCGGACAGTTTCCATTCTCCACACAACTGATCTACACGGCCACATCCTGCCGACGAAAACTTACTCCGGCAGGGCAGACGTCGGTGGCTTTGCACGCTGCGCAACCCAGATCCGAGCATGGAGGAAGGAGAATCCGAACTCGCTGCTAGTCGATATCGGCGATCTCTACCAAGGCACAGCTGCGAGTTACCACAATGAAGGGAAGCTATTCGTGGATCTGCTCGGGAACTTTGAATACGACGCATGGGTGCTCGGCAACCACGACTTCGACTGGGGGCCAGGCGTCTTGGAAAACAATATCCGTAACTCAAAAACATCCATCCTCACGGCAAACCTCACCGGAGCGCCGGAAAAAGTGATCCCATGGAAAATGGCGCAAGCCGGTGGTTTCAAGATCGCCCTCATCGGACTCATCACTCCTGGCCTCCCCTACTGGCTGATGCCGGAAACGCTCGGCGGCATCCTCCCAGAGGAAACGGTTCCAGCTTTGAAAAAATCCATCGCTCAAGCAAAATCTGCCAAGGCCGATGCCATCGTCGTGCTCGGTCATTTCGGGCACAAGAAAGAAGACGACTTCGCGAACCCTCTGCGCGAGACGATTATGAAAGCACCCGGCGCGGACGCGTTCATAGCCGGCCACACCCACGTGCGCGTCCCGTCACTGGAGATCGGCGACACTCTTTTCACCCAAGCAAGCTACTTCGGAATCAACTGCGGGAAGCTAGATCTCACCTTCGACCTAAACTCGCGCAAGCTCATCTCCAAAACTGCCGAAACGGCATACATGAATGACAAAATCGAACTGGATCCCGGCGTAATCAACCTCTCCCAACCGGATCTTAAAACCGCAACCGAGCAACTCGCCCGCAAGCTCACAACTCTCGAAAAACCGATCAAAGGAAAACGCCGCGACAGCGCACTCGCCCGCTTCCTCTGTAAAACATTTTCCGCAGCACTGAAACGAAACGGCACTCCGGTAGATGCCGTCTTCCACGGCACCTTTGGCACTCCGGAGATTCCCGCAGGCGTGGTCACTGTTGCCAATGCATGGGAGATCCTCCCATATGAAAACACTTTCATTACCGCGAACGTCACACCGGCGCAGATGCTCGAAATCCTAGCGGAGGATCGCAAGATATCCTCGGATCGCACCCTCTGGCCTTTCGAGGTCGTGTGGGAAAAGCGTGTGCCTGTGCGAATTCTCAAGGACGGCAGCGAGCTGGATCCGGCGAAACAGATCACCGTCGCCTTCAACTCCTACGACTCGCAATCCGGAGGCAAGACCCTCATGCGGATGCGGGAGATCGTAAGCCTGCCATCTTCAAACAGGAAGCCTGTCGACATCAACAGCCGTGATGCACTGCTCGAGGGACTGCTGAACCTGTAGTTCCACCTTACGGAGAGAGATCCACCCCGCTGACAAACTCCTTACCTGCGTTACCACTGATCGTGTTCCCCACATAAGGTTCTTCGGCTACACCTACTTCCAAAATAAGACCTGCCCCTTGGTTGTCGGCGATTCGATTTTCTTTCACGACCACCTTCGAAGCGCCCGAACGGACGACGAGTCCGCCGAGGACATTTCTCTCAAGCGTATTCGTGCCCACTTCACCAGAGCCAGCGCTACCTAGCACAAGTCCGAACTCACGATTCTCGGAGAGAACATTGTCGAGAATGGATGCAGATGCGGAACCGTTATCAACGTGGATACCGTTGCGGCTGTTTCCGGTGCAGGTGTTCTTGCTCAGGATCACTGCTGCACCGTCCCAGCTCTCGATCCCATTCTGGAAATTCTCGTTAAGGGTGTTTTCCTCGGCCTCTAGCAAACTTCCGGAACCCATTACCGCGATTCCGTTCCAACCGTTTTCCGTGAAACGGCAGCGAACGACCTTCGCATGTCCTCCGTCCGTAACGGCGATCCCGTGGCCACTGCCCCTCTCGAAGCGGCAGTCGGAGAAATCAACGTTCGCTCCCCGCACATGGGCGAGCGAAAACCTTTCCTCACAGGCATTGAAGGAAAGGTGCCGCAGCGTCAGGCCACTGAGTCTAGCGCCGTTCACGCCGGGCGCGATGGAGATCACGCTTCCCACATCCGCCTCGCACTGGATCAGAGTTTTCCCGGAAACACCCTGTAGTTCCACCGCAGCCGTAATTACGAAAGGCCCTTCCCATATGCCCTCGGCAAGAACCAAGCGGTCACGGTCTCGTGCGGATGCCAGTGCCTCGGCGACCGTTTTCACATCCTCGGGAATGCGGATCGTGCGGGTGTAGTCGGCCATTTTCTCGAACTTCGCTAGGATCTCCTTGTTGTCCGGCGCCAGTGAAACTGCCTCTCGCAGCCATTCCATCGCCTGCTCGTCATACTCGCCGGTATCGCGCTCCGCCGCTTGCGCCAAAAGCCCTTGGGCTTTCTCCAGATCCACCTCTGCCTTTAGCTTGGCATCTTCTGCAGCTTTTAGGAGCGTGAGCGCCTCTTCGTGACCATCGTGACCTTCGTTTCGCTGCACGAGATCACTGACGGAACTGATTGCCTCGTCAAACTTCCTATCCTCCACCTGCTTACGCACCGCATCAAAAGCCTCCTGGCGCTCCTCTTCCTCTTTCGCCACATCGATCTTTGCGATCAGCTGCTTGAGTTCTTTTTCATTCGGATACTTATCGAGCACCTGCCGCGCCGCGCTCTCCGCATCCGCCAATCGACCGTTCTCGAAGGATGCGAGTGCCTCCCCTTTCCAGTAGCCGATAAACTGGTTCTGCTCCTCTGTCATCCCCGCCTCGATGCTTCGGCGACCGATACCGACAAGTTTGGAATCAGGAAAAATGCCCTCGATTTCATCGAAAGCCTCCGCCGCCTCAGGCCATCGGCGGTTCTCTATAAAAATCGCCCCCTGTCGTTCGAGAAACGCAACACGCTGTATTTTCCCAAGCTCCCGATCTTCCTCATATTTCACATAAGCCACGGTGCCGAATCCGACGACGGTCAGAAGCAAAAGCACCCCACACAAAATTCCGAAAAGATTCGAAGCGCGCGGCTCCGAATCCGGTTCCACTTCGATCTCCGGGACGTCTTGGGAAAGCACCGGCAAGCCCACGGGATTCGCGAGCAGGTTCTCCGCAACAAACACCGGATGACCACGTCCTGCAGAGGCGGTGTCTGGCACCTCCACATCCGCTTCCCTCGGGATTAATCCAAGGGCTTCGAGATACTCGCGCACCGCAGCCAGCGCCCTGTCAAACTCAACCAACCCTTCTTGATATCGCTGCTCCAACATCTCATTTGGCGCACACCGAACCATGTCCGCGATTTTCTCACGGACAGCGCGGAACTCCTCAAGGTGCGGACGCGGATCTTCGTCCGGCCCAAGACCCAATATTTTCCTCGCCTCTGTCAAAGTCATCTCGCCAGTACTTATCCCCCGTAGTTGCTCAAAAGGAAAGCCGAAACGAGCCTTTCTAACCAACCCAACCTAGAACTTCAATAAAGCAGAATTATCTACCACCCATACCCCGAAATACCACTACTCAGCGCCTTCGCGCATATGAAGACAAAGAAAGGGCGGGAAGAAACGATCGTATCACTTCACCTCCATCGCATCGCATTTCACGAAAATCATGACCTTTCGCTCGGAGTTTACTTCGCCTTTGGTATTCTTCGGAGATACAACGGAGATCAGGGTATATTGGCCGCTCACGCAGGATATCCCTGCATTGATCTGGATGATATAGAAATCCGGCATTTGTATGGACAGCTCAGCACCGTTTTCCGCAATTCGGTCGAATCAACCCCGCCCCATCCCGACCCCGTAACCCTGGTGCCTGAGCTGCTGCCTAGAGGTGCGTTTGTTACGCCAAGGCATCGGCAGCCCGCAGCACCAGTTGCTCAGTGGTGACCCAGTCGATGCAATTGTCCGTGATGCTCTGGCCATAGACTAATTGTTCACGCGCTTGGGGAAAGCGTTGAGAGCCTGCCACCAGATGACTCTCTAGCATGGCGCCGACGATAGAAAGATCACCCACAGCCCGCTGACGAATGATTTCCTCAAAAACTGCAGGCATACGTTCATGGTCTTTCTCGCAATTCCCGTGACTCGCATCGATTATAACCGCCTCTGCTAAAGCATTTTTCCGCAGTAGTTCACGCGTGGTAGCCACCTCCGCCGCCGCATAGTTCGGGCCATATTCGCCACCGCGCAAGATGATATGGCAATCCGGATTACCAGAGGTAGAGACCGCCGAGGCACGGCCATCCAGGCCTACCCCGAGAAACGTCTGTGGCTGCATGGCGGCATGGCGGCCTTGATCGCATTGATCGCGGGTTCCAGATTTCCCATCGTGCCATTCTTAAATCCAATCGGTATGGACAGGCCACTGGCCATCTGGCGGTGAGTTTGTGACTCCGTAGTGCGCGCTCCGATCGCCGACCATGAAATCAAATCAGCAATGTACTGCGGCGTGATCGGATCCAGTAACTCCGTAGCTGTCGGCACACCGCAGCGGATTACATCCAGCAAAAATTGGCGTGCCGATTGCAAACCGTGATTGATGTCATTAGAGCCATCCAAATGCGGATCCATGATCAGGCCTTTCCAACCGACCGTAGTTCTTGGCTTCTCAAAATACACACGCATCACCAGCAACATGCGTTCCTTTACCTGCTCCGCCAGCCCGGCAAAGCGCTCAGCATACTCCATTCCACTGGCAGTATCATGAATCGAGCACGGACCAGCGATGAGCAAAAACTTGTGGCTTTTCCCACAAAGGATCTCTTTGATTTGCTGGCGTGATTCATGAATCAACGACGCATCAGCATCGCTAGGATGCCATTGTTGTAATAGTTGCTCAGGAGCAGGCAGAGGTTGATTTGAAGCGATATGAACATCGCTCACAAGACGGTTTTCCATCAGGATCCAAGTCAATAAATTTCACACAAGGAGTCAAGTTTACAAGAAATCTGAAATATCTCGCCCCCCCGTGAACAGGGGAACACAGATCCCTGCGATGGCTCAGGCCGCAGATGCTCCAGCCATTCTGTTGCCAATGCCGCCGGAGTGAACTGAACAGCGTGGACAGACGTCTCTCGACGATCTTGTTGTCGATCTCGACGCGACCGCCCTCAAGGCTGGGTGCGAGGCCGTGCCATTGGCCGAATACATATCGTTAAGATCCAATGTTTCCAGCATCTGGGAACCAGACCTTGTCGGCACTTGGGGTCAGGTAGGAATGTGTCGGCAGGCAACCTCTTTCTCTTCCACTGTTCACTTTCCACATACTCACACAAATCTCTGCACGATAGGCATCCTTCTTCCCATACCAAACGCCTTGCTCGTGACCCGGAGCCCCGGTGCCGCCTGCTGGCGTTTCCATTCGTTCAGATCCACTCGGCGTTGAATCCAGCGGACCATGGCCTCCTCGAAGCCTCGTTCGACAATTTCCTCCGCGCCAATTTGTTGCTCGACGTAGAGCTCGAGGATGGCATCGAGGATGTCGTATTCTGGGAGGGTGTCTTGGTCTTTCTGGTCGGGGCGCAGTTCGGCACTCGGCGGCTTCTCAATGGTGTTCCAAGGGATGCGTTCGGTATCGCGGTTCACCCAGCGGGCGACTTCGAAGACTTTGGTTTTCGGGAGATCGGAAATGACAGCCAAGCCTCCACACATGTCGCCGTAGATCGTGCAGTAACCGACAGCGAGTTCACTTTTGTTCCCGGTTGTGAGGAGGAGATGATTGTCCTTGTTCGAGAGAGCCATGAGGAAAAGCCCGCGAAGGCGTGCCTGCATGTTTTCCTCGGTCACGTCTTCCTTTTTCCCCTCGAAGACCGGAGCCATCGCCGCTTTCACCGCCCCGAACGCGTCTGAGATCGAAACATCTTCACAGCGGACACCGATTTTTTTCGCAAGGTCAAAAGAGTCATCCACGCTCCCCCGCGAGGAATATGGGCTGGGCATGGTCAGTCCATAGACGTTCTCCGCACCCAAAGCATCGGCTGCGATCACTGCGGTCATAGCGGAGTCGATCCCGCCACTCAGCCCGAGGCACACCGTAGAGAACCCGCACTTGTGGGCGTAGTCGCGGAGACCTAGCACCAACGCATCGTAGAGCTGCTCCGCGTCTTCCGTTTCCAAAGCTTCCAGCTCCACCTCACCACCCTCGAAAATATCCACCACTCGGCACTCGTCCGCGAACCCGCCCATCTGCACCACCACATCCCCGCAGCCGTCCACGACCATCGAGTGGCCGTCGAAGACAAGCTGGTCGTTCCCACCAAGCGAATTGCAATACACCACCGGCACACCGTGCTCTCGTGCCACATCGCCAAGCATGACCCTGCGGCTCTCGGGTTTTCCCAGATGGTAGGGTGAGGCGCTCAAGTTGATCAGGAGATCCACGCCTTTCGCAGCAAGCTCCTCGACCGGATTCCTATCGTAAAACGGTCGTTGCAGATAGTCATCGGTCCAGATGTCCTCGCAGATCGTCACGCCGATGCGTCTGCCGTTCCACTCGAAAGGCTCACACGACTCACCCGGCTCGAAATAGCGCCTTTCATCGAAGACATCATAGGTAGGCAGCAAAGTTTTCCAGAATTTCGCCTTCACCTCCCCCTTCTCCAGCCACGCCGCAGCGTTGCGGAAGGGCTTGCCGGTATTTCCCTCGTGAAAATCGACGTAACCCACCAGCAGCGGAACCTCTTTGACTTCACCCGCAAGATAATCCAACGCCTGAAGACATTTCGGGACAAACTGGCTTTTGAAAACCAGATCCCTCGGAGGATACCCCACCAGACTCATCTCCGGCGTGATCACCACCTCCGCCCCAAGCTCTAGGCACTCACGGTAAGCCGCCAGTATCCTCTTCGCATTTTCCGGGAAATCCCCCACCACTGCATTAATCTGTGCTATCCCGATTCTCATATCGCGCCGCCAACAAACCACCCAACGCCCCGCCGCGCCATCCGAAAAATCACCCCAAGCGAACAACGCTTCGATCTTGCCTTCCTACGCCGAGCGCACATTTTCCCCAGATGAACGAAAACCTTTCTTTTTTGGGCCAATCGGTGGGCCGGAGATCATTGTAATCTTGATTGTCCTACTGCTACTCCTAGCTGTTCCCGTTATCATTATCATTGTCGTTTTAAAACTCAGTTCCCGCTCCTCGAAAAATCCGCAGCCTCCCCTGCTGCCGCAGACGACTAAGGAAAGGATCGAGGCTCTGGACGACCTAAAAAACAGGAATCTCGTCAGTGAGTCGGAGCACGAAGAGAAGCGAAAAGAACTGCTACGACAGCTCTGATAAGGAATTTTCACCTATACGGGTAGTCCGAGGTGATCTGTTCCATCGGGGTTGACCAAACCCGATTCCTGCATACACATACGCCTCATGCAGCAAGACGACTCCCAAAAGCAGACAGAAACCCCGGCTCCCCCCGAGGAAACCGAAGCTACCGCCGCAGTTGAAGAAACTCCGGAGGCAATAGAACCAGCTCCCGAGCTTGATCCCTGGGAGCAACTCGAAGCGGAAGCAGCGAAGTGGAAAGACACATCCCTCCGCACCGCAGCGGAAATGGACAATCTCCGCAAACGCACTGCCCGTGAGCGCGAGGAAGCAATCCGTTACGCGAACCAGCGCCTTCTCGAAGAGCTCCTCCCTGTCATCGACAACTTCGAGATGGGTATGCAGGCCGCTGCCCAGGACACCTCCTCCATGATCTATATCGGCATGGACATGGTGCGCAAACAACTCAACGACTTCCTCTCCAACCAAGGCGTCGAGGAAATCCCGTGCAAAGGCCAGTTCGACCCCAACCTCCACGACGCAGTCTCCCAGGAGCCTTCCGACCAACCAGAAGGCGAAATCCTCCGTGTCACCCGCCGTGGTTTCAAAATCCGCGACCGCCTCCTCCGCCCCGCCTCGGTGATCGTCGCCGCCAAGCAAGCCGAAGCCGAAGCCTAATCCACCCGGCTCTTCCTTGAGGTTTAAAGTTTAAAATTTAAAATTTAAAGTTTCCATGCCCCGCGACTACTACGAAATCCTAGGTGTCTCCAAATCCGCCGACGCCCCCGAAATCAAGAAAGCCTACCGCAAGCTCGCGGTAAAATACCATCCTGACAAAAATCCCGGCGATCCAACCGCCGAGGACAAGTTCAAGGAACTCGGCCAAGCATACGAGGCTCTCTCCGATGCTGACAAACGCGCTGCATACGACCGATACGGTCACGATGCCTTTTCCGGCGGAGCGGGCAGAGGCGGCGGTGGTGGTTTCCACGATCCAGCAGACATTTTCTCCCAAGTCTTCGGCGGTGCCTTCGGTGGCGGCTTCGAGGAGTTTTTCGGCGGCGGTGGCTCCCGGAAAAAATCTAGCAAGCAGCGAGGATCCGATCTCCGCTACGATCTTGAGATCACCCTGGAAGAAGCCGCGAAAGGCGTTGAAAAGGAACTCGAGATCGAGCGCAACGTCCCCTGTGGGAAATGCAACTCCACCGGATCGAAAGGTTCAGGCGGGGTAAAAACCTGCTCCACTTGCGGAGGCCGTGGTGTCGTCGGTAGGCAGGCGGGTATTTTCATCCAGCAATCCACTTGCCCGGAATGCCGGGGCAACGGTGAAATAGTTGCCGATCCCTGCGGTAATTGCCATGGTGAAGGCCGCACCGAGCGCGAGACACGCATCAAGCTCCGCATCCCAGCAGGGGTCGATACCGGAGTCCGTCTCCGCTCCACCGGCAACGGCGACGCGGGAGTCCGTGGCGGCACCTCCGGCGACCTCTACGCATTCCTACACGTCCGCGACCACGACATGTTCGAACGAGAAGGCACCACACTCTTCTGCGATATCCCTCTTCCCTTCAGCACAGCAGCCCTCGGCGGCGAGCTAAAAGTCCCCACCCTCGACGGCAAGTCATCCATCAAAGTCCCCGCAGGCACTCAGGGAGGCACCACCTTCCGAGTCCGAGACAAAGGTATGCCCGCCCTCTCCGGCGGCAATAAAGGCGATCTCAACGTCACCGTCCAAGTGGAGGTTCCCACCAAGCTCAACAAGGCACAGGAAGAGAAACTCAAAGCGTTCTCCGAATCCATCGGCGACCACAACTCACCGGTTCACCAGGGTTTCGTTGAAAAAGCGAAGCGGTTTTTTGATCTGTAAAGCGGCGGAACATTTTTATGCCAACGGTTTTCACTAAAAACGGCTTTCGTTTCTTCTTTTATAGCAACGATCACACACTTATTCATGTGCATGTCCGCAAGGGAGGTGGTGAGGCTGTTTTCGAAGTCCACGGAGAAGTTATCCTCAGGGAATCGGTGGGATTAAAAACCAAAGACCTCGCCAAAGCTCAGGACTTGGCAGAAGAGCAAAAAGACCTTATCATCCGCAAGTGGCATGAATACTTTGATTGATACTCCTATGGCTGCAAGGCACTCCGATGGATACATCGAGATCACCATGGCGAGCGGAAACCACCACCGGATTCCCGTTTCCGCCAGCGACAGGCTTTCCAATGCCTCACATGCCGAACTCGACGACATCGAACTATCACCTTTCGGCCTTCATTGGCCAAAACTAGACGAAGACCTATCCGTCCGTGGTATCATTGCCGAAGCATCGGAGCACTAATCCTCAATGCCGTTTCATCTAGACGCCACCGACGGCTCCGCCCGCGCCGGAACGCTCACCCTCCCGCACGGGACGGTGGAAACTCCGATTTTCATGCCGGTCGGCACCCAGGGATCGGTGAAAACCCTGCATCCTGACGAACTTGTGGAGTTGGGTTCCGAGATTATCCTCGGCAACACCTACCACCTCTGGCTGCGCCCCGGCCATGAACTGATCGCGAAAATGGGAGGACTTCACGATTTTACCACGTGGCAGAAACCCATCCTCACAGACTCTGGCGGATTCCAAGTTTGGTCGCTGGCGAAAACACGCAAAATCACCGAGGAGGGCGTGCGTTTCCAATCCCACCTCGACGGCAACAAGATGATGCTCACCCCGGAGCTTTCCATGGACATCCAGGCCGCCCTCGGCTCGGACATCGCCATGCTTTTCGACGAGTGCCCGCCCTACCCTTGCGATGAAGAATACGCCGCGAAATCTTTGGCTCTCACGTCTCGCTGGGCGAAACGTTGTAAAGACCACATTGTAAAAACGAATCCTCACACTGCAGGGAAACCGCAAAACCACTTCGGCATCGTCCAAGGCTCCATCTACGCGGATCTCCGCGAGCAATCCGCAAAGGAACTCGTAGCCCTAGACTTCGATGGCTACGCCATCGGTGGAGTCTCCGTCGGAGAGCCTCAGGAAGAAATGTTCCGCGCCATCGAAAACGCCATCCCATTCCTCCCACAGGACAAGCCCCGCTACGCCATGGGACTCGGCACGCCGCCACAGATTTTAGAAATGATTTCACGCGGTGTGGACATGTTTGATTGCGTAATGCCCACCCGCATCGCCCGCCATGGCACGGCCTTCACCCTCGACGGCCCCATCCAGATCAAGAACCTCATCCACGCCAGCGATCCACGCCCGCTCTGCGAAACCAGCCACCCGCACGTCTCTCGCTTCTCACGTTCCTACATTCGCCACCTCTTCCGAGCTGGCGAAATGCTCTCTTTACGGTTGCTTTCCTTCCATAATCTGCATTTCTACCTATCCCTCACACGCCGGGCGCGACAAGCGATCGCCGACGGGACCTTTTCCGAATTCAAAGAATCCTTCATCAAACGATATAACGCCAAGCAAACTGAACCATGATTTCCCTTTTAAACATCCTCGCAAAAGCTCCAGCAAAACCAGAAGGCCTCGCCGCAATTCTCGGCAACCCCCTCGTCATGATGGGCCTGATGGTCGTCATGTTTTACTTCCTCCTCATCCGCCCGCAGCAGCGCCAACGCAAGGAACAAGCAGCCCGCATCGCTGCCATGAAAAACGGAGACAAGGTCGTCACCACCGCAGGCGTCCACGGCATCATCCATAACGTCAAGGAAACGACTGTCATGGTGAAAGTAGCCGAAGGAACCGTCCTCGAGTTCGACAAACCAGCCATCGCCTCCGTCACCAAAAAGGAAGCCAAAAGCGCTTAAGCGTCTCCGCAAAACCAAGTCTTCCCACTGATCACTGATCACTAGGCACTTTTTACTACATTCCACCATGCTCGCCGTCATTTTCTTCAAAGACCCGCTGATTCTCTTTCTGACGGGCATCGCCCTGTTGATCCTGTTCTTCTGGTATTTCGCCACTGAGATCGAGCGCCGCAAGCGGAACGTGGGAACTCTTCTACTGGTTGGCATCGTAAGCCTTTGTGGCCTCGGGATTTACTCAGAGGGACTCAAAGGTGGTATCGACATCGTCGGTGGCTCCGCATTCTCCCTCCGTATCCAGCCGAAGCTAGATGAGTTTGAACAGCCAATGGCTGTTACCCCGGAGCAAGTTGAAGAAGCCATGCGCGTTATTGAAGGACGCCTCAACGCACTCGGCACCTCCGAGCCACTTATCGCCCGCCAAGGTGACGACGGGATTATCGTCCAAATGCCCGGGATTGAGCCCGAAGAATCCGCAAGGATAAGGGAAATCCTCGAAACCGTCGCAAAACTCGAACTCCGTCAAGTTTCGCCACGCAACAACGAAGTCGGCGATGATGGCCGCAACCTCGCAGCTCGCGTTCTCAGCGGAGACGAAATCATCCCCGGCTTCCGCGCCTATGAGCTGACACAGGACGACGAAGACGGCAACGAATTCACAACTCCTATTTTGCTCCGCCGCGTGGCCGCACTCGGAGGATCTGATATCTCCTTTGCCACCCCTTCTCAACAACAGCCCGATGCGGTTAACATCACATTGAACAATGATGGAACTGATAAGATGATCGCGCTGACGAAAGACATGCGCCGTGGCATCGACCGTATTGCAATCGTCCTCGACGGTATCGTCCTCAGCGCCCCAGTCGTCCAAGCCGTTCCCTTGGGTAAGAATTTCGTAATCAGTGGTCTCGACGATCCCGGCGAACCCAAGAAGCTCGCCAACGCGCTGATGAACCCTCTGGACAACCCGCTGGTCGTTGAGCAAGAGCGCACAGTTTCACCTAGCTTGGGTTCTGCCTTCGTAAAACAAGGGATATTCTCGGGCATCGCCGGACTCACGATCACCGCCCTCTTCATCTTTATCTACTACCGCGCAGCCGGTCTCGTAGCCCTCGTAGCACTTCTTGTAAACGCCGTCATCCTCTTCGGTGTTATGGCCATGTTCGGCTTTAACTTCTCCCTACCCGGCATCGCCGGCCTCATCCTCACCATCGGTATGGCAGTGGATGCGAACGTGCTAATCTACGAACGTCTCCGTGAGGAAATCGAAAACGGAAAATCCCTTAAGAACGCGATCACGTCGGCTTATGAAAAAGCATTTTCCTCCATTCTCGATGCGAATCTTACCACCCTCATCGCTTGTATTATCCTGATCGCGATGGCCAGCGGCAGCGTCAAAGGATTTGCCCTCACCCTGACCATCGGCCTTATCGCTTCGATGTTCTCCGCCATCCTCGGAACCCGCGTTCTTTTCCGCTGGGGAATCGACACCGGAATGCTTCGGAAGCTTTCCTTCTTGAACCTCATCAAATCCGTCAGATTCGATTTCGTAGGAAAAGCACGCAAGTGCGCAGTAATTTCGGCAATCCTGCTCGCAGTCGCCATCGGAACTCTCGCTACGAAACAGGAGGCTGCTTTAGGAGTCGATTTCACCGGCGGCACGGTTATCACGTTCCAGCTCGGTGATGAGGAAGTCCCGCTTGATAAAGTGAACAAGGTTCTCTCAAGCTTGGAGCTCACCCGCGACGCTTTCCCTCAGGAGCAAACCATTCCTAACAGTGGATCACTCCTCACCGTCCGCGCGGATTCACTAGATTCCGCGACCATCGAATCCGCCCTTCGCGAAGGAATCCCCTTCCTCGGTGAAAAAGGCGAAGACGGAACTTACCTGCGCGACGTCTCCAAGGAAGAAGTCTCCGCCACTCTCGGCGGAAGCTTCCTGCGCGAAGCTTTGATCGCTCTCGTAGTCGGGATCATCGGCATCTTCACCTACATCGTCGTCCGCTTCGAACTCTCCTTCGCGGTCGGTGCTATCGTAGCTGTCCTACACGACATCTTGATTGCAGTCGGGATCGTCGTCCTACTTGGAGAGCAACTCAGCCAGATCCACGTTGCGGCCATCCTCACCATCGCCGGTTACTCGATCAACGATACCATCATCGTCTTCGACCGTATCCGCGAAACCCTTCTGATCCGCACCGGCGAAGTCGGCAACGTGATGAACGAGGCAATCAACGCGACTCTATCAAGGACAATCCTGACCTCCTCAACCACGATCTTCACGGTCGCCATCCTCGCCATCTTCGGTGGTGCCACGCTCCGTGATTTCTCGGTTACGATTCTCGTCGGACTCGTAGTAGGAACCTACTCTTCGATCTTCGTCGCAGCGCCGATCGTCCTCTGGTGGTCAGGTCGTAAGGGAGGAAATCTCCGTAAGGACGTCCTCGCCACAACACTCGCAGCAGAAAGCATGCAGCCTGACTCAGGTGATTGAGTGTCTCGCCGAGCGCCAATTGGAGGCGCAGCGGAGATAGAGGGACTGTGAAAGCATACCTTTCCCTCGAAGTAGCGGAGCAAATGGCTGGAGGGGCGAACGCTGGTTCGCCCCGGATTCCAGTCTTATGCTACGTGTGGCGAACCAGCGTTCGCCCCTCCGTAGTTCACCTTTCGGACAACGCCCCTCCTTGCCCCTAATCCTTCTTCTTTTTCCCAGGACGATCCGGACGCCGGGGTCTATCCGGCTTATCTTTTGGGGAGATCTCCCCATCACCATTCGTATCCAAACGGCCGAAAATTTCCCTGCGTTTTTCTTCCGGGAGTTTCTTGAAAAATTTCCCTTCACTAAATTCGTCAAAGTTCAGCCCCCCACTGCTGTCCACATCAAGTTCACGAAATCCTCGAGCACGTTCGGCACCTTCCTTACGGATTTGATGGATCTCCTTTTTGCTCAGAGCACCGTCACCATCCCCATCAAGTCGACCAAAAATCCCTTCGAGCTTCTCCTCAGGAAGTCGAGATAACCGTGGCGAAGCGAAAAATTCTTCTTTCGAGATCATCCCATCGCCATCGCTGTCCATTCGCTTGAACATTTCCCCACCCCTGCCAAAGGGCGATTTCCGGTATTTTCCATCCCGCTCCCTGAACTCACGATCGGGGCGCTTTCCACCGTCGGGTCTACTCTCATCAGAACGCCGCTCGCTCTCCGCAAAAGCGGATGACGCCACCGTCCCGAAACATAACGCACAAACAAGGATTGTTTTCATCGCAAATCAGTCTTCAATTCAGCGCAAGCGAAGGCCTGCGTCGATAACAACCCCCGATACAGTCAAAAGTTTCCCACGATTTTTCTAAATAACCGGTTTTCACGAAATCCATGCACATAAGCGACATCCTCAGCTCACCCCAACCATCCCTTTCCTTCGAGTTCTACCCGCCAAAGGCCACAGCCGCATGGGACGTACTCTATGAAACCATTCGCGATCTTGAGACGCTTTCCCCGTCTTTCGTCTCCGTGACCTACGGAGCTGGCGGAGGCACCCGTGAACTGACCCATGATCTCGTCGTCCGCATCAAGCAAACCACTAGTATCCCGCCTGTCCCCCACTTGACTTGCGTGGGACACACCCAGGATGAAATCGATGCGATACTCACCCGCTACGCCGAAGCGGGTGTTTCCAACATCCTCGCCCTGCGCGGCGATCCACCGAAAGACCAGCCCAATTACGATTGGTCGCAGGGAGATTTCCGTTTCGCGGCAGATCTAGTTAGCCACATCAAGAAATTCAACGAATCCGGAAAACATCCAGATCCACGCGGCTTCGGGATCGGAGTAGCCGGTTTCCCAGAGGGGCACCCCACGACCCCGAACCGGGTAGCCGAACTCGACCACATGAAGGCGAAGGTGGATGCGGGAGCCGACTACATCTGCACCCAGCTCTTTTTCGACAACCACGATTTCTTCGACTACCGCGACCGCTGCGACATCCTAGGGATCAATATCCCTATCATTGCGGGCATCATGCCGGTCACTTCCCTTGGAGGAATGAAGCGCATGGCGGAACTGGCTGCAGGCGCCCGCTATCCTGCAAAACTATTAAAAACCCTCAATCGTGCGGCAGAAAATAACGACCCGAGTGCCGTTGAACGCGCAGGCATCCACTACGCTGCCCAGCAGTCCGCCGAGTTGCTCGACAACTCCGTTGCAGGCATCCATTTCTACACCCTGAACAAATCCCACGCCACACGCCAAATCTACGCCTCTCTGGGGCTGTAGTTTGGATTTCTGAAGTTTTCTCAAAACACCTGAAAGAACTGGCACATCATTCACTTATTGTTATGTGTTGCAAGACATGCGGCTCGAGCAGCTCCCTATCAGGTTTTTGGGTTTTTCCTGTGGGGAATGTTCGAGCCGCTTTTTTATGCCCTATTGGCTGCCTAATTGGCTTAGACTTTGAAGAGTCCTCCCCGTTTTCCACCTAGGATCGCTGCGCCCATGATTGCGACGGAGAGAAACACCATCGCCCAAACTCCGAGCGCTGCAGCGAGTTCCGTTCCATTTCCAAGCGTGCTGAGGAGTGTATAAATCGCCTTTGTGATCGGATAGTGCTGCGCCTGCTGGGCGAGTATCAGGCTGTCACTCACCTCCAGCATGGAAAATGCAAAGCCAAGAATCGCACCGGCCGCGAGGTTTGCTCCGATCAACGGGATTGCGATTCGCCTCATCATCCGCATCGGCGTAGCTCCCAGGGATTTAGCTGCTTCTTCAAGAGCGGGATTGCTCTGTTGCAGACCCGCCACCGCGGCCCGAACTACGTAGGGCAATCTCCGGATTCCGTATGCGAGAACTAGCAGCATGAAGGGACTCCCTCCAACTCCTACCAGGAAATGGAACGGTTTCCCTTCTTGGGAGAGTGCGAGGTAACCGAATGCCATCACAAGGCCCGGCACCGCCAGCGGCATCATTACCATCGCATCCAGCGCTCCACGAATTTTCAGATCCGAGCGCACAATCACCCACGCCACAGCGATCCCTATCGCCACGGAAAGCAGGGTTGCCGTGCCCGCATACATCAGGCTGTTCTGAATAGATGGAACCACCAGACCGTTGCCGAGTGCTTCGATGTAATGACGCATGGTCAATTCATCGGGAATCACGGTTCCATACCACCTTTCTGAGAGGGATAGCAAAAGCACCCCCGCATGCGGAACAGATGCGGCTACGAACACTCCGAGAAAAAGTCCCGCGCAGGCCAAGCCTTTCCATCCACCGAGCTTTTGCCCATTGCTCCGCGCCTTCGGTCTCGGTGCCGTTCCTAACGGAGCACGCCCCATCACCAGCTTCGCCATTGCGAATACAATCGCCGCGACCACCAGCAACACCGCTGTCAGCGCGTAGGGTGCCGGGTTTTTCTCCAACCCCTTAATTCCATCGAAAATCTGAACCGGTGCGATCCGTGCGTAATCGAATACGAGCGGCACACCCAACTCCGTGAACGACCAGATAAACACCAGCGAACTCCCAGCAAACACCCCGGGCATCGCCAGCGGGAGGGTAATCTTGAAAAAGCGCTTCCACGGCGGGCAACCCAGGTTCTCCGCCGCCTGTTCCATCGCAGGGTCAAGGTTCGCCAGTGCCCCAGCAATGTTCATATACAGGATAGGATATAGATGAAGCGCGTTCATCAAAACGATCCCGAAAAATCGCCCTTCCGCCAGCCAGTCGAACGGCATTGCCCCATCCATCAGCCCCATATCGATCAACAGCGCATTGAACGCCCCATTCACTCCCAACATCTGTTTCACACCAACTGCGCCAACAAACGGAGGCAAAATCAGAGGAGCCAGCACCAGAACACTAAGAAAACTCTTCCCCACGAAATCAAACCTATGCGCCACCAGCGCCAGTGGAAACGCGATCAGAATCGTCAACGCGGTGCTCACCACCCCCATCATGAAAGCATTCCAAAGTCCTTCCCGGTAAATCGGGTTTGAAAACACCGACACAATGAAATCCAACGTCCAGATCTTTTCCCCGTCAGCTCCCGTCCCTTCAAACGCCTGTTTCACCACCATTCCCGCAGGATAGATGAAAAAAACTGCAAACACCGCCACCACTCCAAGCGAAATTCCCCATGCCAGCTTCCGGTTCATCATCGCGGGAAGATTAAGCAGTCACGGCACCAAGCGTCAACAAACGCGCTATTGATCCTTCGGTATACGTTCGTCAGAGTGGAATTCATTGAAAATACTTTATGTTCAGCCTTGAGATTGGCGTGGGGGAACTTACGTTTTCGGCGTTTTGATGCCCTACGCAATCACCCTCGCCATCACCCTCGCCATCATCGTCGTGAAGATCGTTTTCTTCACGTTCCTGGTCGTTCTACCGCTTGTCCCACTTTCGGTGTATTTCGAGCGACGTTTCTCC
>CAJJBR010000077.1 GCA_905182475.1 Akkermansiaceae bacterium | reverse complement strand
CCATTCAGACCCCATTCAGACCCCATTCAGAAGCAGGGTGCCCGGCATGCTCGAATCCGGAGAGTTGAGCCGAAATGCGAAGTCGCGCGAATTTATCATGCTGAGTTCTTGACGTGACGATTCCAGAGACTCAGGTTGATAAAACTTTAAAAGGGAGAAAATCATGGAAGTAAACGGAACTGTATACGACATCTTACATAACAAAGTCGGAGAAATTTGGACCACCAACCCGGAGGAATCCGTGTATGAGGCCATCCGATTGATGGGCGAAAAAAACATCGGAGCCCTCGTCGCCGTCAATGGTGACGAAGTAATTGGCGTGCTTTCGGAGCGCGACTACAGCCGGAAAGTGGTGCTACAAGGCCGCACCTCCCGGAATACCAAAGTCGGAGAAATCCTTTCCAGCCCGGCGATCACCGTGGGCAGCAGCGACGGAATCGAGAAGTGCATGCAGCTCATGACCGACAAGCGCATCCGGCACTTGCCTGTGGTCGATGACGGACAACTGGTTGGTCTGATTTCCATGGGAGACTTAGTGAAATGGGTGATGAGTTCCCAGCGCCACACCATCGAGCAGCTTCACGGCTATATTTCCGGCGATTATCCGGGATAAAAGATGCGTATTGCGCAACGGACGAAGACACTCGACTGCGGGAAAGACTGAAGGGGCGACCGAACATCGCCCCTACCTGCAGGGCTCCTACACAAGGGAGAGGCTGACAGTTCCGAAGAATTTTTAACCACAATGGGAGCGAAGCGGACATAGAGGAACTAGCTCAGACTATCCTTTCCTCAAATTGCACGGGTGGCCACGGATAAGAGAGAGTGAATTCGGTAATTTCCGGCTTTGATGAGTTTTTTCCTAGCGGTAGCCATTTTCCAGTCGGGTTTTTGAGTCTTCATCCGTGAAAATCCGTGAAATCCGTGGTTCAATCATCTTTGCCCTCCCGAGTGTAGGAGCCCTGCCCCTACCTGCCAGTTTCTTGATTCGACATCCGGCAGGTGCCATTCAGGATGTGCGCATGCAATCGATGACAGGCTTCGGCCGAGGAACACATACCACCGAACGTTGGCTAGCCAGTGTCGAAGCCGCCGCCATCAACAGAAAGCAGGTTGAGATCGTCGCCAACCTTCCGCGCCCCCTGCAATCGCTCGAATCGCGCGTCCGCCAGGCCACCCTTCCCCATATATCACGCGGCAGGGTGCAGATTTCCGTCCGCATCGAGAATTCCGAGGGCGAGGCATCCGCCCAGATCCGGATTAATCCCGCACTCGCGAAATCCTTCGAGTCTGCATTCTCGGATCTCTCTCTGATTATCAGTCGCCCCCTTCTCCCGGAGCCTTCCGACTTTCTCCGCCAGCCCGGCATCATCGAAGTCTGCGAACAAGAGGAGGTCGATCCCGAGGTAGCCTGGGAAGCAATCTCCCCTGCTCTCGAACAAGCGATCACGAATCTGAACGCGATGCGAAGCTCCGAAGGCATCCACCTCCGCGACGATCTGCTGGCAAGGCTCGGACAACTGATGGCATTTACCCAAACGATCACCGGCCACGCTCCGGGACGAATGATACGCCAGAAAGAACTCCTTCTAAAACGTCTCTCTAATCTGGGCATCCCGCTTGAGCTGGATGACGAAAGGCTGGCCAAGGAACTAGCCCTCTTCGCCGACCGCTGCGACATCTCCGAGGAAGTCACCCGCCTCGAATCCCATTTCGCAAAATTCCACGAATACGTCCACTCGGAGGAACCCGCCGGTCGTCCACTCGATTTCCTCTGCCAGGAACTCTTCCGCGAGTTCAACACCATCGGCTCCAAAGCAAACGATCCACTCATCGCACAAACCGTTGTCGAGTCGAAAACCGAACTGGAAAAGATCCGCGAGCAGGTGCAGAATATTGAGTAAGAAAATGCTGACACGCTGAATACTGAAAATCTAAAAATGAGACTATCCGGGGAACTTCGACAACGAACCAAGAGCTTCGCTCCTTCGGTGATAAGGCGATCCATTTCGTTGCCAAGGAAGCGCCTTGAAGTGGCAATCCTCGCAAAGCAGATGATCCGATCCGGAACCTCTGTGGCTGCTCATGCCAGGGAAACCTCACGTGCCCACTCAGATTCGGAGTTTTGCTCAAAAATCGATATTCTATTGCAGGAAGCCTACGAAACCCAGTTCTGGCTGAAACTCTTGGAAGAGGACTGCGGTATCTCCGACCCTACACTCAAACAAGCACACCAGGAAACAGAGGAGCTTCTGGCTATTTTCACAACGATCGTTTCACGAACCCGCAACAAACCCTGAACACACCGCACTGGAACTCCAAAATTTCAGCTTTTCAGCATCTCAGCTTTTTCCCAAAACACCATGCCTTTACTCAACGACTCCGCCGACTCGGACCTTCCCCGTGAGAAGATCTACAAATACGGGGCGAGTGCATTGAACAACGCGGAGCTGATGGCAATTTTCCTGACCTCCGGCTTGGTGGGGCGTAACGTGATCCAAGTGGCAGGAGATCTTTTGGAAAAATACGGAAGCCTGCAGGAACTCGGACGCCTTCCGGTTTCCGAATACATGAATAATAAAGGAATCGGACTCGCAAAGGCCTGCAAGCTTGCGGCAGCGTTCGAACTTGGTAACCGGCTCAAGCGCGAGGAAGTCATCTCGAAGCCCCTCGATTCCCCGGAGCTCATCTACGAACATTTCGCCCACCAGATGGGCAACCTTCCTAACGAAACAGCCATCGTAGTGACTCTTAACACCCGGCTCGAGCATACCAGCACAACCACCATATCCATTGGCACGGTCAATGAAACAACCGCACATCCGCGCGAGATTATGCGCCCGGTCATCACGCGGAACGCCTACGCGTTTCTTCTGATCCACAACCACCCTTCCGGAGATCCAACCCCAAGCCGAGCTGATTACAAAATTACCGAGAGATTGGTCGAAGCAGCTAAAATCATGCAGATCCGATTCCTCGACCACCTGATCATTGGCCTCCCCTCGGCAGGACGACTCCCCTACTTCTCCTTCCGCTCCGCCGGTATCATCCCCGCGTAAACGCCCCACCACATGTTCCATTTCCACCTCGTTCGCAATCTAAAGACAGCCGTCTGGCTGATTCTTTTTGCGCTCGTCCCCCTAGCCCTGGGAGGACTCTACTGGGCAAACCAGACCGGCCTACCCGACGATTGGCGCGAGGCTATCGAACAGGAGATTTCAAAATACGGGGCGCACGTAGAGATTGCTTCGCTGACTTACATACCGCTGAAAGGCTTCGTCGCCGAGCACGTCCGGGTCTATGCGGAGGAGGAACGCATCCACGAGATTTCCCGTTTCGAGCGCGTGCAACTGGTGCTCGACAATACTAACCTAGCTCTCGGTAAATTCAAACTGAAGAAGATCGACCTGAACAACGCCCGCCTGTCGCTACCAGTCGATCCCAAGAACCCTGGCGGCGAGTCGTTGGACTTCACCGGCATCTACGCAACCATTTTCCAATCCGGCGACAGGCTCATCGAAATCCGCGACGCGCGGGGACAGGTAGGCGGCATCGACGTCACGCTGAGCGCAAGGCTTCTGGGCAAAGACAAGAAGAAGGGCAACAAGGATGACGATAAGAATGAAGGAAGGAGGCGCGAAATGATCGCCAACATCCTCAATGAGATTAAACACTGGAATTTCGATGAGGATAACAGGCCACACGTCCACGTGAATCTGGATGGAGACCTTTCCGACAAGAGCAGCCTACGCGCAAACTTTGCGGTGGAAGCTTCCTCAATCGAAAAACGACAATACAAGCTCAAGAACTTCACAGCAAAAGTAAAACTCTCCGGGCACCTGCTCACCATCGAAAAATTGCGTGCCGAAGATGCCCGCGGAAACATTTCCGGACATGCCGATTACCAGCTTCTCACCCGGGACGGCAGGTTCGATCTGGAATCTTCGATCGATATTCCCCGGCTCCTCAAATCATGGCTTTCCGCACCACTGAACATCGATCTTCTCATAGCTGGAAAGCAACAGATCCAAGCGGCGGGAGATTTCAATCTAGCTGATCTCTCCGCACCACTCGTCCACCTGACCGGACATGCGGTTTGTGAATCGATCATGTTTCGCGGGGTTTCTTTCCATTCCCTGGAGTCGTGGTTCTCTTGGCAAGATGGAAACCTCTTCCTGAAAGACCTGATTCTCAGCCGCCCGGACGGTGAAGCGCGTGCAAAAGTCCTGATGGAAAAAAACATCGTCCGACTCGAACTCGATTCAACGATTCCCGCCCCTCTTTTTAAACCGTTCTTCATCGGCAAAGCGCTGGAGAACGTGATCGCAGATTTCTCGGAAAACGAAAACCCCTCCACGGAAATCCACTTGGATGGATCATTCGATACCCAAGACAGATACGCATGGGCTTACAGCGGCCACGGGACAATCAAGAATCTTTCCTACAGAGGCGTGCCTGTAAAATCGGCCACCTGCTCATTTGTCCTCGACCACCACGCACTGGACTTCTTCGACGGTAAAGTGGTTTTCGATTACAGCTCCTATGCGCTACGAAAAGCCTATGACGGCCCTGCCACCGGAATAGCAAATGTGGGTCGTATCCGCTATGATGGGAAATCGAAAACCGTTGGAGTTGAGGCTGTGAGCGGTAAGTTCTGGGCGGCTCCAATGCTCCGCTTTTTCGCACCAAAGATCGCTGAGGAGATCGAGCAATACCGTTTCCACACGCCACCTACACTCAGTGGTTCCGGTGTCGTGGACGTAACACCGCAAGAGCGCACCGATCTCGTGGTAAAATTCAGTTCTCCAGGAAAAGCGGATTACGGTTTTCTCGGTGAGAACATCACACTTTCCGAGCCAAAGGCAACGGTCTCCGTTAAAGGCAAAAGCGTGCGCGTTTCCGATTTTTCCGCGGAGGCATTCGGTGGACCGGTCGCCGGATCATTCGCCCACTCCGGAAAATCAAAATTCTCAGGTGACCTCCATTGGTCGAAACTTTCGGTTGCAGGCCTTTCCTCCACCTACGGGTTCGATATGAAGGATTCCGGAGAGATCACCGGAAGAATTGATTTTGCAATCACCGGTGACGACGTAAATACGATGTCCGGCGAAGGGCTTGTCGCTCTAGAGAATGCCGAGCTTTTCTCCGTCCCTATCTTCGGCCCGCTCTCCCCCGTGATGAGCACAGCTCTCAGTGACAAGCGTGCCGGTTTCGAGCGAGCAAAATCCGCATTCTGTACGTTCAACATCAAGAAAGGCATTCTCCGCACCCGGGATTTCCAGACGGCTACCAGTTCGATTACGTTCGCGGGAGACGGGGCAATCGACATGAGTGAGAAGACCATCGACTTCACCATCCGCCTCAACGCGCGGGGGTTGCTCGGGCTAATCACCCTCCCTTTGCGCCCGTTCTACGGGCTCTTCCAATTCAGGGGCACTGGCTCGCTCAAGGACACCGTTTGGGAAAACGTTCACTTCACATCCCCCCCGGATGCGCAGAACGAAATCCTCTTGGCACCTCCACCAAAGGCGCAGATCGTTCCAGAGTGATTATTTCAGGTAGCCGTTGGTGAGTTTTTCCCGCCCAACCTTCGTCGCAAGGCCGTGACCAGAAAGGACTTCCGTATCGTCAGGCAGTGTCAGCAATTCCCTGCGAATACCTGTCAAAAGGAGTTCGAAGTCACCACCCGGCAGATCACACCGCCCCACCGAACCTGCGAACAAAGCATCACCCGCAAACACCACCCCGCTCTCCTCCACGTAGAAACTTATACTGTCCGGTGAGTGCCCCGGAACGTGCCCTACCATCACCGTAGTTCCAAAAAGCTTCTGCTCACCCGAGACAATACACTCATCTATACTGAAAGGCGTCACCTCCGGGAGTCCCCAACTCGACCCGTAGGATTCCAAGGTAAGTTCCTTCGAGTATTCCGCCCAAGCCAAGACCTTGACTCCAGATTCCTGCAGTTTCGCCACATCTTCCACGTGATCGTAGTGCTGGTGCGTGAGATAGAGCGCGTCCACTCGCACGCCTTTCTTAGCGGCCCAATCTGAAATACCGGCAGGTGCATCCACCAAGAAATTCCCTTCAGCACTCTCCACAAGATACCCGTTCGTTTGCACCATCCCACCGGTATAGCTTGAAATCTTCATCCTCTCTTTTCCACTATTGGCGGCGCCGTTGCAACCACCGCTTCCATTTTCTTCTTACAGGGATAGTTTCCAATCCGAATGCGAAAACTTACCCCGGAGCTACTAGACCACTTGCCCCACGACGATCCCGGAGCCGTCCGCTCAAGACGCGACCTCGCCCGCATCAATCGTTTCATGGGAAACAACTCGTGGATCATCCGCTCGGTGGGGAAGTCGCCAAGCCACATAACAGAAATCGGTGCAGGCGACGGAATCCTGCTTTCCAAGCTCTCCAAGCTCCATCCAGGCGCACAAATTAATGCATACGACCTTGCCCCCAAACCCGCGGATCTGCTGAAAAAGGCAAACTGGCACCGGGGAGATATCCTCACCCAGACTCCCCCCGAACAAGGCGGCGTCCTTATCGCGAACCTGTTTCTCCACCATTTCACCGATGAACAACTCCGTGTTTTCACTCCGTGGCTACAAGGCTTCGATACCATTTTGATCAACGAGCCCCTCCGTGCGAAGCTACCTCAACTCCTCGCAAAGGCAGCACTCCCCTTCATCCATTCTATCACCCGCCACGACATGCGGGTCAGTATCGAAGCCGGTTTTATTCCCGGTGAAATCCCCCTTTTACTCGGGCTCAAGGATATGGGATTTGAGCTTCAGGAAACGACGACATGGAGCGGATCAATTCGCATAATTGCAAAACAATCACCAATCTAGCACCTTTTTGCATCTTTTACGTTTCTATTAGCTGCATTAAGCAGCATATTCTCTACATGAGAGTGAGCGTAGAAATTAGCGCGGATCTAGTAAAAGAGATCATGGAACTTACCGGGGAGACCAAAATGAGTGCCGGGATCGCAAAAGCGGTAGAGCTTTTTGCCAACCGCAAGAAGGCTGTCGCAATCATCCGTTCCTTGCGCGAGAGTCCCTTAGATTACGCGCATACCAATGAAGAGATCGAGGACTGGGGAAATGGGTCATCTTCCCAAGATGTTTCCTCCACCTCCTACCGCAGCTCCAAAAAATCCTAACCATGGTTCTCATCGACTCCTCGGTCTGGATCGAGCTATTCAGGAAAAAGGGCGACCTGTTCACGAGCATCGCCGTCGAAAACGTCATAGAGGAAATGCAGGCATGCGTATGCGGGATCGTGAAGCTCGAAGTTCTCGGCGGCGCACGCGACTACGAAAAGACGACGATCTCCAACCTATTTTCCTTCGTTCCATATATTCCCCAGCCCGAAACCACATGGGATGAGACTGTCCGCTTCCAGTGGCAGGCCCGGAAAAAAGGACTCAACATTCCATGGTCGGATGCTGTCATCGCCAGCCTTGCGAAAAAACACGGACACCGGATCTATGCTCGCGACAAACATTTTAATACCCTGGCAGATCTCGGTCTCATCGAACTCTACACCCCTGGATGCGGTGGCAGCTATGTAGAGCAGTAGGCAATTGCCTCGCATTCCCGTTTGAACTTTCCCGAACCGTGTTAGGTTCCGTGGCTTGCCCGAAACAATCACCATCATCGGAGGCGGCCTGACCGGCCTGTCACTTGCCATCGCCCTAAGTAAACAGGGCATACCCGTTATTCTTCACGAGGCAGGCAGCTACCCACGCCACAGGGTGTGCGGCGAGTTTATATCTGGCATCTCGCCATCCACATTGGAAACGCTCGGAATCTCCGAAACACTATCCGATGCCCAGAGCCACAGCAGCATCACCTGGTTCTCAGGTGACAAGGAAACCCGAAAGCACGTCCTATCAGAGCCAGCCCTAGGCCTCTCCCGCCACCTCCTCGACGACCGACTCCAATCCATCGCATGCGACCTCGGCGTTAAAATCCACACGAAATCCCGCATCAAACCCCAGCCCGGAAAACCCGGCACGATCTGGAGCGCAGGTAGGAAACCCACCACCGGAAAGTGGATCGGCCTCAAAGCCCACGTGCGCGGAATCACAAATAGCTCGGATCTCGAAATGCACACCGGAAAGTCCGGCTACCTCGGTATCACTCCAGTAGAGAATGGTTGGTTCAACGTATGCGGCCTACTCAAAATCGACCGCTCCATCACCGCCCGTCATCAGGATCTCCTCCCAGCATACCTCCGGAAAAATGGAAACCTCCGCCTCGCTGAATCCCTGGAAAACGCCGAATGGAAACCAGACTCCTTCACCGCAGTCGCAGGCTTCGAACTCGGCCTCCAGACACCCGACCCCGGCATCCTCGCCCTCGGCGACTCCCACTCAATCATCCCACCCTTCACGGGAAACGGCATGACCATGGCCTTCCAATCCGCCGAGACCGCCCTCCCACACATACTCTCCTACGCAAACGGCGAACTCCCATGGTACACCGCCTGCGAACGTATCAAAAAAGACCTTCACATCCGTTTCCGGAAACGCCTCACCTCCGCAAGCATCATCCATCCCCTCCTCTTCCTCCCCGCCGCCAGCCCATTGGTCAGAATCGCCCCCCTGAATCCCATCCTAAACTTGGTTCGCTAGCCCTCCCCAACCACAGTCTTCCACTGATCACTTCCCACTCGGCACTCCTCTTATGTATCTCACCAGTCTCGCAACCGCCAACCCTCCCCACACCTTCACTCAAGCCGATACGTGGCGTGCCCTCCAATCCCACCCCAATATAGGCGAACTGAAATCCCGTTCCCTTACCCTGTTAGAAAAAATCCTCACCAACACCTCCTCCGGCATCGAGAACCGCCAGTTCTCAGCACCTGATCTCGATCCCGTCTTCCGTCAGAATGCAGAGGAACTAAACCATTCCTTCGAGAAAGACGCCCCAGCGCTAGCCTCCCAAGCCATCTCCAAAGCCCTCGATAAAGCAGGTATCGCCCCGGACAAGATCGACGCTCTCTTTCTCTGCACCTGCACCGGCTACCTCTGCCCAGGTCCCTCCAGCCACGTCGCGGAAAAGCTCGGCTTCCGCCCGGATACCTACCTCTGCGATCTCGTCGGTCTCGGCTGCGGCGCGGCCATACCCACACTCCGTGCCGCCCAAGGATACCTCGCCGCGAATCCCACCCACACCGTAGCAATGGTCGCCGTCGAGACCTCCTCTTCCGCTTTCTACATCGATGACGACCCCGGCGTCCTCATCTCCCTCTGCCTCTTCGGAGACGGCGTCGCCGCCGCCATCCTCACCGGTACACCAGCTTCGGAGGACGCATGGAAATTCCATTCCTTCGATACCCACCACGTCCCTGCCGACCGCGAGAAAATCCGATTCACCAACGCAGGCGGAAAGCTCAAAAACCAACTCCACCGCTCCGTCCCCGGCCTCGCCGCAGAAGCTGTTTCCAAACTCTACACTCGCCGCCACTCGGATCCCAACCAAGTCCTAGCCCACTCCGGAGGCCGCGACGTCATCGAAGCCCTCGAGTCCACCCTCCCCTTCTATCTCACTGAAACCCGCGAGATCCTCCGCCGCCACGGAAACATGTCCAGCCCCTCAGTCCTCTTCGCCCTCGCCGAGCGACTCAAAACCAGTCCCGAAGACACCTCCCTCTGGCTCACCGCATTCGGCGCAGGCTTCGCCGCCCACTCCTGCCAGCTCTCGCGAAGCACGAAGCCATAAATTTCAAATCAGAAATCTAACCTCAGTCACAAGGAATGCTATCCGTGTTCATCCGCGTCCATACGTGGTTGCTCTTCCCCAAAACCCCACTCTTCCCACTGATCACTCGGCACGAACAAACTGAACCCCATGCCCCCCACCGACCAACAACGCCTCGCTACCCGCGAACGCCCCTCCGGTTTTCCCGTTATGAAACAGCGTTGGGCCGGCCTCGCGTTCTTCCATTGGTCGGTAGATCCAGAAACCATCGCCTCCCGCCTCCCGCCCGGACTCCATGTTGATACCTTGGCCGGAAAAGCATGGATAGGTATCGTCCCCTTCTTCATGCAGCGCATTCGCCCCGTCGGCCTCCCACCACTTCCCTGGCTCTCATGGTTCCACGAGCTGAACGTCCGCACCTATGTCTTCGACGAAAATGGAGACCCCGGCGTCTGGTTTTTCTCACTCGATTGCAACCAACCCATCGCCGTAGAGATCGCACGAAAAGCCTTCAATCTCCCCTACGAGCACGCGGCCATGTCTTCTACCACAGGAGATAAAACTCACTACCGCAGCCGCCGAAAAAACTCCTCCCTCCCGGAAGCCACCTTCCGCTACCCTTCTACCGTCTCACCGGAGCCGGCAATACTCGGCTCACTCGAATGGTTTCTAGTAGAACGATACCTCCTTTTCTCAGCTAGTAAAAAAGGCAGCCTCCACACCGGCCGCGTCCACCACAGCCCCTACCTCATCGAGCCAGCCACCGGCACCGAGTGTTCCACGATCCCATTCGCTCTCAACGGATTTCCAGAGCCCACCTCCCCTCCTCAATCCATCCTCCTCGCAAATCCAGTAGACGTTACCATCTTTCCGCTCCGGAAAGCCTGAGTCCATCCCCCAACAGGGGGTTGCAAGAAATCTGCTCTCTTGTCTGTATCTACGGCCTGCAAAAAAAACCTCCGCCCTCCTCTCCCGCGATGGCGAGGAACTCCTCCATCACGACGCCTACTACCCCCTCAACGAAGTGCCGGAGCCCGGTGCATCCGAATAAAATTTCCCAATACGATGAGAACCAAATCACTTACCGCCCTCCTGCTCCTCTGCCTTTTTCATGGAACGTCCATGGCCGAATCCTCCCAGCACGTTACGGAAAGCCCGCTGTGGCTTACCTATCCCGGCGGGGAAGATCCATGCAAAGGCAAGCACATCGTGCTGATCTCCGCTGAGACGGCTGCCCGTCTTAGCCGAACAAACTCGGCATTGGCAGGTCGAAACTCATTTGCCTTCACCTCAGCCGATATTCGTCATCAAAACTGATTCGTCCTATATCAAACGCTACACCAGCCAATTCATGAGACTCCTTCTTCTGATTTCCCCGATAATCTTGCTCTGCCATTGCGGCGCGCCCCAACCGCCATCCTGCAGATTCCTTCCGATCGGTTCCCGGGCTCCAGCAGCTATGGTGATGGAGACTGCCAAGCGGAACTGGGATACCCTCGATTTTAGCACTTTAGTTCCACAATGGAAATTTTCTAAAAGCTGGGTAAAAGATACCTATGAGGTGGAAGGCATTCCCCACCACCTAGCAGCGAATTGGACTGCCCCGGTCGATTTCTTCTGGTACATGTGCGATCTCGACGACCTTCGTATCCAGAACGCAATCATCCCCAGCCGCTACACGGAGGAAACGAAACTCTATTTCCTCCAAGAATATGATCCGAACAAGATCCCCGTCGTAATGGTTCATGGCTTGGTCTCCAGCCCGGATGCATTTCGCCACATCATCAACGATCTTTCGCCCGAGCCATGGTTCCGTGAGCACTATCAGGTCTGGCTCTACAACTACCCAACAGGCACCCCATGGCTCTACAACGCCATGCCCTTCCGCCAGATCATGGGCGAGGCTGCGAACTTCGCGCGCAGCAAAGGCTCGGACGTAAACCTGAAAAAAATGGTCGTCCTCTCCCACTCTATGGGCGGCCTGCTTACCCGGGCTGCGATCACCGATCCTGGAAAAAAACTCTATGATGCTCATTTCAAGACCCCGTTTGACCAACTCGAAGTGAAGCCGGAAACCCGGAAACTCATCCAGGAAGGCCTCCTCTACGACCCGATCACCGATCACCGATCACCGATCCGAAACGCGTCGTCTTCATGGCAGTTCCCCACCGTGGTAGTCCGATGGCGAATTTCCGAGGCACCGCATTTCTATCGCACCTGATCCGGCTCCCGAAAACACTCACCGTAGGCTTGATCGATGCCACGATCCACAGCGCCAAAGACAACCTAGAATCCGGTTTGGTAACCAGAGCCGAGGACATTCGTCCACCAACAGCGATCAGCAGCCTTTCCCCAAAAAGCCGTGGTTTCAAAGCGCTTAATCAGCTCCCCCTTCCCAAAGGAATCACATTCCACAGCATCATGGGCGACAAAGGCCACAGCGACACCCCGGACAGCAGCGACGGGGTAGTTCCCTACTGGTCTTCCCATATTGAATCGGTAGAGTCAGAACTCATCGTCCCCTCGAACCACAGCGTCCCAGAGCGCCAGGACACCTCCGAAGAGATCAGCCGCATCCTCTTTCTTCACTTGAAAAAGGAAAATATTCTCCGACCATCAGATCTATTCGAACCCTGTCTCGCTCGAAGCACTCAATAGAAACCATGGTTACCAACGTCCTCGGCTCCGCCCTCAAATCCTGCTGCACCAATCCTATGACCGGATATTTCCGCGACGGCTACTGCCGCACCGGCCAAGGAGACCACGGACTGCATACGGTCTGCGTAAAAGTCAGCGAGTCTTTCCTCCAGTTTTCAAAAGCCAGCGGCAACGACCTCAGCACCCCGCGCCCCGAGTTCGATTTCCCGGGACTGAAAGACGGCGACATGTGGTGCCTCTGCGTCCGCCGCTGGATGGAAGCTCACGAGGCAAACGTTGCTCCACAGGTATTTCTCGAAGGCTGCCACATCTCGGTTCTTGAATTCGTCGATCGCGATGTCCTCAAAGAGTATTCGATCGGATAACCGCGATAAAGACCTCACAGCGGACTTTCGGCGAGACGCCAAAACCACGCACGGCCTGTTGCGAGACCCAGCAGCTACCTGAGAAAAGAAAAACCGCCAGGGAGTCCCTTCCCCGGCGGTTTCTTTTAAAAGTCATCTTACCTTACCCACACCCATGGGATTCGATAGACAACTGCTGTTACACCCTTACATGAAAGCGACAGTGTCGGCTTTCAATGGGTATAGACCTTCAACCTCTCTAAACGTTCAAAGAATCTTAAAAAAGTTTTTCATCTTCAAAATACAGCAAAGAATCCGATCCATGCCCATCCGCGTCATCCGTGGCTCTTCTTTCCCAGAAGTCCGACACTCTTACCTCTTGCATCTTGCTTCCTCCTCTACAAACCTCCCCGCGATGTCACACGACCATATCGATGTCCGTTACGTAGCAAAGCTCGCACGGCTGGATCTCACCGAAGAAGAGGTGAACACGTTCCAGTCCCAGCTCGAATCCATCATGAACCACGTCGAGTCCCTTTCCGAGGTCAACCTCCCCGAAGATCTTCACCTCGATGACAATTCCCACCTCGCGATGATGCGCGATGATACTCCCCACGAAAGCCTCGCCCCGGAGCTCGTATTGCAAAATGCACCCGACCAGGCGCAGTCCCAAATCCGCGTCCCAAAAGTCGTCGCCGACGCGTAACTCTCAATTTCAGAATTTCCCCAAATGACCCTGACCCAACTCCGCCAGCAGTTCATCTCCGGCGAGACCACACCCTCGAAAGCGATCGAGGATCTCGCCGCCGGGATTTCCGCCCGTGATCCACAGACTCAAGCATACGTTTCATACGATCTCGATACCGCACTAGAGGCAGCCGGAAAGGCCGATCTCAGCAAACCCCTAGGTGGCCTTCCCATCGCCATCAAAGACAATATCAACGTATTCGGCCAGCCCTGCACCTGTGGCTCAAATTTTCTCGTAAAAGGTTACACATCTAACTACAATGCAACGGCTATAAAAAAATTGGTAGACGCCGGAGCAATTCCATTTGGACGCATGAACATGGATGAGTTCGCCATGGGATCCGCCACTGAAAACTCCGCTCTCCAACCCACCAGGAACCCCCACGACCCAACTCGCATCGCCGGCGGATCTTCCGGAGGATCGGCAGCAGCGGTCGCAGACCTCACAGCATACGCCGCTCTCGGCTCGGATACCGGAGGCTCGATCCGCCAACCAGCTTCCCATTGTGGCGTTGTCGGCCTGAAACCGACCTACGGAAGGGTATCACGCTTCGGATTGGTCGCATTCGCCTCATCCTTGGATCAGATCGGCCCCCTCACCAACTCCGTTGACGATGCAGCACTAATCCTGCAAGCTATAGCCGGACACGACCCACAGGACACAACCTCCCTGAATACACCCGTTCCCGACTACTCCGCCGGAATCAATGATGGAGTCGCCGGAATGAAGCTGGGAATCCCCGCCGAATATTTTGGAGAAGGCATCCACCAAGGCGTTCGAGAAAACGTGGAAAAATGTATCAAACTGCTTGAGAGTAAGGGAGCAGAGATAATTCCGATATCTTTACCACACACTTCCCACGCCGTCGCCACCTACTACGTGATCGCCCCAGCCGAAGCCTCCTCAAACCTCTCCCGTTTCGATGGAATTCGCTACGGAAACCGCGCGACCAACCCGGATGACATCATCGATCTCTACCACCAGTCTCGGGAACTCGGCTTCGGCCCCGAGGTAAAACGCCGGATCATCCTCGGCACTTACGTTCTCTCATCCGGTTACTACGATGCCTACTACACCCGAGCTCAGAAAGTCCGCCAACTCATCACCCGCGATTTCAAACAGGCGTTCGAGACCGTGGATGCGATTATCTCGCCAGTAACCCCCACCCCAGCCAGACGCATCGGAACCTGCACCGATGATCCGCTCCAAGACTACCTCTCCGATATTTTCACCATCGCCGCAAACCTCTCCGGAATACCGGCAATTTCCGTCCCGTGCGGAACTACCGCCTTCGACGGTGCGGACGCCCTCCCAGTCGGCATCCAGATCCTCGCCCCCCACCTAGGCGAACAAACCATGCTACGCATAGCCAAAGCCGCAGAGGCAGTAAGGTCTTAGTTTAGAATTTAAAATTTAGAGTTTAAAGTTTTCTCCCTGTGATCCTCTCCTACTGCACCAACATCCATCCGGCGGAAACCTGGCTGGAGACACTTGACGCACTTCAAACACATGTTTTAACAGTTAGGGACAGACTACTCGCCAACGGCGACCAACCTGCCGGAAAACCTTTTCCCATAGGCCTCCGCCTGTCTGCAATCGCCGCCAGAGAACTTCTTGAAGGGGACAACCTACCCCGCTTTGCTGATTGGCTAGCGGAGAACAATTCCTACGTTTTCACGATCAATGGTTTCCCATACGGCTCTTTCCACGGCACCCGGGTCAAGGAACAGGTATTCCTCCCCGACTGGACTAGCCCGGAGCGAATCGAATACACCAAACGTCTGTTTGAAATCCTAGCGAAGATTGCCCCCAAATCCTCTGGTGGCTCAGTTTCAACACTACCAGGATCCCACAAAACCTTCCACGCGGAAGAAGAGCCAATCCGAAAGAACCTGATCTCACTCGCCCACTACATCGAGGATCTCTCGCAGAAACACCAGATCGACCTCCACCTCGGACTGGAGCCAGAACCTCTCGGACATTTCGAAAACACCGCCGAGACACTAGCTTTCTTCGAGCGACTGAATATTCAAGCAGGCGAATCCCCCATCATCCGCGAGCGGATCGGCCTGAATTTCGATTCCTGCCATTTCGCGATCGAATTCGACGATGCCGCAGCATCCCTAGACGCGATCCATTCTTACGGAGGCATCCGCCTCTCGAAAATTCACCTTTCAAACGCACTTTCGCTGAATCCAGCGAACCCGGTAGCAATCAACGCAATCCGAGGCTTTGACGAGCCAACTTACTTCCACCAAGTAATCGCCCGCCGCCCAGACAAATCCCTCGAACGATTCCTAGATCTGCCCGTCTTCCTGTCCGCAGTCGATTCAGGCGAAACAAAAGCCACCGATTTCGAGGAGGCACGTGTCCACTTCCACATTCCTCTCGATGCACAACCGACTTCACCACTGGGCTCCACCCACAACCACGTCGAGGAAACCCTAGCCTGGTGCCAGAAACACCCAAACGCGTGCCAGCACTTCGAAATCGAAACCTACACTTGGGGCGTCCTCCCCGGAAATCTCCAGCGCCCGGTAGAAGAGCAAATCGCCGCCGAATACCGCTGGGTTCTCGACCAGTTGCGCAGCTCTTCCACTGATCACTGATCACTGATCACTCGGCACTAGCCACTAAATTCTATGAACGACATCAAAATAACCATGCACACCTCTGCAGGAGATATCGACGCGACCATGTACGCTTCGAAAACACCACTCACCTGCGCAAACTTCCTCAACCTCGCTAAGCGCGGCTACTATGACGGTATCGCCTTCCACCGCGTAATCGAGGGATTCATGCTCCAAGGCGGCGACCCGACTGAGTCAGGCCGTGGCGGCCCGGGCTACAAGTTTGCGGACGAATTCCACCCGGAACTCCGCCACCGCAGCCCCGGAATCTTCTCCATGGCGAACTCCGGCCCCGGCACCAACGGTTCCCAGTTCTTCATCACGACCACCCCGACAGCATTCCTCGATAACAAACATTCTGTTTTTGGGCAAGTCACTGACGGTCTAGACATTGTGGACAAAGTTACTGGAAAAAACAATACAGGTGAGCGCGGCTGTAAGTTCGATGGAACCGGCGACAAGATCACTTCAATCACCATCCACGACGACACCACTGACCTGTTTGAAGCACAAAAAGACAACGTCGAGCACTGGAATTCCATCCTCGATAAAGCCTGATTGAATCGAACGTTTCAATCAGCGTGAAAGCACCGCGTATCGTCCTCCTCATGGGGGTTGCTGGGTCGGGCAAAACGACCGTTGGCACCCTCTTAGCAGAGCGGCACGGCGGTGTATTTCACGATGCTGATGATTTTCATCCACAGGCAAATGTGGACAAAATGGCACAGGGTCATCCGTTGACTGACGATGACCGCTTGCCATGGCTTCAGCGGCTGCGACAGGAAGTTATCAACACTGCGCCAGAGGGAAAGATCACCCTTCTGGCCTGCTCCGCACTGAAGCAGACCTACCGGGAAATCCTCGGCCTGGATCAAACGGATGTTTCAATCGTATATCTTGCAGGCGATCTGGAAACCCTAGTGGAACGGATCAACATTCGGGAAGATCACTATATGAAACCCGGAATGCTCGCCAGCCAACTTGAAACCTTGGAAGCCCCCTCTCCAGAGGAAGCTCTCCATATTTCAATTCGCAGTTCACCGGAGGAGATCGTGACGCAAATCGAATCCGCGCTTTTCCAAAGCGCGTTCCTTCTTCCTTGAGGTTTAAAGTTTAAAATTTAGAGTTTCCACGTGCTTCTCGACGTCAAAGGCCTGACCACCCGCTTCCACACCCGCAACGGGATCGTCCATGCTGTGGAGGACGTTTCCTTCTCTGTAGACAAAGGGCAAACGCTAGGGATCGTCGGCGAATCGGGTTCGGGAAAATCAGTCACCTGCTATTCCCTACTCGGATTGAACCCGATGCCTCCCGGCAGAATTGAAGGTGGATCGGCAATTTTTGACGGGATTGATCTCCTTAAAGCCCCGGAAAAACAGCTACAGAAGATACGCGGCAAGCGGATCTCGATGATTTTCCAGGATCCCATGACCTCGCTGAACCCCTACATGCGGATCAGCGACCAGCTCACCGAGCCTTTGGAGCTTCACGAGAACCTGCGTGGAAAACCAGCACTCCACCGAGCGATCGACGCCCTCGCCGAGGTCGGTATCCCAGATCCGGAAAAGCGTATCAGATCTTATCCTCACGAATTTTCCGGAGGAATGCGGCAGCGGGTGATGATCGCCATGTCGCTGATCACGAAACCCGAGCTCTTGATCTGCGACGAGCCGACCACCGCCCTCGACGTGACCGTCCAGAAGCAAGTGCTCGACCTAATCCGTGATCGCCAGCGCGACCTCGGAACTGCAGTCATTTTCATCACCCACGATCTAGCGGTCGTTTCCGAAGTCTGCGACGTGATCAACGTGATGTATGCAGGCAGAATCGTGGAAACGGCGACCCGAGCGGAGCTTTTCAACAATCCCCTCCACGCCTATACTCGCTCCCTGCTGAGATCCATCCCAGCCGCCCAGCCGAAAGGTCAGCCTCTCATCACCATACCCGGCCTGCCACCCAACCTCACAAATCCACCCCAGGGATGTGCCTTCCAGCCCCGCAACCTCCTCGGCGATCCGAAACTCTGCGTCACCGATCACCAGCCGGAACTAGCAGAGATCAAGCCCGGCCACTTCGCCCAGAACTGCCCGGGGTGTTTGGCGTAGCTAAGCTCTCCATAGAGTCTTGGAATGAGATTCGAAATTCGCCTTGTCCTCGATAACCGAAAGTCGAAAAGTCAGTTCAGTCTGAGGAGGAGCGAAGAAAGACGCCCGCCAGATCCTCAACCTCACCGACGGCTCCGAGAAACCTATCGGAGAATGGCCGAGGACTCGGAGGTCGAGTTCCGCAAGGTCGAGCTTACGCCGTTGGCGGAGGAGTGAAGTTTGGTATGGCGGATTCAATCTGCCGCCACTCGGGCAAGATCCTCGAACCAGCCTCCCCGGGCGCTGACCCACTTGCCCTTTTTTACGATCTTGGAGAAACCAAGCCCTTCCTTCGCGGCGGCCTCGAAAACTTCCCATGCCTGAGTCGCCAGAATCCCGGAAACGACTAAGTCACCTCCCTTGGCTAGCGATTTCGCGATCACTGGCCAGGCTTCGATGAGCACGGTTGAGAACAGATTCGCGGCAACCACGTTGTAGCCTTTCTTACGCGGCTTCCATTTCAGGACATCTTGTTCCTTGATGGTGATATCAGGAGTGTGGTTGCGCTCCGTGTTGCGCTTCGCGACGGCAACGGCGAAAGGGTCAAAATCGCAGCCCCAGACTTCCTTCGCCCCCAACTTGGCCGCAGCGATCGCCAGCAGCCCGCTGCCTGTCCCGAGATCCGCCACCGACCATTTCCCGGCTTCCCGCTCGCGCGATATATCCACTAGGAACCTCAGGCAGGTGGATGTGGTAGCATGGTCGCCGGTCCCGAAAGCCATCTCCGGTGGGATCACGATCAGTTCCCGCTTGCCGTGTTCCTTGCGCAGCGCCGCCAACTTCTTCGCATTGGTCTCCGCGGTGACGAGGAACGCGTCCCGCACCTTGAGTGGCTTCGGCGGCTCGGGAGCCTTCTTCCATTCCGCATCTTTGACCTTCCTTACCGATCCGCCGAACTGTCCGAAGATCGCATCAGCCTCCTTCTTCGTCCCGCAATACACTTGCAGCCGCACGGACTTCCCGCCCTTGATATATTCTAGGACGAAATTCGCGTTCCCTGCGAAACGCTCCTCCCAAGCATCAATCCACTGCGCACCCGATAATTTCGACCAGAGATACATATGCCGAAAAACATCTTAGATTCACGACCCAATGCAAGCCCAGAGAGGTGTATCTCCGAGCGTCTGCACAACCTGAGCACGTTCCCCAGTGCTTTTATCGAGGGGATTGGTTTTGATTTCTCTTCTCCCTCCTTCTTCGCTTCGCTCTGGTTGGCGGTCGGTGACACGCCGCTCCCAACAAAAAAACCACCGGAAACCGGTGGTTTGAAAATGGAGCGGGCGATGAGATTCGAACTCACGACATCCACCTTGGCAAGGTGGCGCTCTACCACTGAGCTACGCCCGCGTTACGCTCGCCTTTCGGCTTTCGTGTTGCGTCTGCGGAGTTGTTAACCGCTTGCCGGAATGGATCAAGAGAATTTTAGAGAAAAATTGCGAAAAAAATTCCTCCACACATCCGTCCTCCGCTTCTACCAATACCCAACCGAATTATGTCCGACAAACTTGCAGAAATCATCGCCACGAAACATCTCGAAGTGGAAGCCCTCCTCCCCCGCGCCGGCCACCTGCGTGCCGCAGCCCTCCAGCGCAACGAATTCCGGGGATTTCGCGCGGCTCTCGACCGTGGATCCGACCACCTCGCAGTGATTGCCGAGGTAAAAAAAGCCTCCCCATCCGTCGGCCTGATCGACCCAAACTTCGACCCCATCCGCCAGGCTCAGCGCTATATCGATGGCGGAGCGTCTTGTCTTTCCATCCTTACGGACGAGAAATATTTCCAAGGATCACTGGGCTACCTTTCGAAAATCTCCGAATTCTCACCCGCTCCCCTTCTTCGCAAGGATTTCACCATTCACGAAATCCAGATCCACGAGGCGGTCATCGCAGGAGCGGATGCCATCCTACTGATCGTTGCAGCCCTGGACGACGAACTCATGCGCCGACTCTATGATGAGGCAAAATCTCTCCAACTCGATGTCCTCGTAGAAGTCCACAATCTCCCGGAAATGGATAGAGCGCTGGAACTCGGTGCGGATCTGATCGGCATCAACAACCGCAATCTCAAGACCTTCGAGGTCGATATGGCGGCAACGGAAACCCTCGCCGACGAGGTTCCTGACGATGTGATTCTCATTTCAGAAAGCGGGATCAAGACCCACGATGATGCACTCCGCGCACTAAACGCCGGAGCAAACGCCGTCCTAATCGGAGAAACCCTGATGCGTGCGGACGATCCCTCTCGCGAGATCGAGGCGTATCTCGCACTCACATCCGGAGCCTGAAATTCCCGCTTTTCATGGAATAAGCCTAGCTAGCAAACCTCTACCATTATCAATCTTGCTGATGATTCCTAAATACCTCCCCTTCACGTTTCTCGCCATAGTCGGCGTCGCGATGGCGAATCCAGCAGCGAACATCACCGGAAACGAATTGGGATGGGCAAGCCTCAGTGAAAAAGACTTCGTCCGAGTCAACAGCGCAGAGGACACGTGGTCTTTCGACGATGAAGCCCAAACGATTTCCTGCACCGGTCAGCCAATCAGCGTGATGAGTACGGCGAAGGCTTACACGAATTTCGAACTCGTGCTGGAGTGGAAGCATCTGAAACCCGCAGGAAATTCCGGGGTATTCGTCTGGACCAGCAAAGCGTGCCTCGATGAATTGAAAGGCCCCGGTCTGCCCAACGAAGGCATCGAAGTCCAGATCCTCGATCTTGGTTATAAAGAGAGCTACGAAAAATCGTCAGGAAAACCCGCAGACTGGTTCACCAGCCACGGCGATGTCTTTCCCGTAAAGAAAGCCAAACTCACCCCATTTCCACCAATCTCCCCGGATGGAAGCCGCAGCTTTCCCACTGCCGAAACCACCAAGCCACACGGCGAGTGGAACCATTACTATGTCCGCGCCATCAACGGCGAAATCCGTCTCTGGGTGAACGGAACCGAAGTCTCCGGAGGCAATGGCGCGCAACCAAACAACGGCCACCTCTGCCTCGAGTCCGAAGGTTCCCCCATCGAGTTCCGCAATCTTAAGATACGGGAACTTCCCTAGTCTTCATTGAGATTTAAAGTTTATGAGTGAATCAGCCACCCGCGAGCGCTACGCCGCCGCCGCATCCGCCCCCGAAGCAGCCCTCTGCTGCCCCGTCAGCTACGATCCCCAGTTCCTCAAGGCAATTCCCACCGAGGTGATTGAAAAAGACTACGGTTGTGGCGATCCTTCGAAGTATCTGAAACCAGGCGAGACCGTCCTCGACCTTGGATCCGGTACCGGAAAAATCTGTTTCATCGCCTCCCAGGTAGTCGGGCCGACTGGCAAAGTGATCGGTGTCGATATGCTCGACGACATGATCGAAGTCGCACGGAGAAATGCTCCCGTCGTTGCGGAAAAAATTGGCCACTCAAACGTAGAATTTCGTAAAGGCCGCATCCAGGACCTCGCCCTAGATCTGGAAGCGCTCAACCAAGAGTTAAAAAAGAACCCCATCGCGGACGCTGCTTCCTACCTCGCTGCCGATGACCTCGCGGGTGATCTGCGCTTAAAGAACCCACTCATAGCTTCCGACAGCATCGACGTGGTGGTTTCCAACTGCGTTCTCAACCTCGTCGAAAGTCGGATGAAACGGCAACTTTTCGAAGAAATTTTCCGTGTTCTTAATAAGGGTGGACGTGCCGTCATTTCCGACATCGTCGCTGACGAGGAGATCCCCGAACACCTCGAAAACGATCCGCACCTATGGAGCGGTTGCATCAGCGGAGCATATACCGAAGAGGGTTTCCTTAAAGCATTTGAAGAAGCAGGATTCTACGGGATCGAAATTCTGAAACGCGATGAAGATCCGTGGCAAACCGTGGAAGGCATCGAATTCCGTTCCGTAACCATCCAAGCATGGAAAGGAAAGCAGGGGCCATGCTTCGAGCGCAACCAAGCAGTCGTTTACAACGGACCATTCCTAAAAGTCCTCGACGACGACGGCCACGCGATGGAACGCGGCAAGCGCTATGCTGTCTGCGACAAGACTTTCAACCTCTACAAAAAGGCTCCCTACGCGGATTCCTTCAGCTTCATAGATCCCCTAACAAATATCCCATTGGAGGAGGCAATACCCTTCGACTGCTCCCCCACAGATATCCGCCACCCCAAGGAAACCAAAGGCCAGGGCTACAACGCCACAACCGAGGCATCCAACTGCCGCGACGCTGGCGACTGTTGCTAGAATTCTTACTTCGATTTTAAAATTCAGGGTTTCATGCGCAATTGGATTACTGGAGAATTCCTCGGCACTTCTAGAATGAACAATTTTCAATCCCTCCTCAAATACCACGACGTGCCTTTAAAGCGTGGGACGTTCGACACCCTCCAAATCAACGTCGGACGAAAGTGCAACCAGACCTGCACCCACTGCCATGTCGATGCGGGACCGACCCGCACCGAAATGATGGACGAAGAAACTGCTCACAAAGTTGGTGCATGGATCATCGAACACAAGCCTGCCACGGTCGATATCACCGGGGGCGCGCCCGAGATTTCGGAATTTTTTAACTACTTTGTGGAGACCGCCCGCTCTGTCGGATCTCACGTAATCGACCGCAACAACCTCACGATCATTGAGACCAAAAAATACGGCTACTTGCCAGATTTTCTCGCGAAAAACGAGGTCGAGGTCGTCGCCTCCCTGCCCTGCTACTCTGCGGAAAACGTAAACGCGCAGCGTGGCGACGGGGTTTTCGATAAAAGCATTTCTGCACTAAAGAAGCTCAACGCAGTCGGCTACGGAACCAGCCTACCACTCACCCTCGTTTTCAACCCCTTCGGAGCCAAGCTCCCGCCCAACCAAGACGAGTTAGAAGCCGACTACAAACGCGAACTCAAGAAGCACTTCGGCATCGTTTTCACCCGCCTCTTCGCCATCACGAACCTCCCTATCGCCCGCTTCGCCGTCGATCTCCGCGAGCAAGGCCAGTGGGATTACTACAACCAACTCCTGACCGACAATTTCAACCCCGATACCGTCGAAGGCCTGATGTGCCGCAACACGATCAACATCGGCTGGAAGGGCGAGGTCTTCGATTGCGATTTCAACCAGATGCTCTTCATGCAGCACAAACGCGCCGACAAGAAACTCTTCCTCTGGGACGTAACCCCGGACAGCATGCAGGATCTCCCCATCCTCACCGGCAACCACTGCCTAGGCTGCACCGCCGGAGCAGGCAGCAGTTGCGCCGGGGCTCTGGAACACGCCTGATGCCTTGACATCAACGATATCTGATGCATGATGCATCAATGAGAACAACCCTTACCCTTGAACCAGAGGTCGCTGAGAAACTCCGCGCCGAGGCAGCCCTCGGGTCAAGCACATTCAAAGATATCGTCAACCAAGCCTTGAAACGAGGACTGGGAATTGAGAAAACGGAGCCGGAGAAGCCGTTCGAAGTGATCACCTTTTCTTCCGGGTTCCAGCCAGGGATCGATCCCATGAAACTCCAGCAGTTCCTGGATGACGAGGAAGCCGAATCATACCTCCGGAAGGGAGCTCTCCGATGATCATTCCGGATGTCAATCTCCTCATTTTCGCCCACAACCGCGATGCGTCGAATCACGAAGCATCGAAGGCATGGCTTCTTGAACTTATGCAAAGCGGAAAGCCTGTCGGCCTGCCTTGGATCGTCGTATCCGGCTTCATCCGCATATCCACCCATCCGAGGGTGCTGAGAGAACCGATTCCGGTCGAGGATGCCATCGGTATCGCCCGGTCGTGGCTTGCCCGCAAGAACGTCCGCATTGTCGAACCTGGATCGCAGTTCCAGAATTTCTTTTTTGCGGGTCTTGAAAAACTTGGAACTGCGGGCAACCTCACGACCGATGCTTACCTCGCCGCCCTCGCCATCGAATACCAAGCCGAACTACACAGCTGCGACACCGACTTCCACCGCTTCCCCGGCCTCCGCTGGAGAAACCCATTAGAGAAATGAATTCCCACCCAAAAGACCCTCTCCACGGCTACACCTTGGAAATTATTATCGTCCGACTGGTCGAGGAATACGGCTGGGACGAGCTTGCCGACCGCATCCGCATCCGTTGCTTCGCCAGCGATCCTTCGGTTAAATCCACTTTGAAATTCCTTCGCAAAACTCCGTGGGCAAGAAACAAAGTCGAGAAACTGTTCATCGAAACCCTAGAGCGCCAAGAGCGAGAACTGTAGCTGGGGTATCTTGCCCCAGGCAGTTGTTGAGGCATCTTGCCTCAACAATTCACCGCCCGCCACACCGGGCACCCACCACCCATCTCAACACCCTTCCGGTAACCGGCCAACCTACGCCGCGATTCATCCGCTAACGCCCGCCGCACATCCCGCCGCTCACCTTTGATGCGCGCAATTTGCATGTGGTCATAAGAAGTCGTCTGATGTCGCAACCAGGCAATCGTCGCAGCCTCCGCCCTCCTCTCAATAGGTATCCGCTTCGTTCTCGCGACAGTCCCACTGCCAACAGGAGTCGCATGCACAGCGATCATCGAAGCAAGTTTCCCCGCCATCTCAGCATAGCGTTTATGGAAACCCAGAAAAGCCCGCACCGCACCAGCGAAATCCTCCGCATACGTCTCCTCAGCGACCGCGCGCCGTTTCCGACCAGCTTCTAGCTTCTTCGCGTAAGCCGGATCTTCCCGTTCCGCATCCAGCTCCGCGCCGAGGGAGTTGATAGTCTCCCGCAGAGCCAGCACCCCTTTTGAGATCCAACGCTTTTTATAAAGATCCTTCACCACCCAATGCGGCCCGGCCTTCTTCACCCGGCGCGTCAGTCCAGCATCACCCGGCGGCAGCACCGCCCAGCCGTTTGGCAGCTTCATTTCCTTCCCATCGAAGGTCACGAAATACCCCGGCCTTTGCCCTACCTTCACATCCATCGTCTCTTCGTTTGCCATCCGGGAAAATCAAACCCAATGTCCCCCCAACACACAACCAAAGTTTCCTCTTCAAACACAAAGAATCCGATCCGCGTTTTCTATGCCCTTTGTGTGCATCCACATCCATTTGCGGAAAGATTTTAAATTTCACAGTTCCGCTATCTTCGCTTCGCTGCGATTGTGGTTCCTCTTCAGCAAAACCCCAGTCTTCCACTGATCACTCGGCACTTTTCACTCATGACCCCATCCCTAGCCATCATCGGCGGCTCCGGCCTCTACGAAATCGACTCGCTCGAAGTCATCGAACGACACAACCCCATGACCCCTTTCGGCGAAACTTCCGATGAAATCATCGAGGGCAAGCTCTCCGACCGCACCGTCTTCTTCCTCCCCCGCCACGGAAAAGGCCACCGCCTGCTCGCCCATGAAATCAACCACCGCGCCAACATCTGGGCGCTGCGTTCGCTTGGAGCGCGCTGGGTGATTTCCGTCACAGCGGTAGGCTCGCTGAAGCAGGAACTTGCACCCCGCGATGTCGTCGTCCCGGACCAACTCGTCGACCGCACCGGCCGAGCCCACGAGCACACGTTTTTTGGAAACGGGATCGCCGCCCACGTCGGCTTCGCGGATCCCTACAGTGGTGAAATGCGCAAACGTCTCCTCGCCGCTGCCGCGAAACACACCGACCGCCACCACGATGGAGGGACCTACGTCTCCATGAACGGCCCGGCCTTCTCCACGCGGGCAGAGTCGAACATGCACCGCAGCCACGGCTTCGATCTCATCGGCATGACCAACGCCCCCGAAGCCCGCCTCTGCCGCGAGGCGGAGATCGCCCTAGCCACCCTCTGCCTTGTCACCGACTACGATTGCTGGAAAACCGATGAGCCTGCGGTCGATGTCGCCGCAGTGATCGCCAATCTCCAAGCGAACTCCGAACTAGCCAAGGACATCATCAAAACCCTCATCCCCACCCTGCCTACGGAACCGGATTGGACGGAGCACAGCTCCCTCGACACCGCCATCCTGACCCCGGTCACCAACTGGCCATCCAAAACAACCCAGAAGCTCAAACCCATCATCGGCAGGTTTCTCTGACAGGAAATATGGAATTTACCGCCTCCGCTACGCCTCCCACTCCCATGAAAACATTGCTCCTACTGATTGCACTTGCGGCGCCACTCTTCGCTGGCTTCGACCACTCGCATGCCCTTTTCACAAATATCCTGAAGAACCATGTGAAAGGTGATGGCTTCGACTACGCGGCGTTGCACAAAGATCCCGACAAACTGGGTGCCTACTTGGTAGATCTTTCGAAAGTTTCCCAATCCGAATTCAAGAGCTGGAGTGAGGATCAGGAAATGGCCTACCTGATCAATCTCTACAACGCAGGCACCCTGAAACTCATCATCGACAACTATCCGCTGAAAAGCATCAAAGACATCCGCAGTCCTTGGAAAAAGAAAGCAATCAAACTCTTTGGAGCAGATCGCAGTCTTGATTATGTAGAGCACGATCTGCTCCGCAAAAACTACAGCGATCCACGCATCCACTTCGGTGTAAACTGCGCATCCATCGGCTGCCCAGCACTACGGAACGAGGCTTTCCAAGCTGCCAATCTCGACAAACAGCTCGACGAGCAAGCACGCAAATTCCTCAACGACACCAGCAAGAACCGGGTCGATAACAAACGCGGCGTGCTCTACCTCTCCTCGATCTTCGATTGGTTCAAAGGCGACTTCGTCAAAAAATCCGGATCATTGGAAAAGTTCGTGGCTCCGTATTTCGGAGATAGCGAGCGCAAGGCAATTCAGAGCGGAAGGCTGAAAATCAAAAACACGAATTACGATTGGAACCTCAACAAGTGATTCATCCAAATTTCAGAATTTAAGTTTTCAGCTTTTCAGCATTTACCCACACGTGCAGCTCATTGTAATGACTCGACTGCCCCGCACGGGCAGAAACAAGACTCGCCTCATCCCCGCCTTAGGTGCGGATGGAGCCACCACTTTTCACGAACGCCTTGCACGTCATGCGATTGGCAGGGCTTCTTCGTTTTGCACCCTCCACCCGAAAGCCCGTCTCACCGTGCGACTCGAAGGCGGAATAAGTATCGAGGGGAAAACATGGCTAGGCTCGGATGAGCTAGACTGCCGCGAACAAGCCCCCGGTGATCTAGGCCAGCGGATGGAAACCGCTGCAAACGAAGTATTTGACCAAGGTGCCGACAGGGTGGTGATCATCGGGACGGACTGCCCTTCGATTGATGAAAGCACCCTAGCAAAAGCTTTCGATGCACTTAACCACTCAGATGTAGTGTTCGGCCCCGCCGCCGACGGTGGATATTACTTGGTCGGACTCAACAAACCCACTCCATCCATTTTCAGAAACATCCCGTGGGGCGGCGAACAGGTGCTGAATGAATCTCTCGCAGCAGCGAAGAAAGCAGGCGTTCGGGTTCAATTATTAGACGTCCTTTCCGATGTGGATATGCCAGAAGATCTCACGGCTGCTGAAACACAACTTTCAAAGGGAGCAACTGTTTCGGTGATCATCCCCACACTCAACGAAGCGGGAAACATCACTTCCATTCTCGAAAAAATCGCAGTTTCGAACCCTCACGAGATCATTGTCGCAGACGGAGGCAGCACGGATGGCACTACCGATCTGGCGAGAGCCACAGGTGTGCGCGTCACTTCCTCACCAAAAGGTCGTGCCGCACAAATGAACCACGGTGCATCCATCGCTACCGGCGAGTTCCTCCTTTTCCTCCATGCAGACACCCTCCCTCCGGAGGGTTTCCCACACATCATAGCCAACACCCTCAACCGCCCGAACACCGCTGCGGGCGCCTTCCGCTTCAGGCTCAGCGGCGACATGGGTGCCTCCCCGCTCATCGAATCGCTTGTGAACCTGCGCTGCCGATTTTTCGGAACACCCTATGGCGATCAGGGCATATTCGTTCGTCGCGCGCTTTTCCAGAACCTCGGCGGCTTCCCCAACCTCCAAGCCATGGAGGATCTCCATTTCATCCGCAAGGCGCGGAAGTCAGGGAAGATCCGGGGCACCGATCAAGCCGCCGTCACCTCCCCGCGCCGCTGGGAAAAATCGGGCTTGATCCGCACTTTCCTCGGTCACCAGCTGATGCTCGCCTCCGGTCGGATCGGCATCTGGCCGCGGATCATTTCGAGACTGCGGGATTGAGCTGAATCGCATCGAGGGTCACGAAGCCCTCAATCCCTTTCGTGCCGTCTGTGATGACGGATTCCTGATTCGCCGCGAGCTGCACCGTCCCGATCTCGCTCACCTTTTCACCGGCTAACTCGGCCTGAGAATCATCCAGCACGATGCCCTTGAGCGGCTCCGGAGACTGGAGATATCTCCCGGTGAGCACCGTCACCTCGGCTTCTGCCAGCATTTCATCGGTGATTTTCGTAGCGATATGCGGCTCATAAGACCATTTGGACTGATCCTTCACATTGACGTCGTAAGGCAGCTTCGCCCCCCGGCTTTCGTAGTCCTTATGGATGCGTAGGTGCCATTCGTGGAAAAGCCCAATCAGCTTGTCGCGATACATCTGGTTCGAGTCGCTGAAACTCAGCCCCCCCCCGGTGTTCATCCCGCTAACGTGGGCGGTGGGTTCCAGCAGAATCACCGAGGCACCCTCGCGCCCCGCCCCGATCGCGGTACAAAATCCGCACGGGGTAGAACCGTAGACGATGACATCGGCGCTGTTCTTGGCATTCCGGGGGCTTGCCTCCAGTCCGATGGAATGCAGCAGGGCGCTGGAAGCCAGCGTTAATCTGGATATTTTCAGTCTCATCATCATGGAAATACGATAGGAACCGGCCCTTTTCATACGAGCGAAATGGGCTATTTTGAATAAGTGCTCAAGCCCTTCACCAGCCACCAAATCACAATGGTTGATTTTTCTTCGTGACCCCCCTCACCTGCCCGCCTAGAACCCGTTCACACCAATGGCAGGCAAGCTCACTTATCAGCAGGCAGGAGTAGATACGCGGAAAGCCGCGGCACTCGTCGGAGACATCAAAAGTCACGTAAAACGCACCCAGCAGAACCGCAAGCTCCTCGGGGCCTTCGGACTCTTTGCCGCTTGCTACGACCTTTCTGAATACGACAAACCCGTCATCGTCACCGGTTGCGACGGAGTCGGCACCAAGCTGGAGCTGCTCTTGGAGCACGACATGCTGGAAACAGCCGGTAAAGACCTCGTCGCCATGTCAGTCAACGACATCCTCACCACCGGCGGCGATCCTCTACTCTTCCTCGACTACATCGGCATCGCCGCTCTCGACGAGGATAAAATCACCCGCGTGATTGGCGGCATGGCCGATTACCTCGAAGCCTGCAACTGCATCCTCGCAGGCGGAGAAACCGCAGAAATGCCTGGCATCGTCCCCGCAGACGTGCTCGAACTTTCCGGCTTCTGTATCGGCTGTGCAGAAAAATCTAATCTCATCGACCCTACCACCCTCGCCCTCGGCGACGTCCTCGTCGGCTACGAATCAAACAGCATCCACGCAAATGGCTGGTCGCTCGTCCGTCGCGCACTCAAGGAAATGGGACCGGGCGTCGTCACCGATGAAGAACTTCACGCCTGGCTGGAACCCACCCGCCTCTACGACGACGTGGTCAACGACCTCAAAAAGTCCGGAGTCAAACCCAAGGCATTCTCCCACATCACCGGCGGCGGCCTCCCCGAAAACCTCGAACGACTTTTTGTAGGAATGGGAGCCGATCTGGAAATCCCTAAGTGGAACCTCCCCGGCATCGACAAACTCCTAGAACAAGTCGATGCGGAAGACCGCTTTCATACCTTCAACATGGGAATTGGCTGGGTTGCCATCGTCGCCGAAGCAGATGTCGAAAATGCCCTCGCAGCCGGCCCCGGCGGACACGTCCTCGGAAAAATGGTCGAACAAGAAGGCGTCCGCGTAAAAGTCACCGCGTAGCAGCATCTCATCTTCCTTGAGATTTAGAGCTTCAAATTTAAAACTTACAAAGTCTTGAGTGACCACCTAAACCACGAATGCGGCATCGCTGCCGTCCGCCTCCGCAAGCCTCTCGCTTATTATAACGACCGCTACGGCACATGCCTGTGGGGCATGAACAAGCTTTTCCTCCTCATGGAGAAACAGCACAACCGCGGTCAGGACGGCACCGGCATCGGCTGCGTGAAGCTCAATATGCCAATCGGCCAGCCCTACGTCCATCGCCGCCGTGGCATCGAGTCCGACGCCCTCGCACAGATTTTCCGTAAGGAGGTGAAAACCTTTTTCAAGATGCACCGCAAGGGCAAGCTGGACAAAACCGATCCTGATAGCGTCAAAACGACGTTCGACTTCGGTGGCGAAATCCTCATGGGGCACCTGCGCTACGGCACCAGCGGAGAGTTCGACGAAGGCTCCTGCCATCCCTACCTCCGTCGCAGCAACTGGCCGACCCGCACCCTCATGGTCATGGGAAATTTCAATATGACCAATACGGGCGAGCTCAACAACGCCCTGATCCAACGCGGCCAACACCCGGTCTTCGGCACGGATACCCAGACGGTTCTCGAGGAGATCGGCTACCACCTCGACGAGGCGCACACGAATATCTACCACGACCTTCGCGACAAAGGCGTGCCCGGCGCCGAAACTCCAGATCACATTTCCACCGCGCTAAACATCACTGAAATCATCGGTCGCTCCGCCGAACCGTGGGATGGCGGTTACGCGATCTGCGGTGCAGTCGGCAACGGCGACATGTTTGTCATGCGCGACCCGCGCGGCATCCGCCCTTGCCATATGCTCATCACCGACGAAGTCATCGCATTCGCCTCTGAGCGCGTGCCGCTGATGACCGTTTTCGAGGCTGAGGCATCCCAAGTAAAAGCAGTAGATCCCGGCTCCGTGATCGTCATCAAGGCCGATGGCACGATTTCCGACACCCAGTTCCACACTCCACAGAAATTCACTCCCTGCTCCTTCGAGAAAATCTATTTCTCCCGTGGCAACGACCCGCAAATCTACCGCGAGCGCAAGGCCATGGGCTCCGCACTCGTCGATCAGGTGATGAAATCCATTGGCGAGACGTTTAACAAAACTGTCTTCTCTTTCATCCCGAACACCGCCGAGACCGCTTACCACGGCATGATGGAGGGCCTTCGTCTCTACCGCCGCCAGCAAGTGCGCATGGAGATACTCGAAGGCGTCGAACGCGGAGACCTGACACCAGAGAAGGTAGATGAACTCATCCTCCACAACTGGCCGCGCGGCGAAAAAATCGCCCACAAAGACATCAAGATGCGGACCTTCATTTCCCAGGAAAAAGGCCGTGACCAGCTCGTCTCTCACGTCTATGACATTACTTATGGTGCCGTAAACCCAGGTGACAACCTCGTCGTCCTCGACGACTCCATCGTTCGAGGCACCACCCTGAAGAAATCCATCCTCAAAATCCTCGCCCGCACCAAGCCGTCGAGGATCGTCATCTGTTCCACCGCCCCGCAGATCCGCTACCCGGATTGCTACGGCATCGACATGTCGGAGCTTGGCAAATTTATCGCCTTCAATGCCGCCGTCGCACTTCACCGCCGTGCCGGACGCCAGCACCTGCTCGACCGGATTTATGCCGAGTGCCAAGAGGAGTTGCAAAAGCCCGCCAACGAACGACTCAATCGCGTCCAGGGCATCTATGACATCTTCACCCCGGAGGAAATTTCCGAAGAGATTTCCCGAATGGTTTATCCCGAGGAAATCGATTGGCACGGCGAAGTAGAGGTAATTTACCAAACCATTGAGAACCTCCATGCCTCCATCAAGGGGCCGTGCGGCGACTGGTATTTCACAGGTAACTACCCGACCCCCGGCGGCTACACCATGGTCAACCAAGCATACATCCGCTGGCACGAAGGCGTCGGTGGCCGTTCATACGACCTGCTCTGATTCACCTCCACCGCACCCGTGCCACCACGGGAAAGTGGTCTGAAATGTAAGGTTCCCCGTGGCGCATCACACGCGCCTCAAGGATCTCCGCCTCGTTGGAAACGAGGATGTGATCCAGCTTCCATTGCAGGTTTGGATCATTCCTCCAAAAATTTACCGAGCCACGCACCTTCACACCCGGATGCAGACTGTCGTAGGTTTCCACTAGTCCATCGAATCCATCGACCTTGGGAATTTCCGAGTTCTTGCCACTGAGAAACCTAATCACATTGTTTTCTTCGGTCGCATTGAAATCACCCATCCACACCAAGGGTTCGCTATCCGAATTTATTTCAACCAGCTTTTCTGCCAGCAGCCGAATTGCCTTTTCCTTCGATTCCTGACTCCTGTGGTCTAGGTGGACGTTGACAACCCAAAGCGCCCGTCCACTCACCCGGTCAACCAATCGCACCCAATTCGCGATTCTCGGAATCTGGTTGCCCCAGGTCATTGATCCCGGCACCTCCGGAGTCGCTGAAAGCCAGATCATCCCGCTATTTTTCTCATCTTTCTCAAATCTATCCCGTCTGAAAAACAGTCCCGTATATTCACCCGCACGTTTCCCATCGTCCCTACCCACTCCGACAAAATGGTAATCCATCAGAGACGCCCGCAAATCAGCCACCTGTCCGTGCAGACCCTCCTGGATCCCAAGCAAATCTATCTTCTCCCCACGCACCGCTCCCACCACGCCAACCACCCTCTCCGCCCACGCGCGTATCCCTCTATCCTTGTCATTCTCATAGCGGATATTGAAACTCATCACATTGAGTTCCATCAGCCCGTCATCCCTAACTCCGACTGCTTTCGGGATCTCCTTTTCCCTATCGCAGGAAACCAAGACCAACAATCCCGCGACCACTCCAGCTCCTACTATTTTCCGCACGCAGCAATCTCCCACCCGCCTGCCCGCGCGTCAATGGAGGCCTTAGTTTCGTTACGATTTTAAAGGTTGCCAAACCATCTCCGGAACCGCATCTTATCTCCGTTGACACGACGGTCGGCGGCCTTCCGGATACTCTCCCTGGCCTCCACAAAAGCATTCGTCTCCTACGTCACCTCCCGTCATTTTCGGCCGGACGTTCTGTTAGGAAAACCACTGCTCGTTCCGTCCCCCTTCAGGTATTCCAATGGATTTCCATATTCTCGGCACGCCCTACAAACCACACTTGATCAGCGATCCGCCGTCACAGGCAAAACGCCAAAACCCACTTTACCACCTGCCCTTCCCGTATGAGCAAGAACACCACCGACGACCTTTTCGACATGCCCTCTACCGAGAAGCCCACAAAACCCGCCCGCAAGACGGCGGCAAAGAAGGCAGTAGCCAAGAAAACCCCTGCGAAAAAAGCCGCCAAAAAAGTAGCGAAGAAGGCTACCAAGAAAGTGGCGGCCAAAAAAGCGGTAGCAAAGAAAGCCGCTGTAAAAGCCCTCGTGAATACGGAACCCGCAGAGGCACCAGCTCCACAGAAAACCGCTCCACCTAAGGAAAATCAGCCGGTAACGGCAAAAGCCCCAGAAGCAGCAAAACCTGAGCCACATCCCCAGGAATCGGCTCAACCCGCTCCGGAAAAACAAGAATCTCAACAGCGTATCGGTCGTGTCCCCGGCGGAGGCCCCGTCAACCATTCACAAAACAGGCAGGATTCACAAAACCGCCAAGATTCGGGAAATCAAAACGACGGACAACAAACCCAGCAGCAATCCCGCTCCAAGAAACGCCGCGAAAAACGTAAACGCCGCCGCGACAATTTCAACGACCAGAATCAGGGCAACCAGAATCA
>CAJJBR010000076.1 GCA_905182475.1 Akkermansiaceae bacterium | reverse complement strand
CCAACTATTCCGCCAACCGCCGCTCCCGCCGCTCCAGTCAAAAAAGGTATTTCTCCGCTCGCTTGGGTTGGGATAGGTTGCGGAGGTCTTGTAGTCATCGCAATCATCGTCATGGTCGTCGGTGGAATTTGGGCTACGAAAAAAGCGAAGGAGCTCGGAGTGGATTTCCAGAACAACCCGGAGAGATCCGCTGCGGAAATGGTCGTGAATTTGTCTCCGGATTTGGAGAAGGTTTCAACCGATGAAGAGGCGGGAACGATGACGATCCGTAAAAAGGACGGACAAGTCGTGACCCTCACTTACGAGGATATCAGCGAAGGCAAATTCACGGATACACCGGCTGTTGATTCCGGGGCGGAAACACCTGCCGAGGAATGAGGATGGGCTGACGTTTTTCGATTGGCGGGGACGGCAGGTTTTTGTTTCCCTATACGATGGAACAGCCACCAGCCATGCCGCCAACCCCCGCCACGCCTCCAGTTAAAAAAGGACTGCCCGCGATTGTGTGGGTGGGAATCGGATGCGGGGGACTGCTCCTGATCGCAATCATTGTGGGAGCTGTCCTTGTCAGTTTCCTGGGAGTGAAATTCAAGGAGTTCGCCGATAACCCGGAGAAAACAGCTGCGGAGATGATTGTTTCCGCGAATCCGGATCTGGAAAAGGTTTCTCAGGATAATGAGAAGGGGGAAATGACGATCAAGACGAAGGACGGCAGGGAAATCACGCTTTCATACCAGGATCTGGCAGAGGGGAAGATTTCGGTGACGGATGCCGAGGGGGATACTACCCGTATCGGTTCCGCGGATCTTTCGCAGGTTCCCGCGTGGGTTCCTAAAGCACCGGATCTCTCGGATGCGGTGAGCACGTTCCACAGGGAGGGCGGCGGGCAGGTGACTGGTCAGTTCTCTGGGAAGTGCGGACAGAGCCTTGAGCAAATTCGCGAGTTCTTCGAGGGGGAAGCTTCTAGCCTCGGGCTGAACACGAGTAGCAATAGCTCGATGAATGCGAACGGAACTGCTGTTGTGACTTTGAGTTTCTCGGGTGGCGATAAGTCGCTGACCGTCGTGATCACGGAGAAACCTGGATCACAGATCCTCGTGAACACGAATTACTCGGAAAAGAAATAATCTGAAATAAAGCGGGGCTCGCGATGCTCTTATTTGCAGGGGAAAGAAAAGTTTGCAAAACGAATTTCCGAGTGAAAACTTGGGATGTTTCTTGCGACAGGAATTTCCGAATCAATAAAAATACATCCTATGAAAATTGTTCACAAAACCAAGAACGGCGAAATCCGCGAAGCCCTTCTCAAAGAGTATTTCATCACAGCATCCTTGATCGCACTGCTTAAGTGTGTCGGTGAGGAAGCTGCAAAAATCGCTCCAGAGCGGGCCAAGAAAGCCGCTCTTGCGAGGGTTCGCTATTAAGGCGGTTGCAAATTTCCCCGAATACCGGGCGAAAAAACGGGCGGGCGTGAATCTTTGGTAACGTGAAGACTCGAGTCGGCCTGAATCATCTCGGCTTATGATGCGCGCGTGTGCAAAGCGCGAACAGTTTCGTTGTTTGCGAGATGCGGCTCCGAGGAATTTCTTCCAAGACCTTATCGTATGGTGTTAGGTAGTGCAGATGAGTAGTAAAAAGTCCTGTCCTGAATACCCGGAAATCACCGAAGATCACAATATCACCGAGGAGGAGGTCCGCCAGCAGGAGATCTTCGAACTGGAGGCCGAGGAGAGATCCTGGCTTTCAGGGCCAAGATCGAGGCTTCACGATCTGGTATCCCTTTTACAAGTGGGTCTCGATCTCATCAAAGCTTATAGGATTCTTCACTTCGTCGGCCCCTGTGTGACGATTTTCGGCTCCGCACGGACGAAGCCGGGAACAAGGTGGTATGAACTCGCCCGCGAGATGGGCGAGGCCTCTGCTGAGCTTGGTTTCACCGTTCTCACAGGTGGTGGCCCAGGCATTATGCAGGCAGGGAACCAGGGTGCGTTCGAGGCGGGAGGCAAATCCATCGGGGTGAATATCATCCTGCCCTTCGAGCAAAACGTGAATCCATACGTTCACCGCTCCGTGGATATGCGCTATTTCTTCACCCGGAAAACGATGCTGGTGAAGTATTCCTACGCTTTCATCGTCATGCCAGGAGGTGCCGGAACGCTTGATGAGATGTTCGAGACCATGACCCTGATCCAGACCGGCAAGCTTAAGGATTTTCCGATCATCCTGATGGGTAAAGATTTCTGGCAGCCGCTGATGGACTTCGTTTACAAGATGGCGGAGGAGGGGACGATTAGCCCGAAAGATCCGGATCTGATTTTCTTCACCGACAGCGTGGAGGAGGCTAAGGCGCATCTCCAAAGGCATGCAGTTAGGCAGTTTGGCCTACGTCGGAAAAATATTCCCAAGAGGATTCCCATTCTTGGGGAGGGTTAGGAAACTTCATCCTTTTAGAGCGTGAATTTATCCAAAGAAATTCCTTGGGAAGGCGCATGTTACGGCTTCGGCAGGAAGTAGCTTTTCTGCTTTTCCGAGATTGGCATTCCGAGCTTCTCCATCGCAGCGAGCATATCTTCCCAGAGTGAGCGTTTCACTTGGTTCGAGCCACTGCTTTGTAGGAGGTAGCTTGGGTGATATGTGACGCGGGCGGGGATGCCGGAAAGATCGTGCCATTTTCCTCGCATGGAGCTGATCGTGCCCTCAAGTCCAAGAAGGCCTTCGGCTGTGGTTCCTCCAAGGGCGATGATGATTTTCGGCTGCACCACGGAAATTTCAGCCATGACCAGAGGGAGGCATGCTGCCATTTCCTCGGGGGTTGGTTTTCGATTGTTGGTGGTCTGCTTTGGCATGGCCGGGCGGAATTTCACGAGATTGGAAATGTATACGCCCTCCCGTTTCACGCCCATCGCCTTGAGGATGTCGTTGAGTTTTTGTCCGGCGGGGCCGACGAAAGGCTCACCTTCCTTCTCCTCGTTATAGCCCGGTGCTTCGCCTACAAGCATGATATCCGCATCGGGGTTGCCGGTCGCGAAAACCATTTTCTCCCGCAGGCTTCCGAGTGAAACGGCGGGCACCCACCGCTCTGCCTGCTGCCTGAGTCCGTCCAGTTTGGCTGCTTTCGAATCACCAGAAATGACGGCTTCTGCCGTCACTGGGGCGACAGGAGCGGCTTCCTCCACCGGCATAGCCACTGGCTTCCGTGAGCGCACGTATAGTTCGCGCAATCCGACTCGGGCTTCTTCGTCGAGATAGACGTGGCTGTTCCCGCGCGCCTGCTCGGCTTTCAGAAAATCGATTACGGAATCCACGGGTCGGGTCACAACTTCTTTCTAGGGAAAGAAGGGCTAAGAATCAACCCCGTGTCCTCAGTATTGTGTATTTTGCGGACTTGCCGCAACGATGCGCTCCCCGTGCATCCAATCCATGTCATTTTTTTCCCGATCATCGCGGTCTCGAACCCCGCGTCCTGGAGCATTTTTGGGAAGGTCGGCTAGGTGCCGTCGAAGCGGCTGGAATTGTTGTCCAGGAAGCCGTTCATGTGGGAGTGCTTGCCGGTCAGGATCGTGGCGCGCGACGGGCCGCAGATGGAGTTTCCGCAGTAGGAGCGACGGAACAGCATGCCCTCCTTGGCGATGCGGTCGATGTTCGGGGTGGGCGAGACCTTGTCGTAGCGATCGCCGTAGGCGGAGATAGCTTCGGTTGCATGGTCGTCGGTGAAAATGAATAGGATGTTCGGTCGCTCTGCGGCATTTGCCGCCGCACAAAGTGCAAATGCGGCGAAAACGAGATTTCTGAGGGTGTTTATATGTGGTTACACTTCCTCGATCCGACTTCTGGACAAGTTGACAACTTGCGCTAGAATTGTTAGACGCGTTCGGTCGAAATTACGACACAAAACCTATGTTCATCCCGGCATTCCATGATTTGCTCAAGCCTCAGTGGCTTGGGACTCTGTCTGAATTAAAAACCTCCGGCGGTCTCGCAGTCAGCGAGCTCTCCAGGCGACTTGGCTCCAGTTACATGACGGTCAAGCAGCATTGCGAAGACCTCACCAAGCGCGGCTATCTGAAGCGTTCGCGGGTTCCCCGGACGGAGATAGGCAGACCGGAAATTTTTTATCGCCTATCGGAGAAAGCGGAGGCGCTGTTTCCCTCGATCCCGGTTGGTTTTACTTTGCAAATGCTCGACCAAATCAAGCGTCTCTTCGGTGAAAACGCACCGGAGCGGTTGCTCTTTCAGTATTTTCAAAGCCAAGAGGAAGACTGGAAAGCGAGTGTAAGCAAAGGAACCACTCTGCTCTATAAGGCTCAGCTTTTCTCGAAACTGCGTGAGAAAGAGGGACTCTTCCTTCGCTGCATTCACGATCCGGAAACGGGGAAGATCATTCTCCGGGAGTATCACCATCCTCTGCATCATGTTTTCGAAGCTTATCCCCGTGCAGTCGCCTTGGAACAGCGCGCGGTGGAAGGCGCGCTGGGCGTTCGGGTCAACCGGGAGGTGCCAGAATCGATGGGCGATGTGAAAGGATTCGTGGATTTCGTTCTGCTTGGCGATTGAGCTGGGTAGGGTTGCGTTCCGATATCTGGTAAAAAAACTGAATCTTATCGCCACACCGGTGGTCTAAGATTCTGAAACCACTGCGCCTCGCACTATGAAAGCCTCCGTTCTCGCCGCCCTTGCTGCCACCACCGTCCTCTTTCTTCCCTCATGTGACAAGTCGTCGAAGGATCTTGAGGAAAAACTCATTAGGCTGGAAAAGGCTGCCAATGATGCGACGGAAAGGCAGCGGCAGTTGGAAACCGAACTCGCCGACCAGCAGCTCGCCGCGGAGAGGGATGCGATTGAGCGCGAGCGGTCGCAGATCGAGCAGCAACGTTTCGCGATGGAGGATGCTCTGGCGGCAGATGATGCGGCAGCCCGGGCGGAGATTGAAAAACGCGAACGGGAACTTGCGGAGCGAGAGGAAAAGGTTTCAGGGCTCCAGGAGAATATCGAGGCGCGCCAGCAGGAACTCACAGGGCTGGAAAGTGAACTGAAGAACAAGGAGTCCGAGCTTGCCGGGCGGGAGCCACTGCGAGCCTTGCCTGTGGTGTCGGATTTCGACATCGGTCCGCCAACTGGGGATTTTGAAAACTTTTACGAACCTCTTGGAAACTTCGGATCATGGTTCGAAACCACGGACTACGGTTATGTTTACCAGCCTGCAGTTGTCCGAGACGTCACATGGCGTCCCTACACCCGTGGTCGCTGGGCATTCACCGACCAAGGCTGGACGTGGGTTTCTGACGAGCCTTTCGGCTGGGCCTGCTACCACTACGGGCGCTGGGCTTTGCTGCGGAATGTCGGCTGGATCTGGGTTCCGGGTAGCGAATGGGCACCAGCTTGGGTGACCTGGCGTGAAAGCCCTGGACACATAGGTTGGGCTCCGCTGCCTCCTGAAACCCTCGCGTGGCGCGGACGTCAGTGGGATTCTTCGGTCGAAGTGACTTTCGGCATAGGTTCTGGCTGGTTCTCATTCGTGTCATACAGGAATTTCGGGAACAACATCCGCCCATATTGCCTCCCCGCAGCGCAGAATGCCGTCATTTTCAGGAATACCACGAACATCACCCACTACCAAGTTACGAACAAGCGCGTCTTTGTAGGCGGCCCACGTTATCAGAGGGTTTGTAGTGAAATCGGAAGGACTTTCCCCGTGCACCACCTCCGCCTAGATCAGAGCCCTCGCTTCGATAGAGCGGGTCGTCATCTTCGACCTCGTTTCAATGGCAAGTCGCTTCAAGTTGCCGCACCCCGCATGGATGCGAATTGGAATCAGGCTCTACGCCCGGGGCGTGTGAGCCGTAGGCTTGGCGATGTCACAGTTGATCGTTCCCGTGAACTTTCTCCAGATGTGATTCGTCGTTTTCATCAACGCCGTGCCGATCAAGCCCGCGAAGCGCAAGGCGCAGTTGAGCGCAACGGAGGCCGTGAGAGGTTTGAACAGCATCGTCGTCAGAAGCTGGAAGACGCACGCCGCCAGGACGGTGAAAAAAATGGCCGTGGCCGGGGAACCCGCCCGAATCCAGAACTTCGCCCCGAGCCGCCGACAGCTGTGATCCCGGAGATTCCGAATGTTCCAAACCGTCCCGGCCGCCGGGGAAGACCGAATGGATCCATCCCAATTCCGGTAATTCCAGAGCCTCCTGTGGAAACGATTCCAGACACACCACCGGTAGTTGAACCCGTTATGCCTCCAGAAGTGATTCCTGAGCTCGAAACTCCAGTTGCTCCGGCGGATCGTCCAAATCGTCCAAATCGTCCGGGTCGCCCTAGAACCGGTGGGCCAGAGGTTGCACGTCCGGTCGATCCTACGGTCACGATCATTCCGGAAACGCCCGGCACTCCTCCCGCACGTCCAAGCCGCCCCGACAGACCGAACCGTCCCGGTATGCCGGAAGAGCCAGTTGTAGAACCCCCGGCAAACCCGGAGGCCGGAGCAGAGCCTGAGGTGATCGCACCGGAAGTTCCTGAAACGACACCATCAGTCGATCCGGCGCCGGAAATGCCTACCGAGGTGACTCCAGTGCCCGAGGCCCCGACTCCACCCTTGGACAAACCAAACAGGAGGGGACGCCCTAGAACTGGACGTCCGAAAGACCCCAATGTCACCGAGAATCCTGCAACTAGACCGAACCTCCCTGAAAGACCGAATCGTCCCGAAATGCCGGTCGAACCGCCGACAATCCCGGAAGTCGAGGCAGAGCCTGAAAACCCTACGCCAAAGGAAGCCGACACGCCACCAAATGCCAATCCCGCTGCGGATGCTCAAAAAATGCTAGAGCAGCAGAAGATTCAGGCCGAGGAAGCGCAGAAGCAAGCGATCAAAGCTGCGGAGGACGCCCGTCAGCGTCAGCAGCAAATGAAAGAAGAGCAGCAACTTCAGAAGCAGAAAGAAGCCGAGATGCTCGCGCAGCAGGAAGCTGCACAGAAAGCCAACGAGGCAAATGAAAGCAAGCGGGAGCGGATGCGTGAGCAATTACGCCAACAGGCTAGCGAAGAGCAAGCTCGCAGGCTACAGAAAGAAGCGTTGAGAGACAGGCAGCAGCAAGAGCAAATGCAGCAAGAGCAAATGCAGCAGAAGAAAGAAGTCTTGAAAGCACAACAAGAGCAAATACGCCAGCAGCAGGAACAAGCCAAGCAGCGGGAAGAGGCTGTGAAAGCGCAGCAGGAAAATCAGGAGCAAATGCGTCAGCGGCAGGCAAAGCAGCAGGAAGAAATGCGTGCCAAACAGCAGCAGGAAGCCTTGAGGGCGCAGCAGGAAAAGCAGGGGCAAATACGCCAGCAGCAAGAGCTGGCCAAACAGCAGCAGGAGGAAGCTCGCAAAGAACAGGCTCGCCAACAGCAAGAGCAGATGCAACGCCGCGAAGAGGAGCGACAAGAGAAAATTCGCCAGCAGCAGGAGTTAGCGCGTATGAAACAGCAGGAGGAAATACAGCGTCAGCAGCAGGAACAGGCTCGCAAAGCCCAGGAAGAGCAGGTCCGCCGTCAGCAGGAGGAAATGCAACGCCGTGAACAACAACGTCAGGAACAAATGCGCCAACAGCAGGAACAAGCCCGCCGTCAGCAGCAAGAGGAACTGGCACGTAGGCAGCAGGAAGAAATGCAGCGCCGCCAACAGGAACAGGCTCGCCAACAGCAGAAGCGTGCAAGGCAGCAACAGGAAGAAATGCAACGCCAGCAACAAGAGCGCGCCCGCCAACAGCAGGAGCAACCGGGACAGTGAATATCCCCAAGCAATCCCACGGAGGGTGTTTGACAAGATCCCAGTGAAAAGGGGGGAGTGTAAGCTTTTTTGTGTAAGTTGGCTCTTTAGCGATGTCGGTTAACGGTTGGTCGGCATGCGATCTTCAAATTCGATGGCAAAGTGGTTGAGGGCTCCAGACCAGTTAGATACTGGACGCTTCCACCCGCCCCGGATGGCTCCATTGTTTCCTCCCGGGAGACGCCGAAGGAGTATGCCGATACCATCGACTGGCAGGAGATGGCGGAGGTGTTTGGCGAGATGACCCGCACTGGTGGCATGAAGGACATGCGCAAGATGATGTCTTTCCAGAGTCGCCTCCAGAAAATGGACAAAGACGAACTCGTCGCGGCACTGGAACAGATCGCCGCGCTCGATCTCGCGGATGAAGAGCGAATGATGCTTCAGGCGATGTTGCTCGGTCCGCTTGTGACCAAAGACCCCGAACTGGCGCTCACTCGCTTTTCCAAGCAGCTCGGAGATGAGTCGAACGGTATAGGCTGGCAGCTTGCCTCCGCGCTCGGGCAATGGGCGAAAAAGGATGCCTCCGCTGCCACCGCGTGGTTTGAAAAGGAAATCGCCTCTGGAACTTTTGATAGCAAATCACTTGATGGGAAAAATCGGATCCGGACGATGTTCGAGTCCAATCTTGTCGCGCAACTCCTCTCGCACGATCCCGCGGCAGCGGAAGCGCGGGTCGCCGCACTTCTTGCGGATCAGCGTAAGGAAGTGCTGGATGGTTTCGGCTTCATGCAGTTGAAGAAATCGGATCAAGCGGCGTTCGCATCCCTGGTTCGGGGACAGGTTTCCGAAAAAGAGCGAATTGATATTTTCGGGAAAGCGGCTTCGAAGGCGGCCATGCAGGGCGGTCTTGAAAATGCCTCGGAATTTCTCGACAGGATTGGCGCAACTGGGGAGGAACGGGTGGCAGTTGCGGAGAAGGCGGCGTTGGGCAGTGTGCAGGGCAAGGCTTTCAAAGCGAAGACCGAGGCGGAAGACCTCGACGAGATGCGCGAGTGGCTATCTGCCGAAGCACCCGGCTCAGTGGATAGGGTGACTGGCGAGAGCATTGGAAACATGGCGTCCTTCGGTGGCAATTCCTTCGGCGGTGGAATGAAATTCGACGACGCGGTTAAGCTCGCGTTGAAATATCATGAATCGACCGGCAACGACGATGTCCTTACTGGTTTTCTCGACGAGGCCGGGACGTATGATAACAAGGAGGGAGCGCGCTCCCTCGCGGAGAAAATCTCCGATCCGGCGAAACGAGAAGAAGCATTGAAAAACCTGGACTGAAGCACCTATGAAAATTTCCATCGCCATTTCCGTCTTGATTCTCATTTCCGCCGCGTTTCTAGGATACGCTGACAAGCTGCGGCTGGAAGGTGCCCGGGAAACCCACGGAAAACTCGTAGCCGAGGCCGCCGCTCTGGGAATATCCATCGATTCGGAAAGTCCGGATGCCGGGGCACTCGTCACCAAGCGGGCGAGGGAAGACAAGGATGCGGCAGCCCGCGCGGCGGCAAAGGAACTCCTTGAATTTGCCAAGGAAATGGAAACCTACAAGGAAAGCGGCGAGCAGCCTGACGAGAAAACCCAAGAGCGTATCGCCGGGATCATGGATCTGATGCTTTCATTAGACGCCTCCCAGATATAAATCTTGATCGGGATATTCCGGGACGCCACCGATCTTGATGAGGAGATGCGCACAGGCATGATCACCTTCGCCATCATGATGCTCGCCAACGACCATCCGCAGGCCGCACTTTCGCTTTTCACCGAGAGCGAAGACCTGCTCGGAGAGGGGATGATGGGCGCCCATATCCTCTCCAGCTCCCTCGCGAGCTGGGCAAGCACCGATCCGGATGGAGCCTTGGAATGGGTGCGCGAAAACGGCAAAAAACATCCCGATCTGATCACCGACAATGTGAAAGCCGGTCTAGTGAAAGGAGCCGCGACCAAGGACATGAAACTCGCTTTCGATCTGATCGCGGAGCTAAAAATGGATGATCCCTCGAGCGCGCTGAGAGGAATCGCCCAAGGAATCAGGACGCCGGAGGAGCGCGGGGAATTTCTCAATCTGATGCGTGTGTATCAGGAGGCGCATCCGGACGGTGAAGGGGGCATCGCTATGTATCATCTTGCGGACGGGATCGCCAATGACGGTTTTGAGAAAGGAAGCAAGTGGATCGCAGAGCAAAAGCTTTCTGAGGAGGAGATTGGCGGGATCTCGTCAAGCATTGCAGGTTCCGCGAAGGGCGCCGAGAAAGGCCAGTGGATCGCATGGATGGGGGGAAACCTTTCCGGGGATACCAGGGATAGCCAGGTTTCCGGTGCCATGCGGAACTGGACGCAAACCGACTACCGCGCCGCCGGTGAATGGCTGACAGCAGAACCGGAAGGCTCTACCAAGACCGCTTCAGTCAAAGGTTACGTGGAGGCTGTCGCAAAATACGATCCGCAAACCGCTACCCAATGGGCGCTGACTCTTCCCGAGGGCGAGGCGAGAACGGAGTCCCTCCAAGGCATTCACCGCAAGTGGCCGACCGACACCCCGGAGCAAAAGGCAGCTCGCGAGGAGTTCAAGGAGCAATACGGGATTAAGTGACCGGCTCTTTTTCTGTGGGGTCATTGGCCATGGCTTCTTTTTTAGCGCGGGCACGTTGGAGTGACTTGAGGGTGACCCGCGGGCGGAGTAGCCATTTTCCATAGAAATATCCGGCCAGTGATCCGCCTAGGTGGCATGCGTGGCTGATTTTGAAAAGATCTACGAAGCCGTTTTCGGAAAGCTGTTTTCCATAGGCTGCCAGCGGGCCAGTGGGTAGATTCGGATTCAGGAGGGCAAGAACCAGATTTGCTAAAATGATCGCTATGCCGATGGAGCGTCCGCTTAGAAAAACGGGCAGGAATTTCGACTCCGGCGAGAGGGTGGTAAGGAGAACGAGAAAGGCGAAGCAGATTGCCGAGGAACCGACAAGAGTCGGCGGTAGATCGCCACCGTGGTAAGTGAGCGGGAGGAAAAGTAGTCCTCCCGCCAGTGCGGCGAAGAGTGAGAGCAGCCAGAAGGTCGTTTTCGAAACGATGTGCTCGAGCTTGGATCCAAGCAGGAGGATGCTGGCGGCGTTTACGAGGAGGTGCAGCCAGTTTCCATGGATCAGGGAATAGGAAAGTGGTTGCCAGAAATGCCCCGAAAGAAAATCCGTTTTCCCCAGTCCGAGGAGTTGCTGGGCTTGGTTCAGTTTATCTGGCCCACTAGGGACGATAGCATTCCAGATCACAGGCACGGCCTGCATGATTAAAAGGATGCGGAACAGCATCCATGAGCAGGGAGAGTTTCGCAGTTGCCGGAAAGCCCGCCGGATACGTCCCGCATTCGATCCCATTTCCGAGAGCGTTTCGGGATGGGCGGGAGGGATCATAAATTCAAATTTTAACTATCAAATTTCAGCCCTCAATGAAGAATCTGTCTCAGACCTCTTTCTTGAGATTTGAATTTTGAGATTTGAATTTTTTCACTCTTGATGCCTTGCGCGCGGCTCGCGCTTGGCGCCGCCTTCCATGCCTGGGGCGGTGACGAAGGGGCCGCCTTCGAGTGGTGCTACTCCTGTCGATGCCACGTCCGGCATATCGGTAGGGCGGCCGGCGAGAGGAAAGTCCTTGCGCAGCGGGAAATAGGGATAGCCCTCCCACATGAGGATGCGCTTGAGGTTCGGGTGGTCGGAGAAAGGGATGCCCATCATGTCCCAGACCTCTCGCTCGTGCCAGTCGGCTGCTTTCCAGAGGTGGATGGCGGTGGGGACGGACTCATCTTCGGAAACTTTCGCTTTGAGGCGGAGGTGGCGGGTGTCATCGAGCGAAGCCAGTTCGTAAACGACTTCAAAACGTGGATCGTCGCCGAAGTGGTCGAGCGAGGAGATGTCGAGAAGTAGCTCGTAACCGAGGCTGTCCTTGCAAAATGCGAGGGCTTTCGGGAGGGCATCAAGCGAAAGGTTCAGCGTGTTTTCCCCTCGGAACTCGACTTCGGAAAGGATACCAGCGCCCAAGGCGTCGCGGAGTGCGGGGAGATCGTCTTCTAGAACTGCGGACATGGTGGTTTGGAATTTCGTGCTTAGAATTTTGATCAGGCGTTCTCTTCGAAGAACGTTTTCTTCTGATCCTGCGTGGAGTGCTCGGCATCGATTTTCTCCTGAAGTTTCATCAATCCTTCGATGAGGGCTTCCGGGCGCGGAGGGCAGCCGGAAATGTAGACGTCAACCGGAATGAGTTGGTCGATACCCTGGAGAACTGCGTAAGAGCGATACATGCCGCCGGAGGATGCACAGGCACCCATGGCGATGCACCATTTCGGCTCTGGCATCTGATCCCATACGCGTTTGACGGCGAGCGCCATCTTGTAAGTAACCGTGCCGGCCACGATCATCACATCCGCTTGGCGGGGTGAGAAACGCATGACCTCCATGCCGAAGCGCGAGATATCGAAACGTGCGGAGGCGGTCGCCATCAGCTCGATCGCGCAGCAGGCAAGACCCATGGGCATCGGCCAGAGAGAGTTCTTGCGCATCCAGTTGATGGCCGCATCTACGCGGGTGAAAATGATGTTGCCCTCGATTTTAGAATCGTATGCGGCTTGGACGGGGATGGTGGCTGTGCTTTCCATGGCGGAACTTGGTTTCGGGAGGAAGGTGGTGGCGGTAGCTGCTTCGCTCAAGGTGATTGTGAAATTTTTCACAAGGGGGGGCGATGGGCTGATCAGTTTTCTATCCAATCGATAGTGATCCCGTGCTTTTCCTGGAGGTTGCTCTTCTTATTGAGGAAATCCTGGAATGTTGCGAGATCTTCCGCAGAGCCGCGCATCTCGACCCTTTCCGGGGGCTCGCTCTGGGAAATGTTGTCGCGAACCTTCACCTGACCCTTGTCGGTGAGTGGCTGGATCTCGCCGCCGGTGGTTCGACTGCCGTCGTTTCCTGCCGGATTACGCGATTCAGTAGGTCAAAACTACGGGGTCGCGCAATTATCTTGGATCAGAAAAATGTTAAAGTGTCAGCGTATTCCCCCCACCCCCCCCCCCACATGAAACGGACAAACAACAATACCCCCAAACGTTGCAAATCCGGAATGACGCTTCTCGAACTGACGGTTGTCATCCTAGTCCACCTCTCTGTCCGGCAGGCGAAACCTACGATTGCATCACTTATATTCACTTCCCCGGTGAGCTGGCCATGGATTGCACCTTGGCAACGAGCGACAGGCACCTTCCGGTTCGCTTCTCCGATTGGTAAATTTTCCCGAACACATTTCTACTGATCCGGTGCCAACATGGCTGGTGCCGGACGAAGGGAAACCCCGGTAGCAGAGACCGTAATTATCGGTGCTTTACTACCGGGGTTTTCGCGAATGGAGCCACGAGAATTCGAAATTATGCGAGAAACATACATTGCGAGGGCTCCCCGCGAGGTCCGCTCCGTTACCCCGCTGATGGACAAGATGCGGGATTTATTTGAATTGAAGGCGATTTTTTTCGGCAAATAGGAATATTTCCTGAAACTTGGCTTGATTCCCCAGATTCCGAAGCTACAAACGCGCTCCCCGCAAGAAAGCGGGTCTTATCCACGTAATGTCCAACTCGCTTAAAATCGCCATCCCGAAAGGTAGCCTTGAAGGGCCGACCATCGAGCTTTTCAAAAAAGCAGGGTATGAGATTTACGTTTCCTCGAGGGGGCTTCGCCCGACCTCGAACGATGCGGAACTGGATATCTACTTGATTCGTGCACAGGAAATCGGTCGCTATCTCGCGCAAGGTTTCATCGACTGCGGTATCACTGGGCTGGACTGGGCTACCGAGGGTGGACCAGATCTCGTCGATTTCGCGGAACTCCAGTATTCCCGCGCTTCCGTGAACCCGACCCGCTGGGTGCTGGTTGTTCCGGAAGATTCCCCGATTAAAACTCCGCAAGATCTCGAAGGAAAACGCATCGCCACTGAGGGTGTTGGCATCACCCAGCGCTATCTGGACAAGCTCGGCATCAAAGCGGATGTCGAATTTTCCTGGGGAGCTACAGAGGTGAAAGTGCCCGATCTGGTCGATGCCATCGTCGATGTCACGGAAACTGGATCCTCCCTGAGAGCCAACCGGCTTCGCATTGTCGATACGCTCCTCACTTCCTTTCCGCACTTCTACTCAAGCCCCGGAGCGGCTGCGGACGTATGGAAACGCGAGAAGATGGAGCGTATTTCCATGCTCCTCAAATCCGCTCTCTTTGCCCGCGACAAGGTCGGCCTCAAGATGAACCTTCCTGAGTCCAATCTGAGCGCTCTACTGGAAAAACTGCCTTCCCTGCGCCGTCCCACCGTTTCCCATCTTTCGGAAAAAGGCTGGGTGGCCGTAGAAACGGTGATTGACGAGATCCTCGTCCGCGACATGATCCCCGACCTCAAAGCTCTCGGAGCAGAGGGGATTATCGAATACCCTCTCAACAAGCTCGTTCCGTAAGCTTAGAAATTTTTCATTGAACCGCAACCCCGCAAAATACCATGGGCTCCATTAAGAAACGCCGTAAAACAAAGATCAATAAGCATAAGCGTAAGAAGCGCATGAAGCAGAACCGCCATAAAAAGCGTCTCCGCTACAAGTCCTAGTCCGCTGGGATTTAGCATTTTTGATCAACGCCGGAAGTTCGTTTTATAGCGAGCTTCCGGCGTGCTTTGTTTAAAGCGACAATGTAAAGTAATCTGAATATGGGTTTGCAGGTCGTTCCAACTTTCCGCGTCATCGACGAAACGGATGACTGGGTGGTGGTGGACAAACCCGCGCCACTGATTGTCCATCCTGCGAACAATAAGCCGGAGCCGACTCTTCTCGGTGGCTTGCAGTGTCTCTATTCCTACGAGATCGAAAACGGTGCATGCCTCGGAATTGTGACCCGACTTGATCGGGAAACGAGCGGCGTGGTTCTTGTTGCGAAACATACCGCCGCGGCAAGGGAACTCGGCATGGTTTTCGAGCGGCGCGAGGCACACAAGGAGTATCTCGCCATCGTCCGGGGATGGCCGCAGGATGAGGAATGGATCTGCGATGGTAGTATCTGTCGGGCAGGGGATATCGGGGAATCTGATATTTGGGTTCGTCAGATGGTTGATCCTCGGGGGAAGGATTGTTCTACTAGGTTTGTAGTAGAAAAGAACTTCGAGAGGGGTGGTGGGAAATTTTCACTGATCAGGTGTTTCCCTGAAACGGGACGGATGCACCAGATTCGTGTACATCTGGCTCAAGGAGGTTTCCCTATCGTAGGTGACAAGCTCTACTCTGGCGATGGCTCGGAATATCTCACGTGGATGAAAAAGGGATGGAATCCGGATTTGGAGTCGAAACTAGGTTTGCCGCGGCAAGCTCTGCACGCCGCGCGCTTGGGTTTAGATTGGCTGGGGCGGAGAATTTACTGGGAGGCTGAGTTAGCAGGGGATCTACAGGACTTTATCGCCGGAAGACCGGTCGGTTTCGCAGAGGGCGTTGTCATGTGGAGTCGCGAAGGTTAGAATCGGTTCATGGCAAACCTGAAGGAAATCGTAGAGTATTTGGATTCGGAGCTGAGAGTATCCGAAGTGAAGGATTATCCCGGCGCAATGAACGGTCTCCAGATGGAGAATGACGGAAATATTTCTAGGGTTATTTCAGCCGTGGATGCCTCCCTTGCAGTAATCAAAGAGGCAGCGCAGACTCGCAATTCGCTGCTACTAGTTCATCACGGGATGTTCTGGCAAGGCGCACAGCCTCTCACTGGGGCGTTTTTTCGGAAAATTAAGGCAGCAATGGAAGGGAATCTGGCGATTTACTCATCCCACCTGCCTCTGGACATGCATCCTGTGGTTGGGAATAACGTGTTGCTGGCGGAGGCAATCGGCTTGGAATCGGTCAGGCCGATACTGGTAAAAGACGGATGGGCGACCGGGATTGCAGGAGAATGGGCAGGAAGCCGTGACGAACTCGCGGAAGCGGTTAAGAGAGCGGTGGGAAGAGATGTTCAGGTGTGTCCGGGGGGGAACGACCGAGTTTCCTCCGTTGCGGTGATCACCGGGGGAGCTGGCTCCGAAGTGGCGAAAATTGCGGGTCTTGGGTTTGACGCCTTTGTGACAGGTGAGGGTGCTCATTGGAGTTTTATCGAATCCGAAGAGAGGGGCTTGAATACCTTCTACGCTGGTCATTACGCCACTGAAACGTTTGGCGTGAGAAGGCTTGGCCGCGATCTGGCTGGAGAATTTGAGCTGCAGAGCGTCTTTCTTGATAGGGAGGGAGGACTTTGAAATTATCCAGAATCCATAATTTGCGTGTAGAAAGCTGTTTGGGGCAAGCCGTTTGGACGATGTAATCAGCAATCGGATCTGGAAACCTAAAGATTACAGCCAAAAGCTCGGGAATCACAAATCTGATAGATTTGTCTAAAAAACTAAAAAAAAGCTTGCCTGCATCCAAGCAGTCATGGCTAAATACCTACAACAAAGCGGGCATAGCTTAGTGGTAAAGCGCTATCCTTCCAAGTTAGACATGCGGGTTCGATTCCCGCTGCCCGCTCCATTACCAATTTCCTGAAACCAGCCAGCCAAAAAATACATTATGAAAACAACCATCAAATATTTATTCCTGACCGCCACATTCGGCATGGTCACTGCCCACGCCCAAGACGACAAGAAATCCGAAGAGATTGCTGCTTCCGTTAAGGAGCAGGTCGAAGCTGATCAAAGCGAAGTTCTCGAGATCGTAAATAAAGCCGTTTCCGAAAATAAAGAATGTGCGGACTCCATCGTGGTAGCTGCGATCCAAGCTTCTCAAGCCAGTAATGCAATGGTGGGTGAGATCGTGCAAACTGCAGGTAACGCCTCTCCAGGTCAGATAAATAATATTATTTCAGCTGCAATCGGCGCCGCTCCAGGTGCGTCCGGAGCAATTAACGCCGCTGCTCAAGCTGTCCAGGCTGGAAGCGCTGCTGGTGCTGGTGGTGCTGGTGGTGCTGATGCTGGTAACCCTCTCAATGCTCCTGGTGGCACTGCTGCTGGACAAGCTCAAGGCGCTGCTGACGCTGGTGGCGGTGGTCAAAATTCCGCTGGAAGTGGAGATGGTAGTGGGGCACCCGTGGCTCCAGTCGTTCCTGTCGTGACCAATCCTAATCCTTCCTAATCCTTAATCTCCGCTGTAAGGAATCTGTCTTAAACTTCACCTCTTCACCTCTTTATCTCAACTCATGAAAACCAAACTTACACTCGGCGTAATCTCCGCGCTCGCTATGACTGCCGCGCAGGGCGGGGGTCTCTACTACGTTCCAAACGACACGGAACAATCCATTCCCATCAAATGGAGCGTCGGAATCACCGCTACTTATGACAGTAATACGACTCCAGGACCAGCTGCGATCGATGGCGATGAGACGTTCTCGCTCAATCCTTATGTTGGACTCTCATTCGTTAGCGTAACGCCACAGACCACATGGGATGTTTATGCTCGTCTCGGCATGATCTACTACCTTGATGAACCGCAGGCTGCAGGAACGGATGACACCTACGGACAAGCCCGTGCTGGTGTCAATCTTACGCACCGCTTTAACGAGCGTCTTCGTTTCACCAGTCGTAACTTCCTCTCATACGAACTTGAGCCAGATTACTCCTACGGCTTCGCTACCAACCGCCAGAGTTCAGAGTATCTCTTTTGGCAGACTGATAACTCGCTTGGTTATCGCTGGACGGAGCGTTTAGCGACAATTTCCGGCCTCACGCTGTCAGGTCTTGATTACGATAGTTCCGTTCCAAACGCTGACCGCTTTACCTGGACTGCTCACCACCAATTCCGCTATCAGGTCTCGCCACAATCGGTGCTGACGGCATCTTACCGCTACTCTGAAACTGATGGTTCCGGACTTGCCACTGACTCGACGAATCAATATCTGCTTGTAGGCTTGGAGCATCGCTTCAGCCCGAACACCATCGCCATCGTCAATGTTGGTGCACAAATTCGCGACGTTGGCGGAATCAATGGTGACACCAGCACAAACCCTTATTTGGAAGTAAATCTTCGTAACCAGGTGAATACCCAATTCGCTGTCCGTACTTTCGTTCGCTATGGAGTTGAGGATTATGACACTGTCTTCGGAGGTATTCAGTACGACGAACGTCTCACCCTCCGTATTGGCGTTTCTGGAACATACGAACTCTCGCCAAGTCTATCCCTCTACGGAGGAGTTGACGTGGTCAGCACCGCCTTCGATGGTGGGCGAGTTGTTGCATCAGGTGCTCCTGGCGGCGGCACTCCGGACGAGACCCTTGTAAACGCATATATCGGCGCATCCCTCAAGCTTACTGAGATCTTGACTGGTTCCCTGACTTACAACTTCACGAATGCCGATTCGGATCTCGTTGGTCGTAGCTACGACCGCAGTCGCATCACACTCGGCCTTAGCGCTGAGTTCTGATAAATCAGATGTCGGTGAGAAAGAAAGTTTCTTCACCTAAAGCTATTTTTAACTCCCGCAGTGTTTTGCATTGCGGGAGTTTTTTATTCGGCTAGCTTTGAACAGAATAAATTTCTCATAAAATATGGATCCATCCCTTCAACAGAACGAGGCATCGCTACACGCGGTCGATTACTGGCAGGTTATTAAGAATCGCTACGGCGTGATTCTTTTAACTCTCCTGCTCGTCTTCATGACTGCATCCGTCATTACGTACGTGATGCCAAAGAAATACGAAAGTTATGCAACAATCGAGGTGAAGCCACCCGAACGCACTCAAGCGCTTGGGAATATGGCCGGTGTCAATACCGGGCCTACAATGACGCCACAGTTTTTTGGAACCGAATTTGAAAAGATCAAGAGTCGGAATTCTCTCTCAAGAGTTGTCGAAAGATTGGACTTGGTAAACAAGTGGGGCATGGATCAGAATACTGCTCTTAGAGTTCTTAGAGGAATCGTGAATACTCAGAATATTCGGGGTACTGATCTGATTTCAATCACCGTCCGTCATACGAAAAAAGAAGACGCACGTGATGTTACCGCAGAAGTAGCACGTGCATACAAAGATTACCGCACGGATCTGGAAGGACAGTCATTGGAGAAGACGATCAATGAACTTAAAAAAGCTGTCCGTGAACAGGAGGATAAAGTTGAAGAAAGACGCAAGGTTTTAACTACAATTAGCCGGACTAAAGATATTGCATATTATGGCGAACGAGGAATGGGCAATGAGGGTGCCATGGAGCAAGCCCAAGGGGCAGCGTACGCGATGCAGGAATACAACCGACTTGAAGGGGAAAAGGTTCAGCTCGAGACTCAGATTGAAAGCCTTCTGAAATATGACAGTGAGCAACTGCTGATTTACGCTTCCGGTTTGGATCTTCCGGATAATATTATTAAATCACTCTATCCACAGTATCTAGAACTTAAACGCCAGATCGACGGCTTGAAAGCAAGTGGACTGGGTGATAGGCACCCAACGATCCAAACAAACCAAAGGGTCTTCGAATCGATGAAGAATCAGTTGAACGAGGGAGTTGTGAACCTGCGCACTCGTCTTCAAGGCCAGCTCGAAACCGCTAAAGAACGGTTAATTAAGGTTGAGCAGATGAGAGATGACCGCAAGCTTGAGAACCTCGAGAGGAGTATTGATACTCAAGACTACGTGGATGCCAAACGTTCCTTTGAGACCGATCAGGCGCTTCTCGAGCAAATGAAGCTCAGCCTTGTCAGAGAAGAAATTACAGCTAAATCGGTTCCTGATAGCATTATCGTCCACGATGATCCGGTTATTTCCGATTTTCCGGTCAGTCCTAACGTTACCTTAAACTTGGTTCTTGGTGCGGTTGTAGGTCTTATTTTTGGAGTCGGCATTGCCTTCTTCCTCGAATACCTCGATACCTCGGTTAAGAGTCTGGAAGATGTGGAGCGTTATCTCCAAGTTCCGGTTCTTGCTGTGATTCCGAAGGATGTCGGTGTTTTGCACAAACAGAACGGCATGAGCCCTGATGCGGAAGCATACCGGATTCTGAGAACGAATATCGAATTCAACCGAAAAAATCCTGAAGACAACGCGATCACAGTTGTTTCCGGTGGTGCGGGCGAAGGTAAGTCCACTACTCTGGTTAACCTCGCCTACATCTGTGCGCAGGGTGGCTACACGACTCTTATGATTGATGCCGACCTTAGGCGGCCACGTCTCCACACCTTCTTCGATATTAACAATTCAGTCGGTCTCACGAATTTTCTCACGACCGAGCTTATGTTGGAGGACGTGATTCTCCAAACGCCTGTAGACAATCTTTACTTCATGCCTTCGGGAATTCTTCCGGCCGACGCTGCTGGAATCCTGAATTCGCGGCGTATGTCGGAACTAGTCCAAGACGTGAAACAGCGCTTCGACCTTGTTCTTGTGGATAGTCCCCCAATCCTTGGAGTCAGCGATGCATCCGTTCTGGCCAGTGAAGTGGATCTTACGATGATCGTCGTCCAGCACCGTAAACTTCCTCGAAACATGCTGATCCGTGTAAAACAGGCCGTAGAGAATGTCGGTGGTCATGTCATTGGTGTGGTTCTCAATAACGTGGACGTCCGGAGTGACAGCCAATACCAATACTACACAAGCTATTACACCTACTACGCTCCAGCGGAATCGCAGATCGGACCTCCGGTTGGATCGGGCGCATCCACAGGGCAATCGGCCTCCAACCAAGATTCGTCAAAAGATTCCGACTTGTATTGATCCCATTCCGTCAGTAGTTTCACATTAAATTAAATTTTTCGTGAGGAACTGCTATCCACAAATCTCAAACCTTAGAAGCCATGAACTTTAAAACCATTCAAAATATTCTCCTAGCTCTTGCCTGCCTTATATCGCCAATCATGGCGCAGATTGAGTCAGGTACATCCGTTCAGATCACAATCATGGGGGTTCCTGGCGAGGAGAAACAAAAGATTGATGCGGTGTATCCTGTCGGTCGAAACGGAACAGTCAATATGCCGTTCATCGGTAATATTAGAGCTGCTGGCCTTCAGCCGGAAAACTTGGCAGCTTCAATTCAGAATGCGTATCGCTCTGCTCAGATTTACCGCAACCCTACAATCCAAGTGATTGATACGCGTGGCGGTATGACCGCCCGTGAGCAAATGGTTCACGTAGGTGGTCAGGTTCGTCGCCCGGGTCCTGTTGCTTACCGGAAGAATCTTACAATTTATCAGGCCGTCCAAGGTGCTGGTGGTGCAACGGAATTCGGTAGTTTGAAGCGAGTCAAATTGTTCAGGAACGGCAAGACGACTACCTTCGATTTGTCCAAGGCGCAATTCAAGAGGGTTCCGATGCAGCGGGACGATACAATCGAGATCCCGCAGAAGAACTGGCTGGGACAATAATTACCTTCTGCTGATTGCCCGATGAGCGGGAAAATTCAGCTATGCGCCATGAAAATCGGGCTAGCCGTAATTGTATTTTTGGTCTTGATGCCGCTTTTAGCGTCAGGTGGCGAACTTCCGATAGTCCTTGTCGATGGTTTAGCGGCAGAGGATTTCAAGCAACGCGAGGATTCGCAGAGCAAGTTGCTTGAGTGGGCTAAAAAGGAGAAAAAGTCGCCGGCACCGGCGTTTCACTTGTTATCGAAGACAAGCGATGAACCTGAGGTTCGACAACGTTGTTATGAGATTCTCAAAAGCCTTAGTGATCAGGACTATCTCAGGGGCGGGAAGGGCTTTCTGGGAATCACGATGCTAGCGGGAATCGTCAATCTACCTGGAGAAGAGAAGCATCGCAATGTTGTAAGAATTGCCAATATTGTTAAAAATGGTCCGGCAGAAAAATTCGGACTAAAGGTTGGCGACGCAATTACGTCACTCGATGGAGAGGTTTTCCGTAATGAAGACGTCCTTCGGGAGTTCAGCGGTGCAATCGCTGCCATGAAGCCATTGGACGAGATTGTTATCGGTGTGAAGAGGGCTGGCGGGAAGGTTGAGGATCTCAAGGTAATTCTAGCTAGGCACCCAGGTGTAAATCTAAATGCTTTTCCTCGGAACCTTCATCTTATGGATGAGCGTGCGCGTGAGAATCACTTTGAGATGTGGCTAAAGAAGCTGGATGCAAAGGGTTGATTAGGGGTAGGTCAGATACCGATCAATTTCCTCTCGGCGTGGCTGATGACCTTCCATTCGCCAAAAAGTAACTTGCCTATCGTATACGCTCCGATTGTGATCCTCACGAGGCGAAGTGTCGGGTATCCGATTGCTGCTGTCATCCGCCGAACCTGACGGTTCTTACCTTCGATTAGGGTGATTTCAATCCAAGTGTCGGGGATGGATTTGCGCACTCGAATTGGTGGAACACGTGGCGGGATTTCTTTCTGGAGTTCAGGAATTTTTGCCCGGCAGGGCAGGCACCGATGTTTCTGAATCACTATCGCCCCGCTGCAGAGTTTTTCCAATGCTTCCGTAGACGGCTCGCCCTCTACTTGGACAAGATAGGTTCGTTCGTGTGCGTTCTTCGGATCCAGAAGGCGAGTGTTCAAGCCGTTTTCGTCGCTGAGCAGCAATAGCCCCTCTGAATCCATATCAAGACGACCGAGGGGATAGACTCCCTTCGGGAATCCAAATTCGGAAAGAGTCCGTTGTCCGGGCTGGTCAGGAGTGAACTGGCAGAGAACTCCGTAGGGTTTGTGGAACGCGATGATCAAGATGAAGTTTCTAACCTGCGGAGGTGAAATGGTAAATTCCGGATAGTGGCGTGGGCCTCTAAGGCAACCAATGGCAATGCGGAACTGCGCTTGCCTTCCAATCGGGTTGGTAAGCCGGGTTAGCGGTCTCGTTGGTGAGAGGCGGAAACGAAACTACATACCCGAATCCTGGATATTATTCGAGCGCCCCCCCGCTAGCCTAGCTTGGCTTGGTGGAAACGGTAACAGGCTCTGATAGGGTGGCCATTGCTTCTTCGATGCGTGGGTTGATCTTGTGCTCTACCGTTTCCACAGCCACGCGAATCGCGTTGCGGACAGCTAGACCAGTGGATGACCCGTGGGCGATGATCACCACCCCATTTACGCCAAGAAGGGGGCTGCCACCGTAGGTTTCGTAACTGCTCTTCGCTTTGAGCGCCTTGAACGCGCCTTGGGCAAGGACTGCTCCTGCCATACGGAGCGGGGTCTCCTTGATTTCGGTTTTTAACCACTTGGAAACGGCCTTCGCTGTGGCTTCGACGCTCTTGAGGACGATGTTGCCGACGAAGCCGTCGCACAGAACAATGTCGAGCTGAGTTTCGAAAAGGTCGTGTCCTTCGACGTTTCCGATAAAATTAATTCCGGGAGTGGCTTTGAGGCGCTTAAAGGTTTCTTTGGTGAAAGTGGTTCCTTTTTCCTCTTCCTCACCGTTCGACATTAGGCCGACCTTAGGGTCTTTAACACCGAGGACGTAGCGCGAGTAGGCGGTGCCCATGATCGCGTAGGCGACGAGGTGTTCCGGCTTTGATTCAGGGTTGGCCCCTGCATCGAGGATGCTGCAGATGCCGTGTTCGTTCGGGAGAGGGGAGGCGATGCCCGCTCGATCCACGCCTTTTAGGCGGCGTAGCTTCAAGGTTGCTGCAGCTACGGCAGCACCCGTATTACCTGCGGATACGAAGGCGTCAGCAGTTCCGTCTTTCACAAGATCCACACCAATGCTGATCGAGGAAAGTTTCTTTCTACGGACTGATTTCGCACCTGGTTCGGCCATTCCGATCACTTCCGGAGCGTGAACGATACTTACCCGGGAATCCGAAAGATTTAGTCCCTGCGCGGAGCATGCCTTTTTCAGGACGTCTTCGTCACCTACAAGGAAAAGATGTCCAAGTTTTGGGAAGCTTTTTAGTGCCTCAATGGCACCGGTGATATTGATCTGCGGGGCGTTGTCGCCGCCCATGGCATCGAGTGCAACCTTCATGGATATACAAATGGGTTCTCAGTGCCGAAAGTACGGCGGGGTACGAGGAAAACCCACGCCAGATTACCAGCGGGGGTTCTTTGAAGTTTCCTCAGGAAAACGGACTAGAATGCCTCCACTTCGAGGACTTTACGTCCGCGATAGGTACCACAGGAAGGGCACGCAATGTGTGAAGGAATTGTTGCGCCGCAGTCGGAGCAATTGCTGAAGATAGGCGCTTTCCAGCGGTTTGCACCTCGGCGCATTTTTTGGCGGCTCTTGGATTGACGGCGTTTTGGTACGGCCATGGTCGTGTGTAGTTAAGTTTGATCGTTGAGACCCGAGAGATCGTTGAGAGCGGACCATCGGTCGTCACCCTCTTTGCGGGGGGCAGGTGATATGTCATTTTCCCCGGGTTTGTCCACTGCTAAATATCGAGAATCGATTTCACAGGATTCTGGCTCGTCCGCTTCGTCACAACGGGGGGTCGTGGGAAATGCCAGCAGAACCTCTTCCCGTAGGGATTCCGTGACATCGAGCTGGCTGGAATTGCCGATTTCGATGGAAATTGCGGCTGACTTCAAACAGATCGTTTGGATGAAATCTTTTAGCGTTACGACGCATGTAAACCGGAAAGGTGCGGATATAGTGCCTGTGAGAAGCAGTTCGGAGCCGAATCTTTGGATCCAAAGATCGTATTCCAGTGTTCCGACTGCGGTGGCGTCTTCCTTAGGAAGGTCGAAAACCGTATCGGAAAGCTCTCCGGAGAAAGATTTTCCATCTTCTGGTAGGGTGGCAAGGTCGATGACAAGTGCGCTTTGCATGGTAGGCAATAGGTTGTTTGGGATCTGTGCTTACTCCGCCCTGGAAAGCCTGTTCAGGCCTCGCTGAAGGAGCATGCTGTCCACACTCGTGGAGAGAGCTTCATCAAGATACACGGTAAAATTCTCTTCAAGGAATTCGATGGAGTGGAGGTTGTCGGTGTTGGGTTTTTCGAAGGCTTCAATGAGAGTCTTCATACTGTCGATTTCCACGCCGTTAACCTTTTTTACAATGAGGTTGCGAAGGCTTTCGTAGCCGACGGTAGCGGGGGTTGGAATTGAGCCGCTGAGGAAGATGACTCGCTTGGCGTTGTCCTCGTATTTCTCCGGATTTTCGTAAGCATCAAGAAGGTTGAGAGGCGCACGAGAAGTCCAGTCCTTGCCAAAGGCTTGGAGGACGGGGCGGGTGAGTTCTTGGAAAATGAGTCCGCCTTTCACGAGGAAATTCGGGGCGCGATCGAACTGGTAGTCCGGAACGAGGTTGTCCTGTGCCTCTGCACGGGTTAGCGTAGCGGCGATCTCTACAGGCTCGCCGTCACGAAGCAGCTCGAGCTTGAGTTCGTCTCCGGTAGCCTTTTCTCCGCGGACGATATGGCCCCAGAAAACGGAACCGTAGTGCGGGTGCTGGTAGTAGCCGCGCCTGTCGATGGGGAAGCTGTCTGCGGAGAGGATGACATCGCCCTTTTGCACTCCTGCAAGATCGGCGGCTCCACCGGTTTTGACCGAGCTGACGTAGATTCCTCCATTTTCTTCACCAAGCTTGAGGAACTTCCGGAAAGATGGATCCTCTGTGCGGGCCACAGAGACGCCCAGCGATGGGAAGCCCGCATACTCGCCGTTTCTCACGTTTCCGAGGAAGCGGGAGATCACATCGATGGAAAGCACGTCCGAGATCTGGTCGTTGGAATCGTAGCTTAGGAGGATGCCAGCGAGATTATCGTCGATGATGACTGGAAGAGAAAAACTGCTAGCTGCACTCTGCATCGAGGCTTTCACCAGGTAAGTGAGGAAGCTTTGATTTGGTAGAAAGCTGTTGGCGGTTTCCACCGATTGAAGGGTGCCGTTGGTGAGAAGGGTTGTCCCGTTGTCTTCGACTTGGAAAATCTGAATCGGATCGCCGATGGAGGGCGGTGGTGCTAGTGGAAGCGGGCGGGTGTTTTGGAAAAACGTTTCTCTTTCCTCATCGGATTTGACGGTGAGGAGGGCGAGGTTTGCCTCGTAATCGACCGCTACAATTTCCGCCTCTGCGGTTTTCGATCCATCGGGAAGCTCAAGTTCGATGTAGGTGGAGTCCGCTACCATTTCACTGGTGGTCAAAACTTGTCCTGGTCCCACGATGGCACCGAGAGATCGCAAGTTTTTTGGCGGTCTCTTTTCCCACGGCTGCGCCGGGTTCCATGTCTGGCTGGTGGAATTGATACGGGTAACGGACTCGGTCAGTGATACGGGTTCGGTGACGATTTTAGCTTCGACGGGAGTCGGTGCCTGGGCGGTCTTCAGCGGTTGCTCGCAGGATGCCAGCACGAGCGCCAGCGGTAGTAGAGAAAGGTATTTCATGTGAGTGTGTCGGGAAAATTATTTAAGGTTGAGCACATCCTGCATGTCGTAGAGGCCGGGCGGTTTGGCTTTCAGCCAGAGGGATGCGCGGACGGCACCGGATGCGAAAGTCATGCGAGAGGATGCCTTGTGGGTGAGTTCCACCCGCTCGCCGTCTGCGGCGAACATCACTGTGTGATCGCCGACTACATCGCCGCCGCGAAGCGTGTGCATACCGATCTCGCGTGGCTTGCGAGGTCCGATGTTCCCGACGCGGCCGTGGGCGATGTCTTCCTTGTAGGATGTGCCGGTTTCCTGGTTGAGGATATCCAGTATGCGCCTAGCAGTGCCGGAAGGTGCGTCAATTTTGTGGCGGTGGTGCATTTCAGTTACCTCAATGTCGAAGGTGTCCTGTTTCAAAATACGCGCTGCTTGCTGTGTGAGCCAGAAAAGTGTGTTCACTCCTACCGAGAAGTTCGGCGCGTGCACGATAGGGATTTCTTTCGCTGCAGCGTGAATCGTCGCGAGTTCGGTATCCGTGTGGCCGGTCGTGCCCATGACTACTGGCACCTTGTGGCGCAGCGCGGCCTCGATGAGGCTGGAGGAAAAGGAATGCACCGTGAAATCGATAACGCACTTCGCCGCCTTGACGGCTTCGTCGAGGTTTTCGCCCGCATCGTGTGCAGCGGCGATGACGGTTCCCGGATTGGCCTCAGTGGCCTCGGCGACGGCCAGACCCATACGGCCGGACTTTCCTGTGATGAGAATTGGAAGCATTTCACGCGGATAATGGGGTCGCTCCGGGGAAATGGAAGTGGGATTTTTCATGATCCCCTCTGTAAGATGCAAAACTGCATTTCCGTCGTCTTCTAATGCGTCGCGTTTTCGTCATCCTTCTCGGGACAACTTGCTGGCTTTCAGCCTACGATGGGGATTCCGCCTTTGAAAAAGCATGGGCAGTCATCGAGGTGAATTGCGTCGAGTGCCATACCCCGGAGGAGGCGAAGGGCGGACTCATCATGACCACCGCCGGAGATTTCCTGAATTCAGGAGATTCAGGAAAAGCCCTGGTCGCGGGAAATCTGAAAAATCAGGCGTTTTCACCCGCGTTACCCTATGAGTGCCCTGAAAACCTTAATCTGACGGATGGGGATTTTTAAGGTCTTGGGAAATAGGCTTCCGATGGTCGCGGAAGGTAAGAAAGCTCGACGCTTTTTCCCAATCGCTGCGTTGCGCGTCGAGTCGTGAATCTCGATTGCCTGCGCTCCTCTCCGGCCAAGCGGCGTGTGCCCACCTCCTCAGTAGGGCATGGTATGGTGGCTTTCACTCCCTCCTTGCGCCTTGCTCTTGAAAAAAATCGCCTTCGCCCATCCCTCATCGTCGCTGACACCCCGCGCACCAGAAGGTCGCCCGCTGTCCCATCACTGAGTGGGATATTTCCGCGCCACATACCCGGCAAGCCTCGCCCTTCCTTCCGTAAACGAACAGCCGCTGCTTGAAATACCCCGGCTGCCCGTCGGAGTTTAGGAAGTCTCGCAGTGTCGTCCCGCCTTGGGCGATGGATTCCGCTAGCACCTCCTTGATCGCCGCTACCAGCTTCTCTGCCTTCGGTTTCGTCAGCTTGTTTGCGGGTAGCGCGGGATGGATGCCTGCGCGGAAAAGGCTCTCGGAGGCATAGATGTTCCCCACACCAACCACCACCTTCGCATCCATCACCGCCACTTTCAGGGCGATGGTCTTATTTCGCAGAGCCATGTGAAGATGCTGTGCGGTGAAATTTTCCTCCAGCGGTTCTGGCCCCAAGTTTACCAGAAGCTTGTGCTTAGGGATTTCAGAAATCGGCACCACCAACATCATACCGAACCTACGCGGATCATGGTAACGCAGCTGCATCCCGCCCTTCAGCGTGATCCCGATGTGGTCGTGCTTCCGCCACTCCTCCCCCGGCGAAACCACCCGCAGGCTCCCGGACATTCCAAGGTGCACCATTAGCATCCGCCCTCCAGAAGCCTCCATCAGGAGATACTTCGATCTCCGCTCCACGGAGAGAAACGTCTGACCCTCCAGCTCAGGCAGCTCCGGTGAAACAGGCCACCGCAGATCCCACCTCCGCACGATTACCTCGGAGATTTTCCTTCCAATCACGTGCGGGGAAATTCCCAAACGTGTGGTTTCGACTTCTGGTAGCTCCGGCATCGGTAGGAAGCTAGCCAGCAACAAGCCAAGCACAAGGAGGGGCTGCATTCTGCTGCCCAACAAGCCTAGCCATTTCCCCACGCACCGGGCAGAAAAATGCAGCCCCTCCTTGTGGCCGGCCGGCTGTCTACGGCCCCATCAGCATCGGTGCCAGCGCGTTTAGCAAATACCCTGTCGCGACAATCGCGATGGATGTGATCCCGAAAAATAGCCCGATGAGTGGCAGCTTCATCGTCCGTCTTAGCATGATCGCCTCAGGTAAACTCAGTGCAGCCATCCCCATCATGAACGCCAGAGCGGTGCCGAGTGGGATGCCTTTTTCGAAAAGAACCACGGCCACCGGCACGATCGCCGCGCAGCTCCCATACATCGGCACGCCGAGCAGGGTGGCGATGGGCACGGAGAAGATCCCGGTTGCGGACATCATGCCGCGTATCGTTTCCTCCGGCACGAAGTTGTGGATAAATGCGCCGAAGCCCACGCCTACCAAAACCCAGATCCAGATCTGTTTGATCACGCTGACGGCCTCGTCGTAACCGTATTTCAGCCGCGACTTCCAAGTGTATTTCACCTGTTCCTCATCGGCCGGAGCTGATGAGAGGATGTCGCTTTCCAGGAAGCGCTCCAGTTTCATGCGACCCAGGACAGCCCCGGCAAGCGTCCCGATCACCAATCCGCTGACTACGTAGGCGAGCGCGATGGGCATACCGAACTCTCCCGCCATCAGCACCACGAGGTATTCATTGATGATTGGCGAGGTGATTAGAAAGGAAAACGTCACGCCCAGCGGCGCGCCCGCCCTTAGCAGGCTGATAAAAATTGGCACCGAGGAGCAGGAGCAGAACGGAGTGATTGCCCCGAAAAGCGCGGCGACAAAATTTCCCATGATACCTCCGGAGCTCATCCAGCGCTTCAGCTTCTGATCCGGCAGCCACGTCCGCACCACGCCGATCACGAAAATCATCACTGCCAGCAGCAGGAAGATTTTGATCGTATCGTGAACGAAGAAATGGATCGCGGCGTGGATGCGTGAATCGGGATCCAGCCCCAGTAAATCGTAGAGCAGCAGCTCGGTGAGATCTAGCAGCATCCCCCGCCTCCCTTGTCATTCGGCCCGCAGCAATTGCCCTCGCGGTGCTTTTTATCGGCCTTGCGTTTCATGGACTCATCCAGCTTCAGGAACATGCGGCGGAAAAGCCCGCGCTTGTCGTCCTGCTGTTTCGTATCGGATTTCACAGGTGGCGTCGTGGTTTCAGTATCTTTCATTGCTATGGTGGTTGGGAAAATTTCAGATCAAATGGCAGATGAGTCTTTGATGCCCGCCGCATAGGCCTCGAACACGTTGCGAATCTCATCGCGGATGCGGCGGAAGGCACCCGCCTCCGTCTCGCCCGGGCGTATCGCTTTCGGCGGATCCTCGAAGCCCCAGTGATAGCGCGTCACTTTCCCCGGGAGCGCCGGGCAGGCTTGATCCGCATTTCCGCAGACCGTGATGACCGTAGTGATCCCGCTTTCCATAAACTGGTCGAGGTGCTTGGAAGTATGTGCGGAAATATCGATCCCTATCTCCCCCAGCGCCGCGATGGCTGCGGGGTGGACGTAGCCGGCAGGGTTCGATCCAGCGCTGTGGACTTCGATGAAATCGCCGGCGGCGTTTCGCAAGATGCCTTCCGCCATGTGGCTTCGGCAGGAGTTTCCGGTGCAGAGGATAAGAACTTTCGGTTTCATGATGTGGCTTGGAGAAAGGGAAGAATTGCGGAGGCGCAGGCGTTGGGCTCGGATTTGAGCTTGGCGAGGAGGGATTTGCGGAGGGCGGAATCACGGGCGAAGCCAAGCCGCTCAGCGGCGCAGTCCTGGAGGCATTTCAGGTTTTCCTCGAGCAGCGGGCTGTCGGTTTCCGCCACGCGATAAACCATCCACTGCGCCACCCGCTCCCCCGCTATCAGCCCCATGCCCTTCATGTAGCGCAGCTGCTTGGAAATTTTCACCTGATCCGATCCCAAGATCTCCATCAGGTGGCACACGCACAGCGGTCCGTCCTTGAGCAGGTTTAAAATGCGCAACCGCTGCTCGTCGCACAGGCATTTGTAGATATTGATGACCTCCATGTGAAGTGGATATGCACTCGTCGGCATATGCGGTCAAGTGAAAATCAGAAAGGTATGCGGATAAGTCCGGGGACGCTGTCAAAATGATGGTCATTGCTCATCAGCGGAAGCCCCATTTTTACGACGAGCGAAGCGATCCAAAGATCGTTCGCCGGGATGGGGGTTCCTCGCGATTTCAGAAAAAGCCGCAGATCCGCGTAAATCCCGGCGAGGATGGGATCAATGCCGACAATTTCCGTAAAAGCAAGGTTCTGGCTAAGCCAGGTTTCATAGCGCTCCCGGTGGCGAGACTGTCGGATACCGAACTGATATTCACCCAGAACGATCACGGGGACGATCAACCGGGTGGCAGAAGAGAACGCGGTTCGGCTGGATGGGAGGCCATCCGCCCATGCTGAAAGGGCATTGGTATCGAGGATCACAGGGTGTCCTCGGCTTCGATGGTTGCGAATTCCGAACGAATAATAGCATCGATGCGTTCGGATTCGTCATGCAATGCGGAAAGGGCACCGAATCCCTGCATCCATGGTGGCGTTGCGGCAGAAACCGGGACGTTTGCTTTTGGATTGAATTTTTCCGCCAAAGCCTCCGTGACAATCTGACGGAAGGGTATCCCGCGCATCGCCGCCTTTGCCTTCGCTTCACGGAAAAGGTCATCTGGAATTTCCAAAGTAGTCTTCATTTTTCTAGGTTGCCATATTTATGGGTGATAGCAATAAGAAACGCGAATGTCGTTCTTTTGCGGCTGCAACTCTTATGGAGAGGCAAAATCCTTGCGGATAGCGATGGAATGAATAGTTTCCGGGAGTCATGGAGCTCTTGGATCTGATCGCATCCGGTGCATCAAACGAGGAGATTCTTGAGGACTATCTGTTCCTCGAAGCGGAGGATATCGTGGCTGCTTTTAGATACGCGGCGCACCAGACGGATCAAACTGTGATTGCCGGTGCGGCATGAAGTTTTTTGTGGAGATACGATAAAGGAAGCTTGTTGAAATCCTGCGGGGGGTGTGCTCTCTTCGGTGCATGGATGCTTTTTTGAAGACAGCTTTGGTGGCGGATGCGCTCTCTCTAGGAGCGCACTGGGTGTATGATCAGGAGGAGATTATCGAGGCTTTCCCAGAGGGTGTGGTGGATTTTACAGAGCCGATGTCTGACTACCACGATGGGAAGAGGGCTGGGGATCAGACGCATTACGGGGATCAGGCGGTGATGCTGCGGGACTCGCTGGAGAAGCGTGAAGGCTTCGATGCGGAGGGCTGGCGGGAAGATTGGTTGGAGGCAATGGAAGGCTATGGAGGCTATGGAGATGGTGCCTCGAGGGAGACGCGGAAGGCGAAGGGGATGGCTCCCTCGCCATCGAGCGATCTAGGCGGCGCGGCGCGGATTGCGTCTATCCTAGATCTAGGCCTGCCGCTGGAGGATGCGGTGGCGGCGGTGCGTGCGCAGACAGAACTGACCCACGGAGATCCTCTGGTTGCGGATACGGCGGAGTTTTTCACAAGAGCCGCATTCGCGGTGGATGCGGGTGAGATTTTCGAAGATGCGATGGATAGGGCCGCGGGGGAAGGTCGATATAAAAAGCTGGATACGGAGGAGCAGATCGAGCGGGCGCGGGAGTTGCGCGATGAGAGTTTCCCAAGTGTGGCGGAGGAGTTGGGTCAGGCCTGCGGGGTGCCCCAGGCGTTCCCGCTGGCGCTGTATTTCCTGCTGAGGCCGGAGACGGATTTTAAAAAAACGATCAGCGACAATGCGATGGCGGGCGGTGATAGCTCGGCGCGCGCGATGCTGATTGCGCTGATGTTCGCTGCGGAGGATTCGGAGGTGGCGGCGCAGTGGGAGGACGGGCTGCGGGCGCACTGAAACTCTAAATTTTAAATCCTAAGGAAGAGTCTTATCTCGAATCTCTGATTGGGGTTTAAAGTTTAAAATTTAGAGTTTAAAACCTGCGGCAGATGATTACGCAGGCATTTATATTAGGGGCGGGGTTGGGGACGAGGTTGAGGCCGTTGACCGATGTGTGGCCGAAGCCATTGGTACCGCTTTTCCATAAGCCGCTGGCGATGTGGGCGGTGGAGGCTTGCGAGGCGGTGGGCTGCACGCGGTTCGCGATTAACACGCATCACTTGCCGGAAAAATGGGAAGGCTTCGGAGGGGAGAGAGATGTTTCCTTTTTCCACGAGCCAGTGCTTCTGGAGACCGGAGGGGGGCTGAAAAATATTGAGAGCTGGGTGGAGGATGGCAGTCTGCTGATCCACAACGGGGATGTTTTCTCCTCGATGGATCTGCAGAAACTGGTGGAAGCGCACGAGGCTAGCGGAGATGAAGTCACGCTGGCGCTTCGCAGCGATGGGGGTGCGAAGAAGATTTCTTTAGGAGCTGGAGGGCGGGTGGAAGATGTGCGCAGCGAGGTGAGCGGCCTGCCGGGCACGCATGTCTTCACCGGGATCTACTGCGTGAAAAAGGAGTTTCTGAAACGCATACCGACCGGCGAGGTCATCGCTGTGATCCCAGCTTTCCAAGATCTAGTGCGAGAAGGGGGCCTAGGTGCCGTGGTGCTGGATGGCGGCGAGTGGATGGATCTCGGCGATGTAGAGAGCTACCTCCAAGCCCACCGCGAGCTTTCCCTCCAAGAGCCGGTGCATCCGGAAGCGGTCATCGGAGAGGGTGCGTTGATCGAGAATAGCGTGATTGGGAAGGGGGCGGTGATCGGGAAAGGCGTAAGCATTACCGACAGTGTTGTCTGGCCAGGGGCTTGCATTTCCGATGAGGAAACTGCGAGGGGGGAAGTGGTTGTCGGATAAGTCCCCACTTATTATACTTGTTTGAGGCGCGGCTCGATGACTGCTCCGTTGTTGAGGACGAGACAGAGGAGTCCGAAAGTTTTCATCTACAGAGTCGCGATCAGCCGCACGAACTGGCGGCCGTATTCGACATAGGAGTCGTAGCACTGATCCCAATCTACGGCGGAGGGATCGGGGGCATGGAAGACGGTGGCGACGTGTGGCTCGATGGCGATCCAGCCGTCGTAGCTGGATTTGTGGGCGTCGGTGAGGATTTCCTTGAGCTTGGCTTGGCCGAGGCCGGGCATGGTGTATTCGGGTTCCACGTCGTCGGAGACTGGGTTGATGCAGTCCTTGATGTGGATGTGGGTGGTGTGCTCTTTGACTTTGAGCCAGAACTCCATGGGATCCTGCCACGGGAATACACCATCCATTTCTGTTGTGGAGCGGTCGCGCTGGAAGACGGGATTGCCTGTGTCGAAGACAAGTTTCAGGCCGGGAACTTCCTCGACAAGGCGGAGGGAATGCTCTGCGGAAAAGCCGCCCCAGTTCATGCAGTTCTCGTGGATGGCGGTGAGGCCTTCGTCGGAGAAACGTTTCACGATCTCGCGCAGGCGACGGAAGCGTTCCTGTTCATTCTGATCCCGACCCCACGGTTCTTGCGCGTAGGACATGATGCGGATCATCGGAGTTTTGAGGCGTTTCATGCGCGGGATAGCGCGGGCTATCTCGGCCAGGGTGATGTCGAAATCGGAGTCGATCTTTTTCCCCCAGTTCCCGATGGCTGAGCCGAACTCGGGGACGGTAATTCCAGCGGCGTCTAGCGCATCGGCGGTGGCGGCGAACTCATCCTCCGGCATATCGTGGATGTTCGCGTTGCCGACCATGCGGGTGGAGATGGCAGACCAGCCGAGGTCTTTGGTGGCTTGGATCTGTTTGTGGATGTCGCGGGAGGCTTCGTCAGCGAAGCCGGTGAGTTTGGAGACTGAAAGCATGTGGGGAGACTAGTCGGAAACTTTAAACTTTAAACTTCAAACTTTAAATTGGGATGAAGACTTCCCGATCAAATGCGGTATTCCTATTTCTATGAAGCGGAGGAAGTCGATGGGATTGATACTTGCCGGGCTGGCGGTCGGGGGTTGCCGGAAAGCGGAGATCGTTGCGGAGATCCCGTGGGTGGAGATGAAGGGGAAATGGGAAGGTGTGAGTGGCGGGGTGGTAGAAGAAGAGGGCGAGACTTTGCGGATCGGCTGGGGGGAGGCGATGACTGCGGTGAAGTGGACGGGCGAGGTGCCGGAAGCGCCTTTTGAGCTGGAGCTTGAGGCGCGGCTAGTCGACGGGACGGACTTTTTCTGCGCGGTGACGTTTCCCGCAAGGGGCGCGGATGAGTGCGTGACCCTCGTGATCGGTGGCTGGGGAGGGGCGACGGTTGGGATTTCCTCAATCGATGGGAAAGATGCCTCGGAGAACGAAACCCGGAGGCTGATGGCTTTCGAGACGGGCGTCTGGTATCGGGTCAGGCTGATGAGGGAAGGGGAGAGGATCGCGGTGTGGATAGCCGGAGAGAAGGTGATCGATGTGGATACCACGGGGAAACAACTTTCCCTGAGACCGGGGCAGATCTCGGATTGTGCGCCCTTCGGTCTGGCGACTTGGCAGTCGACGGGTGAGATCCGCAAGGTGAGGTGGCGGGGGATTTAGGCGGGGATCAGGGAGTTGTCGGGCAAAGGATGGCTCCCAATGCAGCAGGCTGGACGCCCAATACTGTCAGATTAAGAGTTTTTAACCGCAGATGGACTGGATTAACGCAGATGATTAATACAGATGGAATTAAAAATCTCTTCTCTCGCATCTGCGTACATCCCGTTCATCTGCGGTTAACTTCTTCGATCTTCATCTTTAAACTGACAGTATTGGGCAGGACACACGCTTGCCGAGACCGCTTTCCTACTTTCCACAAATCGTGACGGACGGCGTATCGGATCAAATCAGTGGATTGATTACTTCCAGGAAATCGAATTTCCGGAAATCAGTGTCAGCGGTGTAGATGCGCTTGACCCCGTGCTGGCGGAGAATGGTGGCGATGTGGGCATCGGGAACAAGGTTTCCACGGGTCACGATTCCTTCAGTGGCGGTTCTGTAGTCAGAGCAGAAATCCCTTTCCTCGGTAATGATCCGGCAGCGGGGCAGTTCCAAGAGCTTGGTCACATTTTCCCATGCGTCTTCCGGCGAGATCGGGTTTGAGAAGATTGACGGATGGGTGACGATCCGCTGGTAGGCCATCAGGCTAGGCCACGTCATGCAGAGAAGATCCGGGTCTTCCGCCCGTGCCAGAAGAAATTTGATCGCTTTCGTTTGATGTGGAGAAGATTCGTCGCTTGCGTAGATCAGCAGGTTTGCGTCGATTGAGTAGCTCATGGCTTTTCCATAGCGCGGTATAGCGTGTCTTTATCGGAAATATCGACCTTGGCTCCCATCGGTGACGAAATCCATTGGAGCGGTTTGGGAGATGGTTTTGAGGCGAGTTCCTTGTCGAGAGCTTCGGCAAGTAGCCGGGATGCAATTTTTCCCAAAGAAACTTTTTCTTTTTTCTGGAGATCTTTGAGGCCGTCCAGAACAGGCTTTTCAAGATCAAGGGTGGTTCTCATGAATCTGATGTTAGTTTAATTCGCATCAGATGTCAACGGACGGAAGCGGCGACCGAAGATCGCCGCTACATGGTTTCGCGGCACCAAGCGAGTGCCATTAGGCAGTAGCCGGTGCCGTAGGGTTGGTGGTAATCGTAGAGAGGGTAGTCCCACCATGAACCGTCCTTTTCCTGTTTTGAAAGGATGAGGGCGGCGAGGCGTGCAGCGTAGGGTTTCTGCTTTTCCGGCGGGAGGAGGCGGATCGATTCGGTGAAATAATAGATGCCGTAGTAGTAGAAGTAGCCGGAGATCTGGAAGTGCATGTCGTGAGGCTTGGGGCGCTTCCTAGCGATGGAGAGCCAGCCTTCGCGGGCCAGGAAGCGGTCGGCCCATTCGATAATAACCTCGTCGGTGATGCCTTCGCGGCCAAGGGCACGGAGGGCTGCATTGCATGCCTGGGAGCGGGCGAGGGAACCGGCGGGGCGGTTGATCCCGGCGCGTGGGCGCATGATGTGGTTATGGGAGTAAGCGTAGGATTTGTCGGGGAACTGCTGGCGCTTGATGGAATTGAGCGAGGTGCCGACGACTTTCTCGTCAAGCGAGAGGCCGAGTTTTTCTCTGCCCTCGTGCATGGCAAGGAGGACGGTGGCGGAGCTGAAAGAGGTGGTGATGCCGGTGGGTTTCTGCGAGGTGAAATTATCGAAGACATCAAGGTATCCCCAGCCACCGTTGATATCTTCGTAGCGGTTGACTAGGTCGATTTGTTCCTGCGCGAGTTTTTTGTAGAGGGCTTTTTTTTGCGTATCGGATTCGCGTGCGTGAAGCCGGACGAGGGAGCGCAGGCCGTAGGCGTGACCCCAGATGTTGTAAGTGGTTGTCTGCTCGGCGCGGCGGAGTTTTGGGAGGTTTTGCGCAGACCATACGGCAGCCTTTTCGATGGCTGCCGTGGTTTGCTGGCGTTTGTCGGCGGAGTCGATGAGGCCGGAAAGGGCTAGTCCTGAAGCTCCGGCGCGGTAGGCGTGATGCGCGCCAGGCAGGGGGGCGTAGATATTGATGTCCTTAGTGCGCGTGGCACTGCCCCAGGAGCCGTTTTTGTTTTGGTCGGTGACGAGGAAATCAACGCCACGGGTGATGGATTGTGCGATGTCGTCCTGTGAAACTGGGACGGGCTTCGCTTCATCTGCGTTGAGGGAGGCAGAAATGAAGAGGGACGTTGAACATCCAATGCCGAACATTGAATATCGAAAAAGAGAAAAGGTGGGCATCTGGAGGGAACTCTAAACTTTAAATTTTAAACCTCAAGCAAGAGGCGTTGTGAGGAGTCGGGAGATTCCTGTCCCGGCTTTGTAGGTCTGGGGGAAGGGACAGGAATGTCTCTTTTCCTTAAAGGGCGTGGATGGCGACCTTGTGCTGGGCGCAGAGTTTTTGGACGCTTTCCTTTTCGAGGAGGAGTGTTTTCCCTGCCTCGATGCCGATGGCAATGATTCCGGCTTTGGCGCAATTCTCGATGGTTTGCGAGCCGATGACTGGAACGTCGAAGCGGAAGTCCTGGTTGGGTTTGGAGACTTTGACTAGGACGGTGTCCTTGTTGCGTCCGAGTTCGCCTCCCCGTTGGATGCAGGCGTTGGTGCCTTCGAAGGCCTCGACGGCGAGGATGGTGCCGTGGCGGACGACGACGGACTGGCCGATGTCGAGTGCGCTAGTTTGCTTGGCGATTTGAAAACCGTATTCGAGATCCTCCAAAGTACGTGGCTTGACCGTGGGGCCGGCGACGTGGCCTGCGGGGGGCAGGTGGTCTTCGAGGAAAGTGGTTGCGGGCAGGAGGGTGATGCCGTCTTTGGCCATTTCTTCGGCTATGGCTCCGAAGAGGGTCTCCGCGTTGCGTTTTTTCACCCGCGCGAGCATCATGAGGATGCGCAGGTCGGGGCGGAGTTTAAAGAGGTTGTCGGGCGAGATCTGCCCCATCATGACTGCTTCCGTTACTCCCTCTTTAAGGAAAAATTTGATCAGCTTTGAAAGCTGGCCGACGCGGAACCACTGCAAGGCATCGACCTGAGCTTCGAGATCCAGTCGGGTTTCGTTTTCGAAGGCGACGACCACGAGACGGGTGGATGGCTCTCGGAGGCGTGCGGCGCGGACGAAGGTTTCCGGGTAAACGCCGTTTCCAGCGATGATGCCGATGCTTCGCGGGTTTGCCATGCTGCTGGTATAGGGGAAAAGAAAGTAGCGGCTGTGGGAATCGAACCCACACTCACAAGGAACTCGATTTTGAGTCGAGCGCGTCTACCAATTCCGCCAAGCCGCCGTTGGGTGGATGGTTTAGGAGCTTGGGGTTTTGGGCAAGCTTGAAAATTCAAAATCCAGAGCTCAAATTTCAAGGCAGAGTTTGGCTCACCCCGAGATGCGGCAGCTAGTGCGCCGGGACGAATTTGAGGCCGACCCCGTTGATGCAGTAGCGTTGGTCGGTGGGAGTGTTGAAGCCCTCGCCTTCGAAGACGTGGCCGAGGTGGCCTTCGCATTTGGCGCAGTTGACCTCGATGCGTAGCATGCCAGTGGATTCGTCGCGCTTGGTGGTGACGTTTTCAGCGTTCGCTGGATCGTAGAAGGACGGCCAGCCGCAATGAGAATCGAATTTTTCGTTGGAGGAAAAGAGCATGGCACCGCAGCCGGCGCAGTGATAAGCGCCTTCTGATTGTTGGCGAAATTCCCGGTAGGTTTCGCCGTTGGGGCGTTCGGTGCCGGATTCTCGGAGGATGTGGTATTGCTCCGAGGTAAGGATTTTGCGCCACTCTTCGTCCGAATGGGCGACTTTTCCCGTGGGTTCTTCGGGTGCTTGGTCCAGTGTTTCCATGGCTTTCTAGACCTTTGGTTTGTCGCTTTACACGAACTGCTCTTCGAGCACTGCTTTGCCGTAATCGCGGTTGAGGCGGGCGATATGATCCACGGAAATTTCCTTCGGACATGCGGCCTCGCACTCGTATTGGTTGGTGCAGTTTCCAAAACCTTCCTTGTCCATCTGGCGAACCATGGAAAGGGCGCGCTTGCGGCGCTCCGGCTGTCCCTGTGGGAGGTGGCCGAGGTGGGAAACTTTTGCAGAAACGAAGAGCATGGCGGATGCGTTTTTACACGCGGCAACACAGGCACCGCATCCGATACAGGCGGCGGCGTCGAACGCGTTGTCGGCATCGACCTTGGAGATTGGAATGGAGTTCGCATCGACAGCGGAGCCGGTGCGGATGTCGATGTAGCCGCCGACGGCGATGATCCTGTCGAACGCGGAGCGGTCGGTGATGAGATCCTTGATGACTGGAAATGGATCGGCGCGGAATGGCTCGATCCAAATCGTGTCGCCATCGCGGAATTTGCGCATGTGTATCTGGCAGGTGGTGATGCCCTTGTCCTTGGAGTGCGGGACGCCGTTGATGGTGAGGTTGCAGGATCCGCAGATACCCTCGCGGCAATCGTGGTCAAAGTGGATGGGGTCGTTGCCCTCCTCGATGATGCGCTCGTTAACGATGTCGAGCATTTCGAGGAAAGAAGCCTCTGCCGGAATATTTTCCGCAGGGTAGGTTTCGATTCTGCCTTTGGAACGGGGACCTGTCTGGCGCCAGACTTTGAGAGTGAGGTTCATGGTGCTTGGAAGAGATTATAGGTAGAACTGAGACAGTCGCAATCGGGAAAGTGGAAAGATTACTTGGACCAGTTGAGTCCTTTCTCGGCGCGCCACTTCCGGTAGGCTTTAAATTGGTCTTTTTTCGGAAGGGTGCGGTGTTTCGGGTCTTCGTTGAGAAATTCTTCGAACGGGGAGCCGGGGCCGGCTTCCACGGTTTGTGCTTCGGTTTCGTCATCTGATGAGGCATCTCTCGAAGTGGAGGAGGATTTTTCCGAATGCGATCCCATTTTCCTTAGGCGGTGGGCAACCGTGGATATCTTGCCACTGATGCGGACGAGTACAATCAGAATGAGTGCTAGCAGCACTACGCCCACGTAGCTGAGGATGGTGATGGAGAGCGGGAACTCGGCTGTTGCTTGGGTGATGGTGAGTGGAACTATTTGTTCGGGCATTTTCGTCTGTAGTTATTGGACGGTGGAGGTGATTTCGCCGTCGATGAATTTCGTGGTTAGGGAACTGCCGGGTTCTGTCTGTTTCGCAGAGCGGAGGATTTTTCCGTCTTTGGAAAGAGTGATGGAGAAACCGCGCTTGAAGGCGGATTCGGGGCCAAGGGTGCGGATCAGGGTTTTCAAGCGGTTGAGTTTTTCCACCTCACGCGAAACGCGGTGAGCGGTGAGTTGGACGAGATCTTTCTTCAGGGAAACAAGCTTGTCGAGGCGGCGCTCCAGTAAACGGAGCGGGTGGAGTGCTTGGTGGCGGAGGCGGGTTTCGCGGAGGATTTGGCTGCGGTTTCGGAGGGAGCCGGATGCTGCTTGGGCGAGTGCGGAGCGCAGATAGTCAAGTTCTTGGGTTGGCTCCCGGAGGGCGGTTTTCAGGGATCTTGTGATACGTTTTGAGGCGTTTTCTAAAATGGAGCGCAGTTCTGATTCGTCGGGGACGGCGAGTTCGGCGGCGGCGCTGGGGGTCGGTGCGCGGAGATCTGCCACGAAGTCCGCGATGGTGAAGTCGATTTCATGGCCGACTGCGGAAATAATAGGGATACGGGATGCGGCTATTGCTCGTGCGACCGGCTCTTCGTTGAAGCACCAGAGATCCTCAATGGAGCCGCCACCGCGTCCGACGATGAGTAAATCACACTTCGGGTAGCCAAATTTTTCCGGGGAGTTGAGCTTCGTGATGGCTTCGGCGATCTCCCTTTCTACTCCTTTCCCCTGGACCCTGACGGGAAAGAGCACGGGCTGAACCCATGGGGCACGGCGGGTAAGGATGTTCAGGATATCCTGGAGGGCAGCGCCGGTGGGGGAGGTGACGAGGCCGATGGTGCGTGGGAAAACGGGTAGCGGGCTCTTTCGTGAGGAGTCGAAAAGTCCCTCTGTATGAAGCTTGCGCTTCAGGGCTTCGAATCGCGCTTGGAGATCGCCTTGACCGGAGCGTTCCGCTTTTTCAACGATTACCTGGAGTTGCCCCCGTGCGGCATAGACCGTTGCTTCCGCGAAAACTCGCACCTTCGCACCATCCTCCAGCGTTTCCGAACCCTCGCGGTTGCGGGCGCTGAACATGGCGCACTGGAGCTGCGAGCCATCGTCCTTCAGAGAGAAATACCAGTGACCGGAACCCTGCTTCTTTAGGTTCGAGACCTCACCCTCGATCCATAGCCTGCCGACCTCAGATTCGATTGCGCGTTTCATTTTCCTGACCACTTGGGTCACGGAAAGAGCCTTAATTTCTTTTTTCGGTATGTCGGAGAATAGATCCACCTGAGGGAGAATTGAACATCGAACATCGAACGTCCAACATTGAACATCGAATTTGGGATATTTCCCAGTTTCCATGTCTAGAGGACATGCGTTGACATTGGCGGACTGGTCGGACATTTTCGCGATGTGAACACAATGACGATTTTATTGGGAGCGACCTTCGCGCTATTGCTTGCGGCGGTGGTGCTATCCTTCCAAGGGATGAACGAAGGGGTGAAAAACGCCCCGCAGGATGAACTGGCGCGGTTGCGTAGCCAGGTTGACCAGCTTCGTATCGAACAAGAGCGGCTGAATCTCGAAAAACAACTCCAGCAAATGCGCTCGACTCCAGATCCCGTGGCTCCGGATCCTTCAGAAGTCGACCGGATGAAGGCGGAAATCGAAGCGAAAGATGCTGAACTCAAAGCCCTCGCAGAGGAAAAAGAAGATGCAAAGAAAAAAGCGGAAACTTATCGCGACGAGGCAGGTCTTGCCTGGCAGCAAAAACTTGAGAGCGGCGACAACGTCCTCCGCCGTGCCCGCCTGATTCGGGATGCGCTGCTGATCGGGCGTATCCAACAATTCGTGATGGATCCTGAAGCCGGTGGGTTCGCTGTGATCGAAGTCGTCCTTCCGGAGCATGTCCAGGTCGGCACGGTTCTCGCGATCCGCCGGAATACGGGTATTCTCGGAAAAGTGAAGATTACCGATATTTCTCCAGAGGGTGCAATCGGTAACCCGCTGCCCGGCTTCGGCCCTGTTGAGCCGGAGCCCGGTGATCAGCTGATCATTCCGCCTAGCGTTTGATCAAGGAGGGGCTGCATTCTGCTGCCCAACTAGCCCTGCTATTTCCCAAGGCACCGGGCAGCAGAATCTAGTCCTTTCTTGACATACGATCGTTTTAACGCACGTTATCCCGTAATGACGACCGTCACCGCCACCGACGCCCGAGGCAGACTCTACTCGCTGATTGATGAGGCGAGGCAATCCCACGAGCCTATCCAGATCACCGGGAAACGCGGGAACGCAGTCCTGATCTCAGAGGAAGACTGGCGCTCCATCCGCGAGACACTTTTCATCCACTCCATCCCCGGCCTAGTGGACTCCATCAAGACAGCCCGGAAGGAAGGGCTGGCTGAAGCATCGGAAACTCTCGATTGGTAACTTGGTGTATCAGATCGTCTATTCCCGGCATGCAAAGAAGGACGCCCAGAAACTGGCTCGCAGTAATCTGAAAAGACAAGCTCAGGAGCTGTTGGAAATTCTGGCGCAAGACCCGTTCCAAACCCCGCCCCGCTACGAATCGCTAACAGGTGATCTCGCGGGCTGCTATTCCCGCCGAATCAATCTCCAGCATCGCATCATTTACGAAGTTTTCCTCGAGGAAAACAAAGTCCTCATTCTCCGAATGTGGACGCATTATGGGGACTAGGTCAAGCCGGGGCGAACGCTGGTTCGCCACCCGTAGCATAAGCCCGGAACCCGTGGCGGACCAGCGTTTGCCGCTCCTTGGTCACCCCGTCGTCCGCAGTCCCGAAGCAATGGCGTTGATGGAAAGCAGGAGCTTCGGTAGGAGTGCGTCTGCGGCGGTTTGATTTTCTTTTTCCACATGGGCGCGCCATTCCTTGAGGAGTTCGATCTGCTGGTGATGGAGGACTTGTAGCGGGGCTTCTCGGATTGCCAGGGTTTTGGCCATGCGCGGACGGCGGTCTGCCATCGATCCGTTGAATAGCTCGGTGAGGAGGTCGCGGGTGAGTTTAAATTCTTCCGTGATGGTTTTCGTGAAGGTCGCCCGGATACCATGGTCGGTGACTAGCCCGGCGTAGGCTTGCATGAGATCGAGGTTCGCGGAGGTGAGGTTGGTTTCGACGTTGGTGAGGACGTAGGCGAGGAAGGTGGATTTTTCGAGAGCCTCTTTCAGTGCAGAAAAATCTTCAGGAGAGGATTTTTTCAGTTCGGAAAGGGCTGTGCCAACTCCGAACCAGCCGGGAAGATAATAGCGTGCCTGTGTCCAAGAGAATACCCATGGAATTGCGCGGAGATCGGAAATGGAGTGGGATTTTTTGCCTGTCCGGCGGGCTGGTCGAGAGCCAATGCGGGCGTTTTCGAGGGCGTCGATAGGCGTCGCTTGGCGGTAGAACTCGATAAAGCCTTCGGAATGCAGTAAGCCTTGATAAGATTTCTGGCTGGATGAGGAAAGGATATCGAGAAAACGCTCTGCAGGATCCGGCGTTTCCTCGAGGTGGCGGTGGCGGGCGGTATTGATTGCCGCGCCGGCGAGGAGGAGTTCCAGATTGTAGGTGGCGCTTGCGAGGTTCGCGTATTTTTGGGCGATGGTTTCACCCTGCTCTGTCATCCGGAAAGCACCGGACATGGCACCGTGGGGGAGGGCGGCCATGAACCAATGGGTAGGGCCAGCTCCGCGGGAAATCGTGCCTCCACGGCCGTGGAAAAAACAGAGTTTCACGGATTTTTCCTGCCCCACTTTAGTCAGAGCCGTTTGCGCTCGCTGTAGGGCGACTTGGGCGGCGAGGATGCCGCAATCTTTGTTGGAATCCGAGTAACCGAGCATGATCTGCTGCTCGGGTTTTTCCGATGTTGCGAGGGAACGGGCGGTGAGCGGGTGATCGAGAAACGCTGCGAGTATGCCCGGAGAATTGTGAAGGTCGTCCATCGTTTCGAATAGTGGGACAACGGGTAACGGGCAGCTCATTCCCTCCGGTAAATTACTCATCAGCCCGGCCTCGCGAGCTAGCAGATAGACGGAAAGTAGGTCGGAGAACTGGCGTGTCATCGAGACGATGAGTGAGCCGAGCCCAGCCTTTCCGGATGCCTTCCAGTGGCGGATAAGGACTCGGTAAGTATCGAGGACGTTGTCAGCGTATTCGCCGATGCGTGCTCCATCGTGTAGGAAGGGGCGCTGGGATTTGAGCTCTTCGTTGAGAAATTTTAAACGTTTTTCCTCCGGCCAATTTGGGAAATTTTTTCCGTCAGTAATACCTGCTGCGGTTAGGATTTCGGCTATCGCGTTATCGTGGAATTCGGAGTTTTGCCGGACATCGAGGGTCGCTAGGTGGAAGCCGAAAATCTCGATCTTGTGCCTTACCGGGCGGATTGCCTGCTCCTCGAGAAGGTGGCAGCCTGCTGCATCGAGTGTGCGCGAAATGAGGTCAAGATCCTCGGTCAGCTCTGCGGTGCTGGTGTACCCCGCTTTCCCGTTTGCTTGCTCACGTAGAACTACCGCAATGAGGCTGGCGAGCTGCCGCCACGGCTCCTCTGACTGACGATCGAGAATTTGCTTCACGTCCTTTTCGGCTGCCATGATGAAAGCGAGCTCGTCTATTCGCTCCTGAAGCTCTTCAGGAACATCGGCCAAGTGCCGGGAAATGGTGAGTTGCGCGGAAAGGCCGTCCATCTCTTTTTCCAAGAGCTGGAGTGCGGCGGTGCGAAGTTTTGCCAGGCTGGTTTCCGTTATGTCCGGGGTGACAAGCGGGTGACCATCACGGTCGCCGCCTATCCATGAACCGAAGGATAGTCTTGGGATGTTTCCGGCAGAGCGCAGGAGATTCAGTGGGAGCCCGGCATCGCGCCATGCCTCGGTGAAGTGGAGGTCGAGCCGGTTGATGGCGGTTGGAAAAAGGTCGCGGAGGTAGTGGATTGCGTTGCGCAGCTCGGAATTGATATCTGGGCGAACGAGGTGGATTTCGGCGGTCAGCCAAAGCGTTTCCAAGTTGGTAACGACGCGTTCACGAATGCGGCGCTTTTCACGATCCGTGTATTTCGGGTATTCATTGCGCACCATTTCCTCATAGAGACCGCGTTGGCGGGCGCGGACTGATTCGCGTTTGGCCTCGGTGGGATGGGCGGTCAGCACAGGCTCGACATGGACGTCTTCGAGGACTGCGAGAATTTGTTTTGGGTCGAGACCGATGGCTTGGAGATCGCGAAGTGCCTGTGGCCAGAGGCCGCGGATGGAATCGGCCCCAAGGGATTTTTCACGTTCGCGCCGGATCTCAGCTGCCACGCGTTCCTCGACCATGTTGAGGAGCTGGAAGCCGATCGAGTAGAGCTTGGGTAGTCCCTCTGGTGGAGTCGCGTTGGTGGCAGGGGCTTTTCCCGACCAAGGCATGAATGGAAGGAGCTCGGTTTCGCCGGCGCTTGCCAGTGCGTCTTCAAGACAGCCGAGGAGGTAAGAGAGACGTTCGTCGATGAGGTCGAAACCTTCGATGCGGAGCTGTTCGCGGGTGGATGTCATGGGGAACTTTAAATTTTAAACTTTAAACCTCAAGGAAGAGGGCTGTGGTTGTGGGAAAGCATGTTGTAGGCCGGGAGTTTGGAAAATGAAAAAGCGCGGAAACCAAAAATGGTTGCCGCGCTTTTTTTTCGAGAAAATATTGGAACTCAGACGCTGAAGAGGGAGGTAACGGACTGGCCGCCGTTGATACGGCGGATGGCCTCGCCCATGAGAGGGGCGATGGATACTGCCTGAATCTTGGGGCCGAAGGCCTGGGGCACGGAATCTGTGGTGATAAGCTCCTCGATCTTGGAAGTCTTGAGCCTATCGTGCGCCATTTCTCCAATGATGGCGTGGGACACTCCCGCGAAGATGCGTTTTGCTCCGTGCTTGTGAAGAATATCGGCTGCGGAAACTAGGGTACCTGCGGTTTCCGTCATGTCATCGACAAGTAGCACATCTCTATCCTTGACGTCACCAATGACGTTCATCGCCTCCACACGGGTAGCGGAAATGCGATGTTTGGCGACGATTGCGAGTTCGGCACCAAGGGCGTCCGCATAGGCACGAGCCATTTTTACACCACCCACATCTGGGGAGACGACGGTAAGATTGGAAGTATCCGGATGGCGCTCGCGGAGGTAGCCGATGAGGACGGGCTTTGCGTAGAGGTGATCGACGGGGATGTCGAAGAATCCTTGGATCTGCGGGGCGTGGAGATCCATGGTCAGCACGCGGTTCACACCGGCGGAAGTGAGAAGGTTTGCGACAAGCTTTGCGGTGATTGGCACGCGCGGCTGGTCTTTCCTATCCTGCCTGGCATATCCGAAGAAAGGCATCACAGCGGTGATCCGTTCGGCGCTCGCCCGGCGGGCTGCATCCACCAGGATCAATAGCTCCATGATGTTGTGGTTCGTAGGAGGGCAAGAAGGCTGGATGATAAACACATCCTCGCCCCTCACGTTTTCGTTGATTTTTACGGCAGTCTCCCCGTCGGGAAAGGCATCCACCTGCACGTCTGCAAGGGGCTGGCCGAGTGTTTCAGCAATTTTTTCTGCGAGCGCGCGGTGGGCGGTTCCACTGATGATTTTCATGAACGGGGGGGATTGTTGACTGAGTCGGTGGACACGGCAACACTTTGCGTTGAAAGAGTGGGATTTAGGTGAACTGGCGAAGACGGGCAATACGAGGAATCAGAAGTCTACCTTTTCGGAAGGTTTGAATTTCGCAGCTTGCAAGTAACGAATTGATTGATCGAGATAGGCAGACCATTCTACACGTTTTTTCTCCGAGACACCCTGCGGGAGGACTCTTGCAGCACGTAACCTTTGCTTTGCTTTCAGAAAGAGAGCCAACGCATCCGCTCCATTGCGCTCGGACCATGTTTCAACCGCCAGATCGCCGTATAGAACCGCCGCCCGGTAATGGGAGCTAGTGCCATATGGAAGTTTTACACTGAGATCGTATAGCCCCATTGCCCGCCGGTATTCGCCCGATTCTTCCAGAGCTTGCGCGAAATTCTGAATAATTGCTATTCTCAGTCCATGGTTTTTTTGATCGTTCCTGATGAGCCAAGATGTTTCGAAAGCTTTGCTGATATGGTGATAGGCAAGCTCGAACGTAACCAAGGCTTCCGAATGTTGACCGCGAGAGAATTGGTTCAGGCCTTTCCGGTTAAGGTATTTTGCAAAACTGAGATGCGATTTGAAACCCGCTTCCATTCCTCCCTGGAGACGGATTGCCCTCGAGAATTCCGTCTCTGCTTCCGATTCCCTGCCAAGTATACCCAAAAGCGTAGCTTCTCCTAGCGAGGATGTGGGATCGTAGGGATGGAGCACAGAGGCTCGACTAAAGTCGTTGAGCGATAATTTGAGAAAGTCCTGGGCAATCTTGGGATCGCTAGCGGTCGAAGACGCCTGCTGGTAGAGGATTGCTCGGTGCTGATAGAGTGAAAATAGAGGCCATATCTCGATTGCATTAGAAACAGCATCAATTTTGGCTTCTTTACCAAGGGGGGTGAATCCAAAGAAGCTGTTCCAAAGAATGATTGACGTCCTGGTTCCTTTGACACCCGAGTAGCCAAGGAGGCTGATTGAAAAAAGACCGACCAATGACAGTAGGCTCATAACAAACCAAGGTTTCCCGGAATTTGGTGAATCGTTTGTGGCTTGCGAGGTCGAGCAGGCGGCAGCAATACAAAGCGCAAGTAGAATGGCTCCTGGAGGAATGCGGAAAATCCCTTCGAAATTGGATTGTATAAAGAGCCCTGCAAATCCCGCAATTCCGCCGATGCGCCAACCATCCATCCGCATTGACTCTGGTCGTGGGGATTTCGAAATGACCCTGAACGTCGCGATGATTACTGCAATCAGAAGAAACGCCAAAAGCAGGAATCCACCGATCGCCCCGTATTCCACGAATGTCTGTAGCAGTTCGTTGTGGACATGCTCTGGTTTATTACTTCCTGGCCCCATGGAATCGTAGTCCCAGAATCTGAAAGATTCCCAACTGAAGCTTCGCGCGCCTCCTCCCAGAAGCGGATGGAGAAAGAAGCATGAAGTGGCAATCGCTAGAAGGTAAAAGCGGATTGTATTGTCGAACAACGCAGAGAGGCTGGAATCCTGGGAACGGCTTTGCTGTGCATTCTCCCATCCCACCACAAGGGCTAGGATAATACCTCCGAGGATGATTGGAATCGCAATGACCGCAGGAGCGAACCAACGTCTGTTGTCCCTCTTTGCTGCCAAAAGAAGATAGATTACTAGCACCGAGAATCCACCTGCAAATCCAAGAATGCCACCCCGAGACTTGGTGTAGAAAACGCACAGGGCGCTAAGCCCTGCCAATAGGGTGAAAACGCATCTCAAAATCTTTTTCTCCCCAGGTTGAAATATGAAGCCGAAGAAAATCAACGAAACGGTGAGGAAGAATGAAGCTCCATAGCTGTAGTGGGCATAAAGACCAGAAACCCAACGAGATTTGATATCGGGGAAAATAAGTGAGTAACCTGGAGTGGTCACCTGACGGTAGGCTACGTAAATACTCGCTACAGTGACGAGGGATAGCCCCACCTGAATTACACGCAGTGCCTGAGGATACCTGGCTACAGCACGGAAGGTAACGAATGTGCTTGCCGCCATGCAGGTCAGAAGGATGTCGGATAAAGCGAGTTCCCATACATCCGACAGGCTCGCCCGCATGATGAGCCAGAAGACCAGTAGAACGCCGATAATAATGATCGTAAAATCTCCTTTGTTTCTCTCCTCCTTGGGAATCGAAAACAACGAGAATCCGGTGGAAAGCGCGAGGCAGATCATCGTCGGTCCCCAGGTCCAAATGCGCAATTGTGGCGCGATGACGACCGAAAGGACAAATCCGAGGATCCAGAAGATTGATGCGAAGTAAACCATTTCAAGTCAGAGGAAAACTTGCACCCTACTTTGCCCCTTTGGCAAAAAGCACTGCGGGTATTGTTTTTAAAAGTATCTGGCAGTCCAGCCAGAGGGACCAATTGTCGATATATCTCAAATCCATCTCAACCCAATCTTCGAAACTCGTGATCTTGTTCCGTCCTCCAGCCTGCCATTCGCAGGTAATACCAGGTTTAACGCTCAACCTACGCCGGTGGGAAATGTCCCCGAACGCCTCGACTTCGTAGAGCGGCAATGGCCGAGGGCCAACAAGGCTCATATCTCCAGCGAAGACGTTGAAGAGTTGGGGCAACTCGTCGATACTGAGCTTCCTAAGAAAGGCTCCGAAAGGAAAAATTCTAGGATCCCGCTCGAGTTTGAAGACTGGTCCATCCATCTGGTTGCCATGCTCTTTTTTTGTTTTTTCTAAAAGCTCCTCCGCGTTTGAAACCATGGTTCTAAATTTCCACATTCTGAATGGTTTGCCGTATTTTCCAGCTCGCATTTGGGAGAATAATACGGGAGCTCCGGGACTTGCGATCTTGATCCCGATTGCGGCCACCAGCCAAAGCGGCGATGTGAATAGAATGCCGACAAATGAGCCGATGCGATCAATCAATTCCTTGGCCATCAGTTCCCAAGAAAGTTCCGGTGTGGAACGCAGAACAAGCATGGGTTTGGATCCTACCGAGTCAAATACTGGTCTCGCGATTTGAGCGCGGATAAATGACGCTGTAATCCATGCTTCAACACCTTGTAATTCGCAGACTTCTACGGCTTCTGCCACCTTCTCGAAGTCAATCCCCTTGGTCGCAAAAATCACTCTTCCGACCGACTCTTTATTGAGAACCTCAAGAAGTTCTTCAGATGTTCTTTTTGTAAGGTCGAAGCGATCCACGATTTCCCAGTCTGAAATTGCTTCCGCATCGAGATCCCCGAGCATCTCTTTAATCTCAAATTCGGAGCCAGCAACGATGACCCTCTCACCTCCTAGCCCTTTTCGTTTGCGGTTGGCTAGAATCAAGGAGGTTATACGCACTCGCGCAAACAGAATGAGGAAAATTAAAATCGCGCCGATACCTAGGATTAGCCTCCGCGTCCCCTCAATTTGGGCGAAGACCGCAAAAACGGCGATAGTGAGGGAGATTGTCGTAATCCCTTGAATCAATTCCCATGCGACGGATCTTGCTGGTTTGTTGCGCATTCGGGAGTAAAATCCAAATCGTTCTAATACCAGTGGCGTGAAAGGAACCGCGATATAAAGAACCCACGACATGGCAGTAAGGCTTTCGTCGTTTGCGGAGGACATTGACGCGAGGTCGCGAATCGGTCCCCGGAGAAGACTTGCCAGATAAAAAGCAAACCATACCAGAAGCGCATCGGTGATCTGGATTGCTTGGATGGTAAAGGAGTCTTTGCGCGAGGTCTGCATAAGGTTTTAGCCGAATTGGGCATGATGAGGATCATGCCTCTGCCGTAAGCTACTCTCGCATTTCATCTACCGGAACAGCAATCTTTGATTTCTGCCCGGTCGGCTCCCAAGCCAATGGGGGGTTGACAGTCCGAAGCCGACGCCTAACTTTCTTCCTGAATCATTTGGTAGGAATGGCAGGAAAAATCGACAATCAGACAACACCTTTTCAAGAGGGGAGTGAGAACAAATTCGAGGGAAATAGCTTCGCACGTATGTTTGCAGCGATTGCTACCGGTCTTATCATAATCTGGTTTTTC
>CAJJBR010000075.1 GCA_905182475.1 Akkermansiaceae bacterium | reverse complement strand
CAAGCTGAGCCAGCTTGACCGCCCCGCCCTCCTCACAGACCAGATCACGACATCAATAAAACTCAAAATTTACTGGCAACGGTAAGGGAACCACTTCACCCGCACCACCTGAAGGACGTCCATTTCTATTCGGAACAGTATCACGTGCTTGCCTTGAGGGGCTAGCTGGCAGCCGGGAAACAGATCATCCCTCGATCGCCAGCGCTGTGGATCAGCAAGGAGTTCTTCAAACCGGATCCACAACTCGTTGAGATATTTGTCCTCCTGTTTTTCGCCCCAAGTTTCCAAAGTATAGGCTCGAACGGATCGAAGATCAGCCAGGGCTGCATCGGTTAAATCGAGCTCCATTACGCTACCGGTTTCCGGTTCTGCCCACGGACGAGACTCTTGAATGCGTCCTTTGAACTTACACGAGTTACCTCACCTGCCTCGAGCTGGGCAAAACCGATGGCGGCTTCCCTCTTCAACCAATCATTCTCTTGCTCTTGTTTGAGCGTCATTCGCAAAGCTTCCCGAATCACCTCACTCGCACTATTGTAAAGACCGGAATCTACCTTTTGCTTAACGGCGGCTTCCAACTCCGGGGTCAGAGAAATATTCATTGCCAAAATTGGCTCAAATAACAATCTTTGTCAATCTTTGTTATTACATTTATGGGGTCAGTCCCCGCTATTTAACACGGTCCGAACCGGCAACCTGATTGGTGGGTGGGTGTCCGCGATTCAACCTCCGCGCCCTTCTCTAAAAATCGAAGCAAGCTTGGAGAAGTGCACGGCGGAATAGCTCTCATCGGCTGGCTCAATCTCTCCGGCATAGATGACATAGTCCGGTTCAGAGATGGGAACATCCTTCTAAAATCGACGGATCGCCTTAGGAAACCCCTTGTTCCAGGTCATCGCCGACTTGATCTCCATCGGAACCAGTTCCCTCTGCCGTTCCCAAAGGAGATCTATCCCGTTCCCATTGGTATCCCTCCAGAAATAAAGACTCGGGTCCCGTCCTTGGTTGAAGCGCTCCTTCAGCGCATCGGCCACCACCATGTTCTCAAACAGGTTTCCATGCAGGGGATCGCGCATCACCTGCTCTTCAGTTTCGATCCCCAACAACCAGGTCGCCAGGCCGGGCTCGACGAAGTAGATCTTCGGCGACTTGATCAGGCGTTTACCGAAATTCTGAAAGTAGGGCGCCAGCGTGAAGATGATGAAGGAAGCCTCCAGAATCGACAGCCATTCGGTGATCGTGGGTCGCGAAACCCCGACGTCATTTCCCAAGCTCTGGTAGTTGACCGGCTGCCCTACCCGTCCCGCTAACAACTTCATGAAGCGCTCAAACAGGGTCACGTCCTTCAGTCGGATCAACTGCCGGACATCACGCTCCACATAGGTTTGAAAATAGTTCCGATACGCGAAGCTCGGCTCCAGATGATCGTCGTAGATCCGTGGCATGAACCCCTTCAGCAAGGCCTCCCCCTTGCCAGAGGAAAGACCCGCCGCACGCAACTCCGCGAATGAAAATGGCAACAGGCGCAGCAACGCCGTTCTTCCCGCCAACGATTGGGCGATCGCCTCATGCAAGCTGAGTTGATGGCTCCCGGTCAGGATGTAATGCCCCTTGATCCCGGCCTCATCGACCCTCACTTGAATCCACGATAAAAGCTCGGGGACCCGCTGCACCTCATCGATGATCAATCGCCCGGGATTCAACTCAAAGAAACTCCGCGGATCAGTCTCGGCCAAACTGCGGATTTCCGGATGCTCTAGATTGCAATAGCCGTGCTCCGGAAACAACTCCCTCACCAGCGTCGTCTTCCCCGATTGCCGTGGGCCAGTCACCGTGACGACCGGGTATTCCCCAGCCGCCCGAAGCAAAACCGGAGCGAGAAACCTCTTCACCCCGTCTGGCCACAACGGTCCGGCGGGGGTTTTTCATGGCCAGGCAGCGTGACCGCGGGTGGCCTTGTCTCCCCGGAGTCAGGGCCGTCCAGCGCCAAACCGCCTGGCAGCAACATCCCGCTGACCGATTCACATCCCCAGGGTAGTTGGGTTTCTTTCCACCGGAAACTTCCCTCCAAAAAAGTAAGGCGTCCGGCCGCAGCGCTCCGCTGAGATAAACGGATCAAAAGAGTTTCCCCATCCGCCCGCATCCGCTTCCATTGCCTTGTGCTCCCTCTCGACGAACCCACCCTACGCAAAGCCTCCTCCTGGCAGGATTTCAAGGAAGCCCAATCCCTCCTGAACATCGGAGCCGTCACCGAATCCGAACGGACCGAATCCGGCTGGCGAGGCAGCGTCCGGATCGGCAAGCGAACCTTCCGCACCACGGTCATTGCCAGGACGCCCACATGGTTCGATGCGAAATGCCCCTGCCCCGCCAACCAGCGGGAAGGGACCTTTTGTCCCCACGCCATTGCGACTGGACTCCACCTTTCAAATCCCCCCGCAAAAAAGGAAGATCCCAGCCCTCAAAAAAAGCCGAAGAACGCCCTACCCTCCCTGGCTTGGAAAATCCGTTTCCAAGGACCGTGGCAAAAGTCTTTCACAAAAAGCCACTTGGCTGTTGCCATTTCCCCTGACGAAGACCGATCGCCCGGACCATCCGATGACCGCCTCACCGCATGGCTCGTTTCCCGAAAACTCACCTCCAAGCCAACCGTCCAACTGGCCCTCGATCCAACGACCCTCCCCAGCTTTCTCGATGCAATCCGCGACCATCCGCAGGTATTCAGCCAAGACTCCGCTATGGTCCTCGAATCCGGAATCCAACTCAAACTTGCAGACTGCTTTCCGAAAAATGACGAGATCCAACTATTTCCGGAAACCAGCGGAGGAGCCATCATCGGCGATCGTGTTTGGAAATTTGATTCGGAAACGCTTTCCAGCACTGCCCAAATCCTCGCGCCGCTGATACCAGTTTTCAAAAAACTGGCATCTTCTCAAACTGCAAAACTCCCTCTCGGAACCTTCCTAAAACACCTCGACAGCCTCCAGTCGCTCCTCGATTTTTCATCTTCAGACTGGTTTTCGTCCCTCCAGTTCATTCCCACAACTCCCCGTTTCGTGCTGACTCTCGAGGGCAGCTCGACCAAGATCATCCCGAAATTTCAGATCTCATATCCAGATCCAGATCTACCCCGGTTGAACGAAAACAGCCTGATCACAAGAAACCGTTCCGCTGAGAAAGCTGCTACCGCACTATTTCAAACGGTCGTTGGGGAAGCCGAGATTACCGAACCCGAGGCAATCCAAAAACTCCTCACCAAGACCCTAAAATCCCTACCAAGTAATTGGGAGATCAGCCTGAGTCCACTGCTCGAAAAACTGTCTTCCTCCTACCTCTTCATCTCGCCAAGAATCGAGATCCATAAATCAAACGATCGTTCCACTGAGTTCGATCTTCGCTTTGAATCATCCGATGGATCAGTGATACCAACAACCGAGATCCGGAGACTTCTACGATCAAAAGGCTCAGCATCGCACCAGCTCAGAGGAAAAAATCTTATCCTTTCAGACGATATCGAAGGACTATTGGATCCACTCTTCGCGGATCTCGATCTACGCCAAGAGAACGGCAGATTCATTGCCAAAGACGCCTCTGCTGAGATCATTAAAGAAATTCGTGAAAATATTCGTGGTTCACTGGTTTCTAGTAATCTACATACTTCTTCACATTCAGAAAAACCCATAGCTCTTCCTCCGATCAAAGCAGAGCTTCGCCCTTATCAAAGTGCAGGATTTCGATGGCTGGCAGATCGCTTGATGCGCTACCAAGGAGCACTTCTCGCCGACGACATGGGGCTCGGGAAAACTCTTCAAACGATCGTTTTCATTGAGCACTTACTAACAACTTGTCCACAGCCCAAACCAGCACTCATTGTGGTAACCACTTCGCTGCTCGGCAACTGGAAAGCCGAGTTTTCCCGCTTCGCACCCAATCGCAAGGTCATCACCCTCCACGGTGCCAAGCGCGATTCACTCCGGGACAGCATCAGGCCTGCCGACATCGTCCTGACCACCTACTCGACCCTCGCCCGAGATCTCGCCTACCACCTCAGACAGGAATATTCCGTGGCCGTAATCGACGAGGCATCTCTCATACGCAACCCGGATACCGACCATTCAAAAGCAGTCGCCAAGCTTAACTCAGCAAACCGAATCGCCCTTACAGGAACCCCGGTCGAGAACTCCGCCCGCGACCTTTGGTCGATTTTCCGCTTCATCCAACCCGGATGGCTGGGAACACGAAAGCAGTTCGAGGAAAAATACGAACAACCGCTTAAATCAATCGATACATCACGACGCGCCAGCCAGCTCCTGAAGTTGAAGACCTCCCCCTTCCTTCTTCGCAGGACGAAACAGGAAGTCGCCCCGGAGCTACCCTCGAAGATCCAAATCGATGAATTCTGCACACTTTCGAAAGAGCAGCTCAGCACCTACAGTGAACTCCAAAAAGAGGGGCAGAGGAAAATCGACGAGATTCGCGATTCCGGCCAGGCCGCCGCCGCACGGATGCAAACCCTCACCACCCTGCTCCGGCTCCGCCAGGCATGTTGCGACCTTGCGCTGTTCGACTCTGAGAAACTCAAGGCCCTCCCCATCCCCCGCCGGTCGGCGAAGCTTGAGAGACTTCTAGAGATTACCGAACAATCCATCGCAGCCGGAGGCAAGTTGCTCGTCTTTTCCCAGTTTCAGAAGCAGCTCGTCGAAATCGAAACCCAGCTCACTGCATCCGGCATCCCGTCGCTACGCCTTGACGGTGGCAGCCGCGACCGGCAGAGGCTAGTTGACCGTTTCCAATCGGAAGACGGCCCGCCCGTCTTCCTGATCTCCCTGAAAGCCGGTGGCTACGGCCTGAACCTCACCGCCGCAGATGTCGTCGTCCATTTCGACCCTTGGTGGAACCCTGCGGCCGAAGCCCAAGCTACCGACCGTGCCCACCGGATCGGCCAAACCAAACCCGTCACCGTATTCCGGCTCCTCACGCGGAACACAGTCGAGGAAAAGGTCACCCGGCTTCAGGAGACGAAAAAGGCCTTGGCCGCCTCGCTCGACGAATCTGGAACTCCCACCGATGCCCCAGCATGGACGGCCTCCGAGCTGGAAACCCTTCTTAGATAACCCCTGCGCCCGAAACATTTTATTTGCATCACGAATTCCTGGCTGATAAAAAATACCTACAACCAAACCCCTCCCAATTTGTGATCAAAGAATTTAAAGAGTTCGCATTCAAAGGAAATCTCATCGACATGGCCGTCGGTATTATCATTGGCGGTGCTTTCGGGACCGTTATCAAATCCCTCGTCGCCAATGTGTTCATGCCGGCTTTGGGCAAGGTCACCGGTGGCATCAACTTCACCGAAATGTATGTGAACCTGAATTTCCCCGATAAAAAACTTCCCTACGCCGAAGCACTTGAGGCAGGCGAGCCGGTAATCGGATATGGTCAGTTCATCAGCGATTTCATCGCCTTCGTCATTCTGGCTTTCGCAGTGTTTATCGTTGTGAAAAAGGCTGTTTCTGCGATGAAAAAAGAAAAAGCCAAGCCTGATCCGGCACCGCCGGAGCCATCTAAGGAAGAATTGCTTCTTACCGAGATCCGCGATCTTCTCGCAAAACAACCGTAATCAAAAAACAATTTACCAAAGGGCGGCGGGACAAAAATCCCCCGCCCTTTTTCGTTCTTCGCGTTGACCAATTCCAACATAGCCCTAGTCTCCCACTGATCACTGCTATCTGATCACTAGCCACTTCTTCCATGAAACTCCTCAACCTTCTCCGCCGCAAAGCACGCGCTTCCTACAAAGAACTCGCCGACCTGATTAATTCAACCGAATCCGAAGTACAAGAGAAAATCGCAGCTTGGGAAAAAGACCGCACGATTCTCGGTTACCATGCAGTAACGAACCCGGAAATTATCGGCGACACCTCCGTCTCCGCATTCATCGAAGTCCGCCTTACACCTGAACGAGGTGGCGGTTTTGACCGCATGGCAATGCGCATTGCCAGATTCGACCAAGTCGTCTCCTGCTACCTCGCGAGTGGCGGCTACGATCTCATGGTTGTTGTCGAAGGACCGGATCTCCGCGAAGTAGCTCGTTTCGTCTCCGAGAAGCTCTCCTCACTTGATGGAGTAATCTCCACGGCCACCCATTTCCGACTGAAAACCTATAAGGAGAACGGCTTCCTTTTCGAATCCGAGCCGAAGACCGACCGGCTTGCCGTTTCTCCCTAGTATTCTCTAGAGTGGGGAAAGAGTTCGAACCACAATTTTAGAAAGTTTCCGTTCCGGTGATAGGCCGACGGTTCGCCATCAGTATTGATGAGTTATGACTCAAACTATGAAGCGTGCGTTCTTCTGGCTTGCCGGAGCCGGAACTGAAACTCTCGAACGCTGCCCGAACTGGGAACAACGGAAATACGTCGCCTTCGGGGCAACTGTCTTGGTGCCCTGCGCTTTCGCATTCATCGCCTGCGCCTACGCTCTTTCCACCATTTCGGACAAGCCGGGGGTGATCTACCCGGTGGCTGCTGTCTGGTCGTTCATCATCCTGAGCATCGACCGTGCACTGCTCGCCGGCTACCGCCCCTACCTTTCCATTTTTCGGAAAATGGGACAGTTTTCTCTCCGTCTCGTCGTCGCGATCCTCATGGGAATCACCATCGCCCACCCCCTTGTCCTGCTCCTTTTCCGGGACACCATTTCTTCCGTCGTTGAAACCGACCGTGCAGCTGAGATTGAGGTAGTCCGTGCGGGCTTTGACGGTGAGAAGGAGAAAGTCCGCGGGCGGATCGCTTCCCTTGACCAAGCACTTGCCGACCAACGACTGCGTTGGAACGAGTCATTCCAAGCAAAATTCATCATTCAGGAAAACGAGGACGCCAGTGCGGCGATCCCAGGCCTACCCGCCGAACAGCAGCTTGAACTCAAGGCTGCTACAGAGGAAGCCACCGCGCCTTTCCGCGCCCGCCTCGAGGTATTGCAAACCCAATCCGACGAACTGACTCCGCAGTATGCGAAACTACAGATCGAGCTTTCCTTCTGGCAATCCGAGTTTGAAAAAGAACTCAACGGACAACGCTCAGGCCTCGCGGGTGAAGGACCACGTGCGCGCTCGATCCGATCGGATCAGCTCCAACCTCGCCGTGAGGAAACCAAACGTCTCGGCGGATTGCTGGAACATCTTAGTAATGAAAAGTCCACCCTACAGACCCAGGTGCGCCAGTCGGAAGCTTCGGTAATCAGCCTTTTCGAAGCAAAGCTTGCCGAGATTACTCTAGCAAACAAAGCCGAATCGGAGCGTGTTGCGGTGCTCAAACAGAGGATCGAGAACGACCAGGCTGGTCAGTTCGTGACCCAGCAGAACGCACTGCGGGAAACCATCAAGCAACAAATTGATACCCGGCTTGTAGAGATGGAGCTCACTCAGGACGAGCTTGCCGCAGTCGGCAAGGAGGAATCCGAGCGCCTCGCATCAATCCGCGCTGAACCACGCCGCGACATCCTCACCCAGACACTTGCCCTTCACCGCCTTTTCGAAGCAGGCAATGAAGGTGGAAAATTCGCATTCTCCACCTACATCGTCCTGACCATGCTGTTCATGCTGGTGGATACTATCCCGCTCATCGTCAAATTTTTCACTAAACCGGGACCCTACGACACCCTCGTGGATCGCGATGAAATCACATTCGACTCTGAGCACCGCGCCTTCCGCCAGACCCGCTCTCGCTACATGGAGCAGCTAACCGCCGGAAACCTCATTGCCGTCACCCGCAACCAAAACCTCGAACACGCGCTGGTGGACGGAGTTGAGCACACCCGTGCAACCCGCGAGTTCCTCGATTCACTCGTCGAGATGGAACGTTCCTTTTCGGAGAAAATGCGACTTGAGGAAGAACAGGACGGCCATCAAGACGCCGATAAAATAGCGGCTATCGACGCGATCAAGAAGCGCTTTTACGACAACCTCCACCACCGCATGGAGCTATTTTTCAACGGTAACAAGGAAGCGAATGCATGATTCACATTTCCAGCCAGAAAACGCTACGGGTTACCCGCACGTAAAAAATACAGCTCCGATCGTTTGGTAAAACCATCCGAAGACAGAAACAGGCATCAGTAGCCTCCCTGATAAACTCAAGTGGCGCGCAGCTGCTTGTTGTTACGGATTCACGGTGATGGTGTAATTGGGTTACGCTGTGGATCCTTACCTAAATGGTTGCGTGGCGAACCACCGCCACTACTGGATCCACCGGAGCCTCCGCCTTCACCTCCTTCGCTACCGAGACCTCCGTTGGGACCTGGCCCCCTGGACGATAACCCCTGTCGGAATGAGGTTCCCGCCGCGCCGCTTGACTGTAAGCGTCCTAAAATCCACCCCCTATCGTAATTCCTCCAGCCTGTTAAATTGCAGGCCATGTCCAGTTCCGACCCCGGCCCATCGCGGCCTTTGAAAT
>CAJJBR010000074.1 GCA_905182475.1 Akkermansiaceae bacterium | reverse complement strand
CCACCTCTCCTGGCCCTCGATCTTCGAACTCTCAGGCCTCAGACCCGCGATCCCCTACAACTTGGTCTGCAACAATGCTTTCAAATGAAAAGACCGTGGTAAAAATGAGGTTTTTTGAAATATCAACCGATATGAAAAACATCTGATGTGAGCCTAGAATCCAGCAAATCTGGGCTTATCAAGGATTTTTGGTAATATGCGATTCGTATCTGGATCAACACAGAACTCACCCTTCTGATATAAATAAGCGCTTAACCAATCGAAACAAAAAAGCCCCCGGTTTCGATCAGGAAACAAGGGGCAATAAACATGATTCGCGAGGGATGAAGACCGGAAACTGACGGGAAAATGGGACACAAATCTCGATTTCCTTAAAAACCTGCGCGGTAATTCCATTGTTTCCAAATCAGGGCGGGAGGCGAGGAACATCCTTTTTGGAAGGAAAATCACTGAGACACGGGCTTGTGTGCGGCCGGATGAAACTGGCCAAACCCCGAACTTCATTTTATCTTTCGGGAAATGGCCATCGAGACATACGAAGAATTCTCCCCTAAAATCGATCTCTCCGCATTCATTGCAGGAAGCGCTGACATCATCGGCCGGGTGACCATACACGAAAACGCCAGCATTTGGTACAACTCCACCCTCAGGGGGGACATCAACGAAATCGTCATCGGCCCACTCTCCAATGTGCAGGACAACGCGGTGATCCACCTTTCCGATGACTTCGGCTGCTACGTCGGCGAGCTCGTCACCGTCGGTCATTCCGCAATCCTCCATGCTTGCACGGTGAAAGACGAAGCCCTGATCGGAATGGGCGCGATCATTCTGGACGGAGCTGTCATCGGCGAACGATCGATTATCGGAGCCGGAGCACTCGTCACAGGAGGGACGGTAATTCCTCCTGGCTCGCTTGTTCTTGGTTCTCCGGCGAAGGTCGTAAAAACCCTTTCTCTCGAAGAGCAGTCCAAAACCAAGGACTGGGCTCTGAAATACGTCCGCCAGTCCCGAAAATTCTTAGATCGCGGGAACTGCTGAACGGCTTTCGGTTCGACTTATTTCCAAAGATCTTCACATTCCTGCCATGCCCGATTCCGTCCAAGTGGAAATTATCGCCCTCATGCCTACTCAGGCGGGTTGTGCCGTTTTCCTGGGCGATGGCTCGAAGGCGATTCTTTTCTACATTGATCCGGCCGTTGGACTCTCGATCAACACGGTAATGAGCGGCCAGAAAATGCCCCGCCCACTCACCCACGATCTTTACATGCTTACCCTTCAAGCGTTCGGAGCGAGTGTATCCCGAGTCATGATTACGGAGGTCGAAGGTGACGTGTTTTATGCACGTTTGATCCTGGAAGCGGAAAACGAAATCATGGAGCGCAAGATCGTCGAACTCGATGCGCGACCTTCCGACTGCCTCGCTATCGCCGCCCGTGCCGGAGCACCTGTCTATGTGGTGAAGGATGTCTGGGAATCATTAGAAGACCGGAGCGGACTACTGAAACAGATGCGCAACGCCCAATCCGGCGGAGAAGATTTCGATCTGGGGGAGTAAGATATTCGATTTTCACGAAATCCCCCTTGCACCGTCGGCATCAGCTTATAACTTCTACTACCATGGCAAGCACCGCCCTCCCTACACTGCCCGATTATCTCTCGCCAGAGATCATGCTAAATCCCGAGAAACGCGAGTTTCCGAAATTTAACCTCGTTCGCCTCATGCACACGGTTTTCGAACCAACGAAAGGCTGCCGCGTATGCATACTGATCGATTTTGAAGATCCTCCGCAGCGTATCAAGGACTTTGCGTTCCTGAAAGAGGACGGTTATCCAGTTCAGAAAAACGCCCACAAATACTTCTACGAAACACTCCGCGATCACGCAATCGAAGAGCTTGGCATGCATGGCGGTGAAATGTTCGCCTTCAAATGCACCCATGGCTCCAACCTCGACCTCGAAGACGAAGTATGGGACACCGATGGAAAGCAGCTCTCGCTCGATAAGGATATCTACCAAGAATACGACCTCGTCCTCTGCATCTCCACTTGGTCAGCCACCGCGCCACTGACCGCGAAATGCAAAGAATACGGCTTCCGCGGAGCAACTCTCCACGGACTTAACGACATCATCCTCAACTCCGGACTCGCAGTCGATTACCGAGAAGTCTCCCGCGATTCCGAAAAGCTTCGTGTCGCCCTCACCAACGCCGACACGATCGAGATTGATTTCACTCTCGAAGACGGACGCGTCCTCACCGCCTCCCTCGGCCTTGATGCTCAGGACGCACAGAAATCCCACGGCCTCTGCCTCGGCACGAATCCGGACATCGCCAATCTCCCCGCCGGAGAAGTCTATTTCGTCCCAACCGATGCAAACGGCCAATTCCCGATGAAATACGAAGACGGAACACTCGGCGTGCTTGATGTAAAGGATCGCTCCATCTACCGCTCTACACTCATCGAAGGAAACCAGAAAACCATCGATGAACACAACGCCCGCCTAGCCGACGATCCGATAACCGGCACACTTGGCGAGCTTGGATTCGGGACCCAGGTGCTCCCCGTTTCCTACGCGGATATCCAAGATGAAAAAGTCCTTGGAACCTGCCACCTCGCCACCGGTCGCGACGACCATCTCGGCGGCGACATCCTTCCGGACATGTTCAAGAAGCACGAGAACGCCACACACGACGACATTCTCTTTGCTCCCCACAAAACCCCGAACTTCAACATCAGCCAGGTGCGCATGAACCGAGGTGACCAGCAGGAAATCCTAATCGAGAATTTCCGCCCGTCGCAGTATCTCATCGACTCCCTAGCCGACTGAAACTTTTAACCTAAAACTCTAAATTTCATCATCCGTCCAACACTCCAATCTATTCCTTGAGATTTAAAATTTAGAGTTTAAGGTTAAAATTTTGTCTATTTATGCGTGAAACCCTGATCGTTATTGGCCTCTTCGTCATGGCGATGGCTTTGAGATCGTCTCGTAAGAATTTCGTACGGAAAGTGGGGGCGGTCGCTTTCCTCGGGGCAAGTTTCTGCATCTTTTACTTCATCAGCGGAAACGTCTTCGCAGGCATCGCCGGAGCCAGCCTTTGGTTTTTCCTCCCGTGGATCGAGCTGCTCACCCATGTCCGCCGCCTGCGGATGCCTCTCAACAACCGCCTCCGCCAACGCCCGCTCCCAAATCCCTCGTTTTTCCCAAACGCGATCGAAGCCGCCGCCGGGATGGAGGAAGCCGGGTTCGAGCACGTTTCCGACTGTGGCTGGGAATGGTCCGGGATGCAGCAGCACTTCCGCCTCTTCTGGCATCCCGAGGAGCGCGCCGTTGCATCCGTGTGCCTGTGCGAGCAGGCGGATGTCGCATTCGCCTTCATCTCCATCACCTCGCAGGACTCAAAAGGAAGCACATTGCGCACCACGAACTTCCCCTTCGCCTCCACTCTCCGCTGCGCCCCCTCCCTACGATGGAACCACGTTCCCTGTGAAAAATCCTGCTTCCACCAGATCCTCAAAGACCACCAGCAGTATCTTTCTAAAATGAAGATCAATTCTTCCGACCTGCTCATACCCGATCCCGAGGAGCTGGAAAACGGCATCGAATCCGAGATGCGAAAGCAGGTGGAGCACAACCTCAAAACCGGGATTATCCGCCTCACCGGCGACGGCCATTTCCAATACTCCAAACGCGGACTCCTCTTCCTCTGGGGCCAGTTCATTAAGGACATGGTAAGACTCTGCTGAAATCGCTCAACCGGGATAGCAATCCGATAAAAGCTCCTGCACCGAATTCATCAGCTAATTCGCGCCAGTTTTCTACCCAGCATTCCGTATTTCGGGGCGAAAAATAGTGAGAGGATAAAAAACAGTGCCTGCATCAGGACAATACATCCGCCCGTCGAGGCATCGAAGTGGTAGCTGGCGAAGATTCCGATGATGGTAGCCAGCACGGCGGAGCCTGCGGCGATGGCGAGCATGCGGTCGAAGCGGTCGGTCCAGAGGTGTGCTATGCAACCTGGGGCGATCAACATGGCGACGACGAGGATAATTCCGACTGCTTGGAGAGCCACCACGATTGCTAGGGCTAGAAGGCTAAGTAAAAGGTAGTTCAGGAAACGGTCGGGCAAGGCCATCACCCGTGCCTGGCCGGGATCGAAGCAAATCAGTAGCAGGTCTTTTCTCAGGACGAGGGTCACGAGTAGGACAAGAGTTCCGAGGCCGAGAGTCTGCCATACCTGAGCACTAGTTATCCCGAGGATATTTCCGATCAGGATGTGATCGAGATGCAAGTCGGTAGGTGTACGACTGAATAGAACCAGCCCAAAGGCGAAGTAGCCAGTGAAGACGACACCCATCGCAGTGTCTTCCTTGATCCGGCTGTTGCGCTTGATGAATCCCGTGGTTACCGAACAGAGCAACCCGGCAATGAACGCACCGAATGCCATGGGCAGACCGATGATGTATGCGATCACGATTCCCGGCAGCACGGCATGGGAAACCGCATCCCCCATCAGCGACCAGCCTTTGAGAACAAGGAAACAGGAGAGCACTGCGCACATCGCACTCACCAGTGAGCCTACAATCAGCGCATCTCGCATGAAGGAGTATTGGAGTGGTTCGAAAAACTCGCTCATGCCGCCGGTTCTGTTGCGGATTCCATCTTCCTCCTCACGGAAAGCCGCGAGGCTAGAATTCCTTGTTTCGGAGCAAAGATGAATACTAGGACGAATATGATGGTATGCAGTGTCACGATGCAGCCACCAGTCGCACCATTCAGAAAGTAACTGCCGTAGGCTCCGGCCAGCGAGCCAAACACCCCAAGCCCGGACGAGATCCAAAGCATTTTTCCAAAACGGTCAGTCAGGAGGTAGGCGGTCGCCCCCGGTGTTACGAGCATCGCAACGACAAGAATCGCACCTACCGCTTGCAGAGCCGCCACCGCAGTTGCTGCCAGTAGGGCAAGCAGAGTGACGTGAAGCAGGTTCGCCTTTAGACCTAGGGTTCTTGCTTGGTTTGGATCGAAACAGAAAAGCATCAGATCTTTCCACTTCAAACCCAACACCAGCAGGGTCACCCCGCTGATGATAAGAACCTGCACGATGTCTCCGCCCGCTATCCCGAGGATATTTCCGTAGAGTATGGTCTTGAGATCCACGTGGGCGCGGTTCATGGAAATGAGAACGAGACCTAGAGCGAAAAACGAAGTGAACACGATGCCAATTGTCGCGTCTTCACGGATGCGGCTCTTCGCTTTGATAAACGCCATCGCACCAGCGGCGAGCAGCCCCGCGACGAATGCACCGAGCGAAAAAGGAAGCCCAAAAATATACGCCACCGCCACGCCCGGGACGACCGCGTGGGAAAGCGCATCGCCCATCAGCGACCAGCCTTTCAGTGTCACGAACGAGGAAAGAAAGCCGCAGGTTCCGCCGATGAGCGCACTGACCCACATCGCCCGCACCATGTATTCGTATTGGAACGGGATGAGTAGCGTTTGGAAGAATTCAGTCATGCTCCTCGGCGCGTTTTCTCAAAAGCTCTTCATGTTTTTCACGATCCATGTATTCGAGGTGCCCGTCCTTACCGAAAATCAGCGGTCTTTCGTCATCGCTCAACACACGCACCTTTTGTCCGTCGTGTTCTTGGATCGTCGATTGCTCAAACTCAAATTCGCGTAGCACGCCGCCAAATGCCTGAGTGAGGTTCTGCGCGGTGAACACATCAGCTGTCGGCCCGTAGGCGAGAATCGTGCGATTGATCAGGACGACTTGGTCGCAGAATTCCGGCACACTCCCGAGGTTATGGGTGGAGACAAAAATGATCGCGCCGGATTTCCGGAGTTCATGGAGTAGGTTTATGATCGCGTCCTCCGTTTTCACATCCACGCCGGTGAAAGGCTCGTCCAGCAGGATCACGCGCCCGCCTTGCGCGAGCGCACGAGCAAGGAACACCCGTTTCTTCTGTCCCCCGCTGAGTTCGCCGATCTGGCGATCGCGAAACTTCCACATCGAGACCTTTTTCAGACTTTCCTCACATTTCAGTTTGTCTATCGCACGGGGGATCCTGAGAAAATTCATCGCCCCGTAGCGCCCCATCATCACCACATCCCACACGCTCACCGGAAACTGCCAGTCCACATCTTCCGCCTGGGGAACGTATGCGACCAGATGTTGTTTCAAGACTTCTTTCACAGGAAGCCCGTTAATTTTCACACTGCCCCCCGTCGGATTCACGAAGCCCATGATGCTTTTGAAAAGCGTCGATTTTCCACTTCCATTCACGCCGACAAGCGCGCAAATCGTCCCGCTTTTCAGATGGAACGTTGCATTGCGAAGCGCTTGGTGGCCGTTTGGATAAACGACCGATACGTTCTCCACATCGATGCTTGGGGAAATTCCAGAGGAACTACTCATTTCGATTCGAGGAAGCCTTTCACTATGGTATCCGCGTTTGCTTCGAGGAGCTTCAGATAAGTCGGTGCAGGGCCGTCCGCGTCCGTCAGGGAATCGACATACAGAACACCACCGTAGCGTGCGCCTGTTTCGCGAGCCACCTGTTTTGCGGGCTTATCACTCACGGTGCTTTCAGAGAAAACTACGGGAATTTTATTTTTCCGAACCGAATCGATTACTTTCTTCACCTGCTGTGGGGTGCCCTGCGCATCGGCATTAATCGGCCAAAGGTAAAGCTGGCGAAGCCCGTAGTTTTCGCAGAGATAGGAAAATGCCCCCTCGCTGCTGACCAGCCAACGCTTATCTTCCGGGATTGCTTCCAGTTTCTTTCGCACTGGTTCATCGAGCGCCTTGATTTTCGCAACATAGATGGCTGCGTTTATATTGTAGGTCGCTTCGTTTTCCGGATCCATCTCCACCAGCGCCTTGCGGATGTTTTCCACATAGATCGTGGCATTCGCAGGCGACATCCATGCATGCGGGTTCGGCTTGCCTGTATAAGGACCTTCGGAAATCCCCATGGGTGTGATCCCCTCAGTCAGCACCGCGCCAGGAACGTCTTTCACATTTTCAAAGAACTTTTCGAACCAGAGTTCGAGGTTCATCCCGTTCCACAAAACAAGATCCGCCTTCTGGGCTTTTACGATATCTTTCGGAGTCGGATCGTAGCCATGAATCTCGGCACCCGGTTTTGTGATCGATTCCACGATGGCCGCATCACCCGCTACCTCCCGCGCCATATCCGCGATGATCGTGAAGCTCGTCACGACCCGCTTTTTCCCGGAAGTATCCGGTTCTTCCTTATCCGAGCAAGAAACGATTCCAAGAACGGCCAACAACAAACCTCCGGCAGTAAGAGCACCGATAGTTCGTTTCGTGAAATTTCTTCGATGAATATTATTTTTCATGTTTCGCGATGTGTCTTTATTTGCCTTAGCTGATAAACTTAGTCGAGACTAAGTTTTAGGTTAAAACTTCGCACTAACTCCGACGAAAGGAGTAAAATCCTCTGAATCACTGCTGAGTCCGACTCGGACACCACCATCGAGCTGGAGCGTATCGGTCACACCGTAGGTAAGGCCGGAGTTAAAATAGTATTCCGAGGAAGCTTCCGACCCCTCACTAAAAATTGATACGAGCTCAAAGAATACTCCAATTTTTTCTGTGAGGACGCGCGCGGCTGTTGCCGAATTCAGGATGTAGAAATTATGGCCACTGCCCGCATTGTCCGCAATCACACCTAACTCTGCCTGGACTCCGTAGCTCCATCCACCTGCCCCTTGGAATCCGAGGGGAACAATTATTCCACCTTCAACTTCATCGCTACTGATGCCGTCAGCCCCAGTGGGAAGCTGAATGAAAGGCATCACGGCAAGTGCCATTTCCCCTTCATCATTACCCCACAGATTTCTTTTTACGCGTATCTGCATATCCCCAAAGCCCTCGGCACCACCAGCGATGTGATTGTAGAGTGGCAGGACGAATTGCACATCTGTCCAGGTATCCAACCCGTATTTCGCATTCAGCTCACCCAAGCCGTATGAGGTCTCTCCACCGTTCCTAGTCATAGAGCCGATCTCCAGCTCGAACTGGAAATGCCCAGCATCCACGGTGTAGGGACTCTCCGTAGCATCGGGTCTATCCGTGCTGAGTGGGCGGAGGTTTTCCGCTCCAAGTGTGATTTGTGAGAAACCGGCTGCTACGGCCATCGCCGCTATCGTTGTTGATTTGATGTTTTGCATACGCGCAATAAATAGCTAACGCTAACAAACTTAGTCAAGGCTAATTTTTTAAAGGTGCCAAATTCCGCCTTAATTTATCAGAAAACGCCACATGAACTCAGCGAACATCAAAATGACTCAGCTAGCAGCCTGTCGGACTTAGAAGGGACAACATCTTGTACCTCCCGAGGCCAACAGACACAACATGAAGCCCAACAGAAACGCCTGGTAGGCGAGATCAAAACGATCGATTGAATATATTACAGTCCGACGTCCATGGGTTGCGTCCAGCACTCCAAGCGATCAACATGTTGGGGGTGCCGTGGCTGTATAAGTCCGACAAACTGCTAGACGCTCAACAAAGCTGCGTCAGCTGAAAATTTTACCTATCCAGCATTTCCGGAGGACAAAGAACCACGCTCAAGACGCAATCGGTGGAGCAGTTTTCAGTACGGACGAGGACGCCGTTGTAACCCTAGCAGAAATGGACTTTCAGCTAACCCAGCCGTATCTCTACTATTTTTCGAGGAACGTAAGGTTTCGATTACCCGGCAGGCGCTTCCAAGGAAAATGTTGCAATGCAACACCCCCCAACACAAATCATCGACAGGCATTCGAACCGAAAGTTCACAGTGCGAATCCTAACCCCTTTTACGAGAGCCGACCCATCCACGTGGCCTATTTCACGCTAGTTTAATCGCAGGAGTCCTAGGTGCGGGCGCGGCGGTGTCTCAGGAGAAAAGCCATAGAAGCGAGGGCTGCGAACCCGCCAACGAGCGGTTCAGGCACTGGCACCGCCACCGTGTAGCCAATGTCCTGGAGCGAGTTCAGGGTCAACTGGCTCACGAAGGTGGGAGCGTTGAGCCAGCCGGTCATCAGTTCGTTGCGGAAATCCTTCCCTGTCCCTGCTTGCGTAATCCCCGTCAACCCGGCTCCGTCGTCCACTTCGTTCCAGTGACCGTTGGCGGTGCCGTCGCCTCCCCCCAGCTCCACAGGGACGAAGGTAGCTCCGGGCTGTCCGAATTCCGTCTGCCACGCGGCAAGTCCGGCTGCGCCGGTGTATTGGCCGGTGCCATCGGTATAGATCGATTGAGTTCCCGCGAAGGCTGGACTAGTGAAAGAATTGGTATCCCACAGCGTTCCTATCCCCAAGACGTGCCCCAGCTCGTGTTCGATCACCGCTCCCAATGTTCCGTTCGTCTCAAGGTTGTCAATATCCTCAGAGTCGAAGTTCATCTCCCCGTTCGTGGTCAGCGCGAATTTCGCCCCTCCGGCGATTCCATCCTCGTCTTGAATACTCGCGCTCGTTGGACCAGCCGAGCCAAGGATTCCGCCTGACCCGTCATTGGGTGCGATCGTCGCGGTAATATTCACGCTAGCTACCGACATCGTGCCGCGATAGCCCGTGATCCTACTCATCCATGCATCGACCGCGTTGGTGAACGCCATCTGCTGTGAGAGCGGGGAGCTGTACCGCCGTAGGTGATGTTGATGGAAAACCCGACCAGGCTCCGGGACGGGATGTCGATGGCGACTTCCAACGGGCGCGCCATCGCAGGGGTCGTGAAGCTCGTCGTGGCGGCTCCGAGCGGAGCCAGTGGAATGACGGAAAAATTAGCAGGCGAATCGGTAAGGCGGTCATCTGTGTTCAGGGGTTTTAGGAATCGCGGATCAGCCAAGATCCAACCTGAATTATAACAGTCTTGTTATCCAAGGGACGCAGGGGGGGGCGTGTAAACTGAAATTAGAGAATTTTGAGAAAACCTTCAGCAACGCAGAGAACCAGCTCTTCGTCAGTTGACCAAGAACTACACTCGGGCGGGCTGCGTAAATGTTTTTCTGTAAAAGTGGCTGATGGCTTTTTCTGAAGGTGGTTGGTTTGTCGTTTTCGGTTTCTGTTAGTTGAGGGTGAGATAGGT